>DRPG01000001.1 GCA_011376105.1 Deltaproteobacteria bacterium
GGGCCACAACCCCACCACGCGGGGCCACAACCCCACCACGCGGGGCCACAACCCCACCACGCGGGGCCACGGGGGCTCCTGCAGCCCCGGGCGGGGCTCGAGCGCTGCGGCCCCCGGGCGGCCGGGCTGGCCCCATCGGCCGGTGCGGCGGCCCCCCCGGGCGGGGCTCGAGCGCTGCGGCTCCCGGGCGGCCGGGCTTGGTTACACCGCTGGTGGAGGCGTGCAGATGGCGATCGGCCCATGAGGTGGCTGCTCGGGCTCTCCCGGGGCGGGTGGCGGCTGATCGCAGAGGTGTTCCGGGAGTTCATCCACGATGACTGCGTCCCGCTGGCGGGATCGCTGGCCTTCTTCACCCTGTTCTCCTTCCCTCCGATCCTGGCCCTGGTGGTCGACATCGCCAGCCTCCTGGTGGAGCCGGAGCTGGCCCGAGCCCAGACGCCGATCCTGCTGGAGAACGTGTTCGGGGAGCCGGTCGGGGAACAGGCGCGCCTGATCCTGCGGGAGGTGCGGCGCACCGGGAGCGAGCGCCCCCTGGCCCGCCTTGGAGGGATCGGGATCCTGGTGTTCGCCGCCACGATGATCCTCGCCCAGGCCCAGCAGGCCCTCAACCGGGTCTGGGGGGTCCGACGGCGGGCGGGGCTCCGACGGTTCCTGATCAAGCGGCTGATCTCCCTGAGCCTGCTGCTGGGGATGGTGCTGCTGTTGCTCCTGTCGCTGGCGGGCACCACCGCCCTGGGGGTGGTGGAGGGGATGGTGGATCCTCACCTCTCAGCGCTGCCCGAGGGGCTCACCAGCCCCCTGATCACTCGCTCGAAGGCAGCGCTGACCTTTGCGACCCTGGCTCTGGTGTGCAGCGCGCTGCACCAGATCCTGCCCGAGGCCAGGGTCCCGCTGGGCGACGCGCTGATCGGAGGCCTGGCCACCGCCGCCTTGCTCACCGTCGGGCAGGAGGTGATCGGGTGGGTCATCGCCACCGCCGCGATGGGCAGCGCCTTTGGCGCCGCCCGCTCCCTGGCCCTGCTGCTGTTCTGGGTGTTCTACTCCGCGGGGATCCTGCTGTGGGGAGCAGAGCTGACCAAGGTGGTGGCCCGCCGCAGGGGCCACCACGTCGATCCGGTGGAGGGCGCGAGCCGGGTGCCGGTGGTGCCCGAGCCGCCCGCTCCCGGAGCGCCGGAGCCGCCCGCTCCCGGAGCGCCGGAGCCGCCCGCTCCCGGAGCGCCGGAGCCGCCCGCTCCCGGAGCGCCCCCTGAGGGGATCAGATCCCCACCATCAGACCAAACAGCTTGATCACGACGGGCCCGAGGCCGACGCCGCCGGGGCAGGCCTGCGCGACGACGGGCCAGGCGGGCCTGCGCAGCACGCTCAGGAACGTGCACGGGGACCGGATCAGCCCCAGCTGGACCGCTCCGGCGCACGCAGCCACCGTCACCCACAGCCCCGGGCTCAGGGGGAGGCAGCTGTCGTTGGGGGACGCCAGCCCCGCGACATAGCCCGCGGCGGCCCCCACGCGGCCCCGATCGGGGAGCCCGGCGCCAACAGCGTGGTCATCGGGCTGTCGGCTCGCTCCCGATCCGATCGCAGGAGGGCACGTCGAGGGCCGCCCACCGCTGGGGATCGGGCCCCAGCACGCGGCAGTCGACCTGTCGATCGTCGAGATCATAGAGCACCACGAGGACATCGACCGGCTCGGCGCAGGTGAAGGCCGTGACGAAGGGGCCCGCCTGACGCCAGTCGGACACCATCCCCATCGACAGCTCCAGCGACTCCCCCGTCCCGTCCTCGGCGTAGGCGATCGCATCGATCGCGTGCTGCTCGATGTAGGCGCCGTCCAGGGTCCAGAACGAGCTCGCTCCACCAGTCCACGACGAGGCCTCCAGCTGCAACAGCCACCGCCCCCCGTCGGTGTCACAGTCCAGCGACAGGGACTCGATGATCGGAGGCTGCAGCTGGGGCCCGCCCCGGGGCTCAGAGCCCAGCCCAGAGCCCCCACAGCCGAGGGTCCCGAGGATCCCGAGGATCCCGGGCCCCCCCGGGACGAGGCCACACCGGAGGACGCTCACGCCGACTCCACGCGATCGCTGTCGGCTTGGCGATGGGCCTGGGCGGCGCCCCGGCGGAACAGCTGGCGCTCGATCCGATCCACCAGCGCGTCGAGGCCCTCGCCGCTGATGGCGCTCACCGCGATGTGATCGATCGCGGGCCCGGTCGGACCCTGCAGCAGCTCCCGCAGCACCACTGGATCGGTGGCGTCGGCCTTGTTCCACACCAAGATCTGCGGCGTGTGCTCCAGCCCCAGCTCGGCCAAGACCCCCTGGACCGCGTCAAGGTGGTGGGCGACGTCTGGATCCGAGGCATCGAGGACGTGCAGCAGCAGATCGGCCTCCTCGAGCTCCTCGAGGGTGGACTTGAACGCGGCGACCAGCGTCTTTGGCAGATCCTCGATGAAGCCGACCGTGTCAGTGAGCACGAGCTCGCGCTGCTCGGGGAACCGCATCCGCCGGGTGGTTGGATCGAGGGTTGCAAACAGCTGATCTTCTGCGATCACCTCGCTGCGGGTCATCCGGTTGAGCAGGGTGGACTTACCCGCGTTGGTGTAGCCCACGATGGAGACCACAGGGATCCCGCTGCGCTCCCGCCGCGAGCGACGGGTGGTGCGGCTGCGGGACAGCTGCCGCAGCTGGCGCTCGAGGCGGGTGACCCGCTCCTGCGCCCGCCTGCGGTTGATCTCGAGCTTGGTCTCGCCTGGCCCCCGACCCCCGATCCCTCCGGTGAGGCGGGACATGGCGGTGGGCATGATCGCCAGCCTGGGCATGCGATAGCGCAGCTGAGCCAGCTCGACCTGCAGCTTGCCCTCCCGGGTCTTGGCGTGCTGGGCGAAGATGTCGAGGATCAGCTGCGTCCGATCGAGCACCTTGAGCTCGGTGGTCTGGGCGATGTTGCGCAGCTGTGAGGGAGAGAGCTCCCGATCGAAGATCAGCACCTCGACGCCGAGGTGCATCGAGCGCACGATGAGATCCTGCAGCTTGCCCTGCCCCACCACCGTGCGCCCGTCGAGCTTGCGCCGGCGCTGGAGCACCCGATCGGCCACCTCCAGACCCGCGGTGTCGGCCAGGCGCCCCAGCTCCCGCAGCCCCCGGCGGGCGTCCTCGGCGTCTCCGGTGGTGACCGCCACCAAGATAGCCCGCTCGCACCCCTCGACCCGCTGGAGCTGTGGAGCCCGGGCGAACTGAGCCTCGAGATCGGCGATGGACGCCGCCCAGTCTTCGTCCCACTGGTGGACGCTGGGGATCGTCTCGATCCGATGGATCGCGTCGGTGCCGGGGGGCAGCAGGGTCGCGACCTGGAGCCCGCCGGGCAGGCCGTCGTCGAGCACCTGCACGGTGGCGACGGCGTCGAGCTGGAGCAGGGCGAGATCGGTGAGATCGTCTTCGGTCAGCCCCTCGGGGCGCAGGCTGGTGAGCAACAGCCGGACCCCACGGAAGCGCGCAGCGCCTGCACGCCGGGGCCCGAGATCCGGGAGGAAGACCCGGTGAGCGTCCCCGACCACGACCCGATCCACCCGACCCAGGCGATCGATGAGCAGCCCGACACGCCGCCCTGTGTCGCGGCTCGCCTCAGTCAGGGCCCGGGCGAGGGGAGGCGAGACGAACTGGGTTCGCTCGACCCTTCGGTTGTACAGCGCCCGCAGCGCGCGGGCCTGCTGGGACTTGAGGCCGGTGGTGTTGCCGTGCAGCTGCTCCAGGGGAACCTCCGAGGTCTCCCCAGTATCCTACCCCCTCCGCTAGACCCGCCAGCCCCCGACCAGCTCCGATCGGAGGACCCTGCACGCCCACGCCGGCCCACGGAGGCCGGCGCGGGATCGCGGCGGGATCAAGCCGGGCGGGATCGCGGCGGGATCGCGGCGGGTGCCTACGGGCCTTGATCGTGGGCCCGAGGGTTTGTCCGGACCTACAGATCCTTGCTCGGCCCCTTGGGGCGGGTCTCGATGGCGGCCTCGAGCAGCTTGGGGATATCGACCCCCAGCGCACCCTTGAGCTCCTCCACCATCCGCACCGCCTTGCGGGTGGCGTCGCCGCCGCCCTCACCGGGGGGCAGCATGGTGATCTGGTCCACCTTGACCATGCCCACGGTGCTGACGAGCTGTTTCATCACGCTCTGCAGCTTCTGCATCAGGAAGATGTCCCGGGCCGAGCCACCCGACTGCTGCCAGACGGTGATCATCTCGTCGAGGACCTGCACCGTAGAGCGGCCCTCCTCGAGGATCTTCGCCGAGCGACCCTTCGCCTCGTTGATGCCCGCCTCCATGTCGGCCTTGGCGGGCTCGATCACGTCGGCCTTGAGCTGGAGCTTGACCTGCTCGACCCGGGCGGTCTCGGCCTCCAGCGCGGCGGTGGCCTTGGCGATCAGGGCCTCGACCTGGCCGTGCTGCTCGGCCACCATCGCGGTGGAGCGGGTGCGGGCGTCGGCCACCCGGCGCTCAGCCTGGGCCACCGCGATCTGCTCCTCGGCCTCGACCTGCTGCAGGCGGGCCCGCCTGCGGTTGTCGGCGTCGCGGGTGATCGCAGAGGCTTTGGCCTTGGCCTCCGCGATGCGGGAGCGCTTGATGATGTCGGCGGACTGCTTGCGCCCGATGCTGTCGAGGTAGCCGCGCTCGTCCCACACGTTCTGGATCTTCATCGTGTCGAGCAGCAGCCCAAGGCGTCCGAGATCGTGCTCGGCCTCCTCCAGCAGCTTCTCAGCGAAGGCCAGCTTGTCTTCGTTGACCTCCTCGGGGGTCAGCCGCGACAGGACCCCGCGGAGGTTGCCCTCCAACACGTCCTTCGCCATCTGGACGATCTCGTCGCGGGGCTTGTCGAGCAGGCGCTCCACCGCCGCCCCCAGGGTGGGCTCGTGGCCTGCGATCTTGATGTTGGCCACGCCCTGAATGTTCAGCGGGATCCCGCCCTTCGAGTAGGCACCACGGACCTCGACCTCGATGATCATGTTGGTGAGATCGAGCTTGTCGACCCGCTCGATCAGCGGGACTCGCCAGCCGCGGCCCCCCTTGATGATCCGGTACCCCCGCAGGCCGTCCTCGGTGCGGCGGCGGCGGCCGCTGAAGATCAGCACCTCGTTGGGCTCGCAGATGTACAGCAGGTTCTGGGCGAGGCCCGCGGCGGCGGTCACGGCGGAGACGCCGACGACCGCGAGCACCCCCAGGACTGAGAGGACGACCTCCATCAGCGCACCTCCTTCGTGGTCATGGCCTGGCGCGCCGCCAGCTGGCGCCGCCGGAGGCCCTCGTCGGTGTCGTCGTCTTCGTTGCTCGGGCGATCGGAGCCCGCGAGGATCCCGGTCACGTCGATGCCGGTGGTCTCGGTGAGCTCGCGCAGCACCGCCCCGACGGTGGCGGGCAGAGCCGCCATGTGCTGGGGCAGCGCGCTGCCGTCGCCGCCATCGAGCAGGGTCACCCGCCCGATCTCCATCTGCTTGACCCGCTCGGTCACGGTGCCCAGCACGGTCTCGAGCTGCTGGATCAGGAAGATGTCTTTGGCGTCGCTGCCGGCCCGCATCCAGGTCTGTCGCATCATATCGAGGACCTTGGCCATCGCCTCACCGTCGGCGGCGATCTGGGCCGCCTCAGCCCGGGCCCGGAGCTCTGAGGCCTCCCGGTTGGCTTCGGCGGGCAGCACCACGTCGGCGGCCAGGCGGAGGTGCTCGAGGCGGGCACGGATCTCCTGGAGCTGCTGCTCAGCCCGGGCCCGGGCGGCGAGCGCGGCCTGCTCGGCGCGCTCTTCCTCCGACTTGGCCTTGGCCTCGAGCTCGGCCTTGCGGCGACGCAGCTCGTTCTCCCGCTGCTTGATCACCGTCTCGGCGCGCTCGTTGGCCACCTCACCCTCGCGGATGTAGGACGCCTGCGCCTCCTCCGCGTCGGCCTTGGCGGTGGACTCTGCGATCTCAGCGGCCGCCAGCACGTTGGCGAGGCGCTCCCGCCCGATGCTGTCGAGGTAGGACACGTCGTCGTTGACCGACTGGACCTTGAGGGTGTCGAGCGTCAGGCCGAGCTTCTCGAAGTCCTCTCCGGCCTCGTCGACCAGCGCGCCGGCGAACTTCAGCCGATCCTCGTTGACCTCCTCCGGCGTCATCTGGGCGATGATCCCGCGGAGGTGTCCCTCGAGGGTCTCCTTCGCCACCTGCCGGATCTCGCCCGGATCCCGGCCGAGGAAGCGCTCGATGGCGTTGTTGTAGTTACGGGCGTTGGAGCTGACCTTCACGTTGGCGATCGCGTGGAGCGCGAGCGGGATGCCTCCCTTCGAGTAGGCATTGGTGACGTTGAGCTCGATGGGGATGGTGGTGAGCTCCATCCGATCGACCTTCTCGAGGACCGGGATCCGCCAGGCGAACCCGCCATGGACCACGCGGTAGCCGACGGAGGAGCCATCGGGCAGCTGGTAATGGCGACCTGAGAAGATCAACAGCTCGTTGGGGCGCCCCACAAACAAGAACTGTTTGGCGGCGAACACGAGCATCACGAGCGCAAGTCCCGCGCCGGCACCAACGCACAGGAACGCGAATTCAGGCAGCAAGGGGGCCTCCCGTTTCAGGCCGTAGTCTATACACCACTACGTTCCTTGCTGGCGCGTTGTTGCGCCTGCGCAGCCCGGGTGTGCTGTGCCTGCGATCCCGCAGGCGTGTCCGGCAGGTACGAGACGTCGGCCACGCCGCCCCGGACCTGCGCGATGATGACAGTGCTGCCTCGCTCGATCGCCTCCCGATCGCGGGTCGAGGCCAGCATCTCTACTCGACCCGCGAGGGTCTCCACGACGATCTTGCCCTGCCCGCCGGGCCGGACGGTCAACAGCACACGGGCCTCCTCTCCAGCGAATCGAGACAGCGTCGTGTCCCCTGAGACCGTGTCGCGCTTGAGCTGGCGGAAGAACCACGCAGCTCCGATCCCAAGCCCCACCCCGACCAGCACCGACACAGCCAGGGACAGCCACCAGGACACGGACAGCAGCGTCAACAGCGTGCCCGCCAGGCCAAACGTGGCCATCCCGAAGGTCCAGAACCGCATCGACAAGAACGGGATCCACAGCGCCTCGGAGCCGCTCTCCATGCCCTGGGCCGCGTGCCCGGCCAGATCGACGTCCTTATCGACCTCCAGCTCAGCCTCGGCCTCAGCGTCTAGATCGTGATCGATGTCGACGTCCGCGTCCGCGTCCGCGTCCACGTCCACGTCCGCGTCCGCGTCCGCGTCCACGTCCGCGTCCACGTCCACGTCGTGATCGACGTCCACGTCCTTGTCGAAGTCCTTGTCTCCGCCACCGAAGAAGAGCGACACCAGGATCAGGCTGCTGCCAAACCCCAGGGCGGCCAGGTAGATGCTCAACATGGGCTCGACCCTACGCCGTGCGTGGCGCGAACGCCAGCACGAGCCACCCGGCGATGAAGCACATCCCCCCCAGCGGCGTGATCGCCCCCAGCCAGGAGCTCCCGGTCAGGGTCATGGTGTAGAGCGACCCACTGAACAGCAGGATCCCCGCGACGAACAGCCCGCCGGCCCAGCGGGGGGGGCGGGGGTGTGCAGCCACCGCACACAGCGCCAGGGTGTGGATCAGGTGATACCGTGCCCCCGTCTGCCAGACCTCGAGGAGGTGAGGGTCTCCGATCGCGTCCTTGAGCCCGTGGGCTCCAAAGGCTCCGAGGCCGACCCCCAGGGCCCCGATCACACCGCTCACCGTCCACCACACAGCCGACCTCCCCTGGCGATGGAGCATAGCAACATCGTCCTCCGCACGACGCCGGATCCATCTGGGCTCGTCGGATCGATCCCCCGCGTGGCCCGCCGGCGGGACCGGATCCGGCGGGCGGATCACCGACGCATGGCTCAGGATACCGGATCGCCATGGCCAAGCTCGAACGAATGCTCTCGCTGGTGCGGAGGCACCGCCCGGATCTGGAGATCGTCGACAAGCGCACCGTGCCCTGGGTGCGGGGCCTGGGGCTGGTGCTGCGGCCGGTGATCCCGGACTTCATGACCGCGTTCACCATGGTGATCGGCGATCGGGTGTACCTCGCCGGCTCCCCCGATCGCTTCCCGCGGGATCAGCTCGCACGGATCCTGGCCCATGAGCTGGTCCACCAGCTGGATCAGGCCAAGCACGGCGCTGCGTTCTACCTAAGCTACGCCCTGCTGCCCCTGCCCCTGCTGCGCACCCGCCGGGCCCACTGGGAGCGACGGGCCTACGCGGTGGATCTGATGCTGGATCACCACGACGGAGGGGAGGAGGCACTGCTGCGCACCCTGCAGCGGTGCACCGCCCTGTTCGCCGGCCCCGCCTATGGCTGGATGTGGGCCGGGGAGCACGCCGCCTCCACCTTCCTGGAGGACGTCGCCGCCGAGGTGCGCTCCGGTGCGCTGGCCCAGCGTGATCCATACCGGGAGATCCTCGAGGCGTGGCGAGGCCCCGAGGCGAGCTAGAGGGGGGAGAGCGGCGGAGGAGCAGACATGGTCAAGGGCGTCATCCTGGCAGCTGGGTATGGGACGCGGTTCCTACCGATCACCCGGGTCGTGCCCAAGGAGCTGCTGCCGATCGTAGATCGGCCAGCGATGGATCTCGTCGTCCAGGAGATGATCGAGGCCGGGGTGGAGGAGCTGCTGGTGATCACCAGCAGGCGAAAGCGGGCGATCGAGGATTGGTTCGACACCGACGTCGAGCTCGAGGCGAGGGTCGGACGGGAGCGGCTGCAGATCCCGGGTGTGCAC
>DRPG01000002.1 GCA_011376105.1 Deltaproteobacteria bacterium
ACCCCACCAGTCCACCGCTGAGGGTCGACGTGGCGCCACCCTGGTCCAGGTCCCCTTCGAGGAGGCCGACGCGTTCTGTCGCTGGCAGGGGCGCTGGCTGCCCACCCCCGAAGACATCGAGGTCCTGGGGATCAAGGTCCCTGCCCACCTGCCCACGAAGATCGGGGAGTGGGTCGGGGGCCCGGGGGGGCCCTGGGTCCGTGCGCCGGGCTCCCGTGAGCTGGAGCCCGGCGCGCAAGGTCAGCTACACGGTGTGCGCTGCCTGTGGTCGGTGGAGCCCGCCCCTGCGCCGCCGCTGCCTCCCTTCGAGTCCTGCCTCCAGGGCTATCGCCGCCTCGGGGAGCCGGGCACCACCGAGGCCAGGGCCGCGTCCGACGAGGAGAGCTGGACCTGTGCGGGCCTGTCGGTGTGGCTCGAGATGCCCCCTGCGGGCCCGACCTGGCTGGATCACTGGACGGGGGAGAGCCAGACGGTGGTGGCCGAGCGCAGCGATGGCAGCTACGCGCTGGTCTTCCGCCGCCAACAGCCCGACACCGACGGCGAGGACGCCTGGTTCCTGCCCAGCATCACCGGAGACGCCGGGATCAAGCGGATCGGGCCGATCCGCCGCACCCCGCTCCGGGATCTGGAGCCCGGGCGCAGGGCGTCGTACCGGGTGAGGATCCCGGGCCAGCGCGAGGGGCGGATCGAGGCGATGTGGCTGACCCACGCAGGCTGGGATCTGGCCATGGTGGTCGGCCCCGGCCAGTACGGGGCCCGCGCCGACGAAGAAGACGCGACCGCGTTCTTCCGCACCATCGCCCCCAGCCTGGTCCCGGGCTGGAGCCTGCCGCTCCCCGGCGGGGGCTGGGCCGCGCTGCCGTCTTCGCTGTGGAGCCCCATAGCACCCAGGCTCCGTCCCGATCGAGTCGTGCTGGCCTTCGAGTCGATCCCCGACGGCGATCAGCTCGAGCTGGAGGTGACCCGCGAGCCCCTCGGGGGCTGTGATCCAGCCCCGGATGTGCCCGATAGCTGGGCCCTGCGCTCCCTCGGCGAGGTCGAAGCGCCGGGCTGGGTCGCCACGTTCCACAAGTCCGCAGGTGATGACGGCGCGATCCGGTGGATCGTGTCGGGCTGCTCATCGCTGGCGCGGGTACAGCTGGAGATCATGGGGCCGGCTGAGCTGACGCAGGAAGCGCTGAGCGCCTGGGCGCAGCGGTTCGTGTTCCCCGAGGCCGAGCCCCCTCGCTGAGGTAGCTCCCGGGAGCTGGCCCCACCTCAGCGACGGTAGACACAGGGTGATCACGTCGTGGGGGCCGATCTGAGCCCCGTCGTCGGGCTCGGTGGGGCCTGTCCGGCGATCTCCTCGTCTCGCCGCGCTCTCTCGCCGCGCTCTCTCGCCGCGCTCTCTCCGCATGTGGAGCGCGCGCGGATCGCGTCGATGACAGGCGCGATCGTGCTGGAGCCGAGGATCCTGGGGTGTCCGGAGGGAACCGATCCCGACTGCGTCGCGATCAGCCCGCCGATCGGGCGCTACATCGGCCCAAGGGCAAGACAAGACTGGGGCGTCGGGCTCCCGAGCCTCACGACGGCGGGGCGGGGCTCCCGGGGCTGGCGACGAGGCGCTGGGAGGTGGGACGAAGCGCCGTACGCCCAGCGTCTGCAGCCCTCGTCCCCCCAGCGTCTGCAGCCCTCGCCCCTGCACGGAGGTCCTCCGCCAGCCCCTCCCGCCCGCCTGCCCACGCCCAGCGCTCGCTGTCGCCCCTCCGCCGACGCCTCGCCCCTCCCCGAACACCTCGCCGAGCCCGGCCTCCGCCCCTCCGCAGCCGCGTCGCCCCTCCCCGAGCGCTCCGCCGAGCCCGTCGGTCGCCCCGAGCAGGGCCGTGCCCTCCCCGGACGCTTCGGTCAGACGTGCTGCTTCGTGAGGTTGTCGCGGGGATAGCGGTCGAGCGAGCCCGGCCACCC
>DRPG01000003.1 GCA_011376105.1 Deltaproteobacteria bacterium
ATCTCTCGGAGGGGGACGAGAAATTGATGGCGGCCCCTGTCGGTCCGGCCCGCGCCGGGCTGCAAGTGCTGCAGTCGGGTGGCATTCCGGTGGTGGTTCGCGTCGATGAAGGTTCACCGGCCGAGCAGGCGGGGCTCGCCAGGGGGGACCAGCTCTGGCGGATCGATGGGCGACCGACCCGCACCCTGCCCTGGTCGCTTTTGACCCGCCTGCTGGCGGGCCAGGAAGGTCGGACCATCGAACTGGAGATCCTCGACGGCTCGACCTTCAAGCTGCAAGAGGTGACGCTGACCCTCGGCGCCGGTGCTCCGGCGCCTGCGGCCGAGCTGGCAGTGCTCGAAGGCGGTGTGATCCACCTGCGCCTGCGGGATCTCGATCGCATCGACCCGGCTTCCGACGGCGCCCGGCTGGCGGAGATCCTGGCAGCCCACCCCGGAGCCCCCCTGCTGGTCGACCTGCGGGGAGCGGTGGCGGTGGATCCGTCCCTGATCCAGCGCTTCGGCGGCTGGCTGTTGCCCGCCGGCGCGAGTCTGGAACTCGTCGCCCGGGGCGGCAGCGATCAGCGTGTCGTCGCCGGAGCGTCGCCCACCGTGGAGTTGCCCGCAGCGCTCTTCGTTCTCACCGATTCCAGCACTGCCGGGGTCGGAGAGGCTCTCGCCGCGTTGCTGGTGGAGACTCGCCACGCCCGGAGCTGTGGCCGCAAGACCTACGGCCTGGCCGGCGTTCCCGAAATGATCGATCTGCAGGCCGGCGGGAGCGTACTGCTGACCACGCGGGAAATGCGCACCTCGGGTGGTCTGGCCTGGAGCGGCAAGGGCATCGAGCCCGACAAGGAGCTGGCGCTTCCCCTGCGGGACGGCGAGAGCCAGACCGATCGGCTGCTCGACGCCGCCAGGCGCTGGATCCTCTCGGGCAGCGAGGGGGAACAGGCCGAGGCTGCCTGAGGCCGATTTCCGGCCCGCCGCCGACAACCGAGTTGTTTTGTCCTCGTCCGCCCCTTCGGAGCGGGCCGACTCCCGTTCCTGTCTGCCTATATTCGAACTCCGGGCAAGCTGTGCCGTGCCGGGAGAGCGGGATGAAACGAGTCGGTCGCTACGAGATCCTCTCCGAGCTGGGTCGGGGCGGCAGTGGCGTGGTTTACGCCGGTCGCGACCTGATCGATGGCCGGGACGTGGCGATCAAGGAAATCTCCGAGTCTGCGGCCCATGGCTCCCGAGGGGGCGAGGCCGCCGCGCTGCGCCGCATCGGCCACCCTGGTGTGTTGCGGGTGCTCGACACGCTACGCCAGCAGGGGCGCAGCTTCATCGTCATGGAGCGGGTCGATGGCGACTCCCTCCAGACCCTGCTCGAGCGTCGGGGCACGCTGGATGTCGAGCAGGCGGTGGCCCTGGCCTGCCAGGCTGCCCGGGCACTGGCGGCGATCCACCGTCAGGGCATCGTCCATCGCGACATCAAACCCGCCAACCTGTTGATCGCAGCCGACGGCAGTCTGAAGATCGCCGACTTCGGGCTCGCCCGCTGCAGCGGTGACGACGAGGAGCCGGGCACCTTTCTCGGAACGCCGGCCTACGTCGCACCGGAGCGCTGGCGCGGCGCGAGCGGAGATGCGCGCTCCGATCTCTACGCCCTGGGGGTCGTGCTTTTCCGCATGCTCACCGGTCAGCGGCCCCACCAGGGGGCGAGCGTGCAGGAACTGGCTCGCAGCGTGGTGCAGACGCCTGCGCCGCCACCCTCGAGCCTGCGTCCGGGACTGCCCGCCGGGCTCGACGCGATCTGCGCGCGGCTGCTGGCTCGGGATCCAGCCGAACGTTTCGCCAGCGGTGAAGAGGTGGCCCGCAGTCTCGAGGCGGTGGTGCTCGAGGATCTCGAGTGCAGCGCCGGGGGCCAGCCCGCCGCTGCCGCC
>DRPG01000004.1 GCA_011376105.1 Deltaproteobacteria bacterium
CCCTCCACAGGGCCCCAGAGACCCACAGGGCCCCAGAGACCCTCCACAGGGCCCCAGAGACCCACAGGGCCCCAGAGACCCTCCACAGGGCCCCAGAGACCCACAGGGCCCCAGAGACCCACAGGGCCCCAGAAGCCCTCCACAGGGCCCCAGAGGCCCTCCACAGGGCCCAGGAGCGCTCAGCGGGGCCTGTCGGCCCTTCCGATCGGGGGGCGGCGGCCCGGATGGTCCAGGATCTGCGGATCGCAGCGCTCGCGACCCCAGCGCTGCAGGGTGCCTACCTCGAGGCTCGGGAGCAGCTGCTCAGGGCCCTGGCCAGCGATGACCTCGCGGCCGCGCTCTCCGAGCTCCAGGGATCGGGCGCGGAGGTGGCCGCCCCGGGGCCCACCGCCCCCGGGCCAGCCCCCGGGAGCCGGGGAGCTGCCTTGCCCGATCCAGGCCCCGGAGGGGAGCTCGATCCAGGCCCCGGAGGGGAGCTCGATCCAGGCCCCGGAGGGGAGCTCGATCCAGGCCCCGGAGGGGAGCTCGATCCAGGCCCCGGAGGGGAGCTGAGCGGGAGCGTGTCCGCTGGGGGCCCGGGGCCGCTGAGCGGGCTCCTGCGGCCGGACCAGCGGCCACAGCCGGACCGACCGCCGGTGGAGCCAGACCAGCGGCCACAGCCGGACCGACGGCCCCGGGCCCCGGCGAGCCTCCGCGATCACGTGGTCGAGGCGATCTGCGAGGTCACCGGCTACGGAGCGGAGCACATCGACGAGGGCGCGGATCTCGAGGCGGATCTCGGGGTCGACTCGATCCGGAAGATGGAGATCCTCGCCCTGCTGGAGAAGCGCCTGGGGTTCACCACCGCTGAGACGGACTACGCCGATCTCGCCAGCGCGGATCTGCGCTCCCTGGTGGCCCACGTCGAGCGCAGGCTGTCGATCGAGCCCGGGCCCGGAGCCTCGGGGGGTCCGCCGGCGGTGGAGCCCGAGGCGGTGCTGGGGGTGCCCACCCACCGGCTCCTGCCCGGACCCTCCCAGGACCCGCAGGGCCCGCAGGACCCGCAGGGCCCGCAGGACCCGCAGGGCCCGCAGGACCCGCAGGACCCGCAGGGCCCCGGCGACGTGCTGTACATCGAGCGGGGCTCTGATCCCCGTGCGGAGCTGGAGCGCCTGCTGCAGCGCGGCCGGATCGCAGCGACGCAGCCGCTGGTGGCTGTGCTCCCCGAGGGGGATCCGGCCGCTGCGGCTGCGGCCGGCTTCCTCCGGAGCCTCGCCCGGGAGCAGGGGCGTCCGCTGCGGCTGCTCTGGGTCCGGGGTGCGGTCGACCCCGAGGCGATCGAGCGCCAGCTCTGGGCACAGGCCTCCCCCCCTGAGATCGTGATCACCCCCCACGGGTCCGCCACCCTAGAGCACCTGCTCCTCGAGCCGGGCGCCTCGGGGGCTGAGTTGTCGGGTAGCGTGTGGCTCGTCTCTGGGGGCAGCGGCATCGTCCTGCCCTGTCTGCTGGCCCTCAGCGCGCTGCAGATCCGGGTGGCGCTGCTGGGGCGCCGGAGCCCCGACGAGGCCCTGCCGGCGCTGGAGCAGCTGAGCGCGGCCGGGATCGAGGCGAGCTACCACCCGTGCGACGTGACCGATGCCGCGGCCGTGGCCAGCACCACCGCCGAGATCCGCAGCCGCTGGGGGCGGATCGACGTCATACTCCACGCCGCCGGCGTGCTGTCCGACGCGCCCGTCGCCTCCGCCACCTCCACCGATCTCGAGCGGGTGTGGGGTCCCAAGGTGATCGGCGCCCAGAACCTGATGGCCGCGACCGAGCCCGACGCCCCCGCGCTGTGGTGCAGCTTCTCGTCGCTGGTGGCCCACCTGGGCAACCCCGGACAGGCGCTGTACGGCGCAGCCAACGCAGCGCTCGAGGCCTTGGTCCACCCCACCGCCCGCCGGAGCCTCGCGGTGGCCTGGACCGCGTGGAGGGGGGTCGGCATGGCCGCGGATCCGGCCCTGCTGCGACTGCTCGCCTCCCGTGGGATCCGCCCCCTGGGGATCGAGCCCGGCGCCCGGGTGTTCCACAGGCTGATCACAAGCTCCGTCGAGGGCACCGTGCTGGTCTCGGCCCAGCCGCTACCCTCGATCCAGCCGCCGGGCTGGCCCCTGATCTCGGCCCGTGCCTGGGGGGGGGCGCGGGCTGTGCTCCGGATCGCCCTCGATCCCCTGGATCCGGCGCTGGCCGATCACCAGGTCGGGGGCAGGCCCTTGGTCCCCGCCGCGGTGTGGGTCTCGGCGCTATTTGAGGCCGCGGGCATGGTGCACGGTCCTGGGGAGACCTGGTGCATCGAAGATCTCAGGATCCACGCTCCGACCTTTGTCGATCGTGCCCGGGACGACGTCGAGCTCGAGCTGTCTCCAGCGCCCGGGGCCCGGGGGGATCGGATCAGCGTGGCGACCGTCCGGGTCGGGGGCACCCCGGTGTGCACCGCCCGGCTGCGGCTCAGCCCGACGCCGGCCGACACCGCCCCCCCCGAGCCCCTGCGCGACGCCGCCCCCGCTGACGCGCTGTACCGCCCCGATCTCTTGTTCCACGGGCCCACCTGGCGGGTGCTCGATCTGGTCGAGACCCACGGCGATCACCTGGCTCAGGCCGATCTGCTCCCCGCCCGGGGGATCACCGCCGTGGCCGGGGCGATCGATGGCGCCCACCAGCTGCTCTGCGCGCTCGCCGAGCGCCCCCGGGCCGACGGCGGCACCGGCTGGCTTGGGCTCCCCACCGGCGCGGATCGCTGGACCTACACCCGCAGCGCCGGTGGGCCCCTGCGCCTGATCACCTCGGCCATCGAGGCCACGGATCGTGAGCTGAGGGCCGACGTCACCGGGATCGACGCCGGTGGCCGGGTGGCGCTGCGGGGGGAGGGGGTGTGCCTGCGCGCGGCGCGGCGGGGGCGCGTTCGGTGGCGGGATCGTGGCTGAGCCTCGCCTGGTGTCGATCGGCAGGGCCGTGCCCCGGCGGCGCTACACCCAGGAGGAGCTCCACCAGCTCAACCCCTGGCCCGACACGCCCCTGCTCGATCGGCTCTTCCTCGCCTCCCCGATCCAGAGCCGGGGGTTGTTTGTGCCCCCCACGTTCTACAGCCAACCCCGGACCCTGACCGAGAGCAACGACGCGTGGCGCCGGGGCGCGGTGGCCCTGGCGGGCGAGGCGCTGGCCCGGGCCCTCGCGGGCGGCGGGCTGTCCCCGGAGGCGATCGATCTCGTCGGGGTCACCACCGTCACCGGCTACGCCACGCCGGGCCTCGATCTGCTGCTGGCCCGGGACCACGGGCTGCGCTCGGATCTGCAGCGGCTACACCTCAACTGCATCGGATGCCACGCCGCCATCCCCCTGCTCCGCAGCGTCGCCGATCACGTCGCCAGGCGGCCCCGGACCACCGGGATCGCGCTGGCGGTCGAGATCTGCAGCGCCTGCTTCGCGCCCCGGCCCGAGCCACAGAACCTGGTGGCCCTGTCCCTGTTCGGGGACGGAGCGGCCTGTGCCGTCGTCTCCACCGAGGGCCCGGGGCCGGTGATCGTCGACTTCGAGAGCCGGTTCGATCTCGAGCACATCGACGCGCTGGGCTTTGATCTGCACACCACCGGGTTCTCGATCGTGCTCGATGCATCCATCCCGGATCGGATCGCACAGCACGTTGGAGCTGCGGTGGACGCGCTGCTGAGCCGAAACCACCTGTCGCGTGCCGACGTCGCGGCCTGGTGCCTCCACCCCGGCGGCTCGAGGGTGCTGGACGCAGTCGGGCGTGCCCTGGCGCTGACCGAGGACCAGCTGCAGCCCAGCCGCCGGGTCCTGCGCAGCCACGGCAACATGAGCAGCCCCTCGGTGCTCTTCGTCCTCGCGGACGTGCTCGCCGGTGCTCCGCTGCCCGATGGAGCCCCCATCGTGCTCGCAGCCTTTGGCCCGGGGCTCGGGATCGAGACCGCGCTGCTGCGTGCTAGATAGCGCCTACAAGCGCACCCACCGGAGCTTGGGGGCGCGGTCTGCGTTACGGGGGAACCTCCCACCTCTGAGCATGGCCCACCAACACACAGGGCTCCAGGAGTTCCCCTTCACATGGCCAAAGACACCACACCCTCTCCCGAGGAAGACGAGCACGTCCCCGAGGGCGAAGACTACGTGAGCGATCGGAACTTTTCAGACTTTCCCATCTCTCCGGAGGTCCTCGAGGGCATCACCGACCTCGGCTACGTGACGGCCACCCCCGTCCAGTCCAACACCATCGAGGCGGCCCTGGCCGGCACCGACATGTTGGTCCGAGCCAAGACCGGCACCGGCAAGACCGCAGCGTTCTGCGTCCCGATCGTCGAGCGCGCCGAGGCGGGCACCCGCAAGCCCCAGGCGGTCATCCTCGCCCCCACCCGGGAGCTGGCGCAACAGATCGGCGAGGAGTGCCGCAGCATCGCCAAGTTCAAGGACGTCAACCTCGCGGTGCTGGTCGGCGGGCTCGCGATGGGCCCCCAGGAGAAGCAGCTGTCGAAGGGCGCTGAGCTCATCGTCGGCACCCCGGGGCGGATCCTGGATCACATCCGCCGCAAGAACCTCGATCTGTCCAACGCCAGCATGGTCTGCCTCGACGAGGCCGACGAGATGCTGTCGATGGGGTTCTACGAGGACGTCAGCCGGATCCTCGACGCCACCGCCGACGGGCGCCAGGTGCTGCTGTTCAGCGCCACCATCTCCGACGAGACCCAGCGCCTGGCCGACAACTACCTCAAGACCCCCGAAGACATCCGGCTGTCCACCGACGCAGACAACGTCGACAACATCGAGCACGTCTTCTACGAGACCATCCCCGATCTCCACAAGATCCGGGCCCTGCTCTACCTGATCGATCTCGAGGATCCAGCGTCGGCGATCATCTTCTGCAACACCCGGGAAGACACCGCCACCGTGGCCTCGTTCCTCGACAAGCAGGGCCTCGACGTCCAGCTGCTCTCAGGTGAGCTGTCTCAGGGGCGCCGTAGCCAGGTGATGAAGAAGGTCAAGGCCGGCGAAGTGCGCTTTTTGGTCGCGACCGACGTGGCCGCCCGGGGGATCGACATCTCGGATCTCTCCCACGTCATCAACTACAGCCTCCCACAGGATCCCTCGGTGTACCTGCACCGCACCGGCCGCACCGGCCGGATCGGCAAGCAGGGCACGGCGATCAGCCTGGTGGGCGGGATGGATCTAGCCACCCGCAACGCGCTGGAGAACCGACACGGGCTGAAGTTCACCCTCAAGGAGCTCCCCGACGCAGACACCGCGGTGAAGCACCGGGTCGAGCGCCAGGCAGAGCAGATCCGGTCCGCCATGGGCTCGCTGGTGTTCGAGTCCTACCTGCCCACGGTCCGGGCGCTGAGGGAGCGCCCCGACGGCGACGCGCTGCTCGCCGCAGCCCTGCGGGCGTTCTTCCAGTGGGATCGGCAGCGGCGCGCCGAGATGGGCGAGGTCGACTCGATCGGCGAGCTCATCCAGCAGCGCAACGAGAAGCTCGATCGGAAGACCCGCCGGGATCGGGGGGAGCGCAAGGGCAAGCGCCCACGCCGCGCCCGCGAGGAGGGCCGCCGCGACGAGCAACGCGGCGAGCGACGCCGCGGCGAGCAGCGCGGCGAGCGACGCCGCGACGAGCAACGCGGCGAGCGACGCCGCGACGAGCAGCGCGGCGAGCAGCGCGGCGAGCGACGCCGCGGCGAGCAGCGCGGCGCCCACAAGCCCCCCCGGGACGAGCTGGACGATCTCGACGCGCTGCTGGTGTCCGAGGACGAGGCGCCCCCGAAGAAGCGGAAGCGTCGCAAGAAGGCTCCATCCTCCGAGGCTCCTCCGTCCACCCCCGTGCCGGATCTCGACGATCTCGACGCGCTGCTCACCGCGGAGTGATCGGCGAGGGTGCCCCCACGTCCTGTCCAGCTCGAGCGGACCCGGGTGGCCGGGTCCACCCCCTGTGCGCTCCCGACCCACCCTGTCCCCCCCCGCAGGGACGGCCCCGGCGCAGCCCCTGCACCGGCGGAGCCCTCCGCCCACCGCTGGCGTGGCGTGGCGGCGGGGCGGCGGGGCGGCGGGGCGGCGGGGCGGCGGGGCGGCGGGGCGGCGGGGCGGTGTGCTGTGCAGGCAACCACGGAGCAGGTGCGCCGCGGGCGCGGTCGTGTCGGTGCGGTGCGCCCGGGGGCGAGGCGCGAGCGGTCTTCGTTCACGAGGTCCGATGTGACGGAGCCATGGTGGGGTGTGTCGGCGCCTCCTGGAGCACCCAGCCCCCTTCGCTCGGAGCCAGCCCGCCCGGATCGCAGGCATGGTCCGCCCCTCCACACCGATCACCGTGCAGCTCATCGCGCCGGTGGTCGAACCATCTCACCATGTCGGGTCCCTCGACGCGTCCTCTGCACAACAGGCTGAGATCTGCAGCCTCCCCGAGCCTCGAGCAGCGGCCCCGGTCGCCCGAGCTGGAGCATCCACCATGAACCAGATACCTGAGAAAGCCTACAAGAACCTCGAGTTCTTGAACTCACCGCCGGCCCGCCACATCCGGATCCTCTGCGAGTACGAGGAGACACGACAGCGCCTGCTCCACCACCGGATCCATGACACGGTCGTGTTCTTCGGCAGCGCCCGGGCCAGGCCCTCGGAGGAGGCCGAGGCCCTGCTGGAGCAGGCACGGAGCGCAGCCAACGAGGCGGCCAGCGATGAGACCGCGATCGCCCTGCGCCGGGCTGAGGCCAGCGTCCGGATGGGTCGGTACTACGACGACGCCCGGGAGCTGAGCAAGCGCATCACCGCCTGGAGCCTGGCCCTGACCCACGGCCGCAGCTACGTCATCTGCTCAGGCGGCGGGCCGGGGATCATGGAGGCCGCAAACCGGGGCGCGAGCGATGTCGAGGGCGGGTGCTCGATCGGGCTCGGGATCTCGCTGCCCTTCGAGCAGGGCGTCAACAAATACGTCACCCCAGAGCTGGCGTTCGAGTTCCACTACTTCTTCACCCGGAAGTACTGGTTCCTGTACCTGTGCAAGGCGCTGGTGATCTTCCCTGGCGGGTTCGGCACGATGGACGAGTTGTTCGAGACCCTGACCCTGGTCCAGACCGGCAAGATCAAAAAAACCCTCCCGATCGTGTTGTTCGGCACCGACTACTGGAGCCGGGTCCTCGATCTGAACGTGATGTCCGAGTTCGGGACGATCTCGCCGGAGGATCTTGGGTTGGTGTACCGCACCGACAGCGTCGACGACGCCTACCGCTACCTCACCACCCAGCTGCAGGGATCGGCGGACTCAGGCCTGAAGGGCTGACCGAGCGGCCGGCGCAGCTCGCCCGGAGCACCCTCCTTAGGGCCAGCTCCGACGATCGACGTCGGCCGCGCTGCTGTCATTTGGGGGTGCCCTGGGTCAGGGAGATGACCGAGGCCGCGTCGTCGGCCAGGGCGATCCGCATCAGCAACAGCACGTCGTGGTGCTGCGGCGCGACCTCGCGCTGCTCGACCACCTCGAAGCCCACATCCTGGTAGACCTTGACCGCTCTGCGGTTGTCCTCTCCGACCAGCAGGCAGCAGCTCCGCAGGCCCCGGGATCGGAGCTTGCCGATCACCGCCTGCACGAAGCGCTGCCCCAGGCCCCGCCCCCGCCACCCGGGCCGGATCCCCATCGAGAGGATCATCGCCTCGTTGGGTCGATCCCAGGATCGGGTGCAGACACAGGTGCCGATCGTGAGATCGTCTGCCCGCAGCAGGTAGACCTGCCCACACTTCAGGAACGCTGCCGCGGTGTAGGGAGAATAGGTCGACTCAGCGAAGGTCTGCAGATCGATCTCGATCAGGGTCTGGACAAGCTCGGGGCTGATGTCCCCGGCCTCCTCAACACGGATGGTGTAGTCATGATCGCTCGCGCCATCGATGCGAAAGCTCTCCATCCTCAACAACCTCCGTTCCGTTCGACCCTCGGCGCACTACATAGGAGCTTCATCGACTATCTGCAACCAGACGCTGCAGCCTCTCCACCACCCTGAACCCGCAGACCTGCGGAGGACCCTTGGCCGACAGACCCGACTTTGCCCGCCATCGCCACCAGTTGCTCGGATCGCTCCCGGAAGACGAGGCTGTGCTCGTGTTCGGCGGGCCAGTCCAGATCCGCAACGGAGACTCTGATCATCGCTATCGTCCCAGCTCCGACGTGTACTGGCTGACGGGCTGGGAGCAGCCCAGCGTCGCGGTGTTCCTCCGTCCCTCGGAGGAGCCGCTGGTGATGTTTGTGCAGCCGAGGGATCCTCAGACCGAGATCTGGAGCGGCCGCCGCCCCGGGCCCGACGGCGCCCGGGAGCAGTTCGGTGCCGACGTGGCGTACCCGATGGATGAGCTAGAGGAGCAGCTGCCCAGGCTGCTGCAGGGCGTCGAGAAGCTCCACTATGCCTTCGCGCTGGATCCCGACCACGACGCGGTGGTGATGGCCTCGGTGAACAAGGCCGCACGGGCCGCGCGGAAGAACGGCCTGACGTCCCCCCAGACGTTCCACCACCCGAGCAAGCTGCTGCACGAGCTCCGCCTGCACAAGACCGAGGACGAGATCGCCCTGATGCAGCGTGCGGCTCAGCTCACCGCAGAGGGGCACCGGATCGCGATGGCGATGGCGCGCCCTGGGCTGTCCGAGTTCGAGATCGAGGCCGAGATGCTCGCGCCCTGGAGGCGGGCGGGCGCCACCGGCCCCGCCTACACCCCGATCGTGGCGTCGGGGGCCAACGCCACGATCCTGCACTACGTCACCAACCGGGACGTGCTCCAGCCAGGCCAGCTGTTGCTGATCGACGCGGGCTGTGAGTGGTCGTACTACGCCTCCGACGTCACCCGGACCTTCCCCGTCGATGGCCGCTTCACCCCCGCTCAGCGCGATGCCTACACGATCGTGCTCGAAGCGGAGCAGGCGGCGATCGAGCGCTGTCGGGTGGGGGGGCGGATCGGGGAGATCCACGACACGGCGGTGCGCGTGCTCACCGAGGGCATGATCGAGCTTGGGCTGCTCGAGGGCAGCGTCGACGAGCTGATCGAGCTCGAGGCCTACAAGCGCTACTACATGCACGGCACCAGCCACTGGCTCGGCCTCGATGTGCACGACGTCGGCGCCTACGCCCGGGACGGGGGCTCGAGAGAGCTGGCGCCGAACATGGTGCTGACGGTAGAGCCCGGCCTGTACGTGCCCGCCGACGACG
>DRPG01000005.1 GCA_011376105.1 Deltaproteobacteria bacterium
CAGCTGCCCAACCCGTTTGGTTACAAGGCGTTGGATACCAAGGCCTTGGCGACCGGGGCGCTCGGCATCCACTGGCTCGACAGCAACAAGGAGACGCTGGAGACTCTGCTGCCGCTGCCTCCGGTGGAGCACGAGCGGGTCCACCGCGCAGACTATGACGCTTGGTATCAGGCCCACATCCTCGTCGAGCTGCTGCGGCGCTCAGCCGAGCGGAGCTCCTGATCTCGCGGAGCGCCTGGGTGGGTTAGGAGCCGTTGCGACCTCTAGGGAGCGCCTGTGTGTGGATTCGTGGGCCTCATCCAAGCCAGGGGTGTCGAGGCTGATGTGGTCCCCTCGCTGGTCCTGGGGCTCCAAGCTGTCCAGCACCGAGGCCAAGACGCAGCAGGCATCGCGACCTGGGATCGATCCGATCGGATCCGGCTGTACAAGGACGTCGGTCGGGTGTCCGAGGTGTTCACCGACGAGGCCATCAGAGCGCTCCCGGGGCGGGCGGGCGTCGGCCACGTGCGGTACCCCACCGGAGGCGGGGCGACCCGCAACGACGCCCAGCCCTTCATGACCCGGCGCCCCAGCATCGCCCTGGCCCACAACGGCAACCTGACCAACCTCGCCGAGATCCGGCGCCACCTGGCGATCCGGGGCATGCGCGCGGTCAGCCTCTGTGACTCTGAGTCCATCCTGCTGGCGCTGGCCGACGAGCTTCAGCAGCAGCAGCTCGTCGGCCACTCCACCGAGGATCTGGTGGTCGCGGTCCGGCGCACGATGCAGCGCCTCCGGGGCGGCTACTCGGTCGTCGCCCTGGCCGAGATCGACGGTGAGCTGACCCTGGCGACGTTCCGGGATCCACACGGGATCCGCCCCGCGGTCTACGGGCGGACACCGGGCGGTGGGTGGGCGGTCGCGTCCGAGAGCGTGTCCCTCGACGTCAACGACGCCCGGCTCGAGGGGGAGGTCCCACCCGGCGGTCTGGTGCTGCTGCGCCCGGGTGGGGAGCCTGTGGTGGTGGAGATCCTGCACGAGGCACAGCGACACTGCATCTTCGAGGACATCTACTTTGCCCGTCCCGACTCGGTGATGGCGGGCAGCCGGGTCTATGCACGGCGCTGGGCCTTCGGGGAGCGCCTGGCCAGGGAGTGGCAGGCCCGGGGCCTCGAGGCTGACGTCGTCGTCGCGGTCCCCGACACCTCCCGCCCCGCGGCCCAGGCCATGGCCGAGCGCCTGGGGCTGCCCTACCGCGAGGGGTTCATCAAGAACCGATACAGCGGCCGCACGTTCATCATGCCCGATCAAGCGACCCGCGAGGCCGCCATGCGGCTCAAGATCAACCTGATCGACGAGATCTTCCGGGATCAGCGGGTGGTGATCGTCGACGACTCGATCGTCCGGGGCACCACCATGCGCCGGCTGGTCCAGATGGTGCGGCAGCACGATCCCCGCGAGATCCATGTGGCGATCTTCTCGCCCGCGGTCCGGCATCCCTGCTTCTATGGCATCGACATGCCCAGCCAGTACGAGCTGGTGGCCCATGGCCCGGAGCAGGGCTCCGCCCTTGAGGCGCGCCTCGCGATCGCGTTCGGGGCCGACACGGTGGCCTTCCTCTCTGAGGAGGGCCTCCTCGAGGTGGCCGGCGCCGAGATCTGCGCCGCGTGCTTCACGGGGATCTACCCGATCGAGGTCAACGAAGAAGAGCGCGGAGACATCGTCCGTGACCGTCGCCCCCACATCGTCGCGGACGCCGCGGCCCTGACGTTCGAGTAGAGTGATGCTGTGAGTCGTGAGGTCACCGAAGCCCACTATCTACACGAGCGGAGCGGGCTCGAGGCCGTGCTGCGGGCTCCGGTCAAGCACCCGACCGCGCTGCGGTGGATCCCGCAGCGCGAGGAGCTCGTCGCGGCCACCCGCGAGGGCCAGCTCATCCACGTCGATCCGATCCTCGGGACCCGGGTGATCGCAGAAGAGATCGGCGAGACCGCTGTGCTCGACATCCACTCCGACCGTCAGCGGTATCTCGCGGTGTCCCGCACCGGGGTGTGGCGCATCGGCAGCCTCGGGGGGGGCAACCTGCTCGAGGGCGAGCACGCCTTCGTCGGGGGCATGGATGGCTTCTTCGCAGCGAACCACGCCGTGCTCGTCGGTGATGAGCACGGCGCCCGCGTCATGATGATCTTGTCCCTGGGCGACGGCAGCTCCACCGGCCGCGTCCGGCTGCCCCCACGGGTGGCTGCGACCCTGTCTCCGTCAGGGCGCCCGCTGCTGTGTCGCTCTACCGCTGCGGGCCTCAAGGTGATCCCGCTGGGCCGCTCCCACAGCTTCCCGAAGGAGCTGGAGTCCACCGCCCACCGACTGCGGGCCTCGGGGGAGTTCGTGCTCGGCTTCACCAGCACAGGGATCTGTGTGTGGGGCCAGGAAGGCGGCGTGTCCCGCTCGATGCGCCTGCCCGATCTCACCGCGGGCGACATCAGCAGCGATGGCCGCTACCTCGGCCTGGGGACCCGCAACGGGGCGGTGGCCCTCGCCCGGATGGATCGGATCGAGAAGCGGATCCGGCCTGATCTGGTCCGGGCCTTCAACGGGCCCGTCACCTCGGTGGTGTTCTCGGAGCGGGGGCGCTGGCTCGCCACCGGCGCCGAGGGGCTTAGGCTCTGGAGCTGGGAGGACTGAGGGCACCTGGGTGCCCGGGGCGCCTCTGGGCCCCGGGGGCGTGTGAGGGGAGTGCGCTATCTTGATCTCTCTCCCCAGGTGCCGGCCTGGAGCCTGCTGCTCCCCTGCCGGGCCACCCCCCCCCGCTGATCGAGGCCTCAGTTGACTCCGCAGTGGTTCCTCCCCGTCCTCGTCGTGGCATGCACCCCAGGCACCGGGTTCGACGATCGAGCTCCGTCGACCAAGCCCCCCGCCGACGCCGACGCCGATGCCGACGCCGACGCCGACGCCGACGCCGACGCCG
>DRPG01000006.1 GCA_011376105.1 Deltaproteobacteria bacterium
GATTTTACTCGGTTGTTCTGCATGAGCAGAGCCACGAACCCCACCCCACCCACCCACACCGCCCCGATCCCCCCGGCGAGGATCAGCACCCCGAGCAGGTACCAGGCCAGGGGCGGGACACTGACGAGGAGCGAGAGCGCCCGCAGGATCTCTGGAGGTAGCGTCCGCCGGGCCGTGGCCAGGAGCGAGAGCGCCCGGGCCAGCGCCGGAGGCAGCTCCCCGGAGACGTCCGGGGGCTCGGGCCCAGGCTCGGGGGGGAGCCCCTCGAGGATCCGCAGCAAGACCCCACAGTCCGCAGGTCGATCGGCGGCCTCGGGCCGCAGCGCGGCCCGGATCGCCTCGCTGGGGGCGTCGGGCACCCCGAACACCGCGGGATCGACATAGTCGGCCTCAGTCAGGGCCTCGCAGACGTCGAGGAACGAGTCGTGGGCGAACGCGGGCCGGTTGGTGTACAGCTCGTACAGCAGCGCACCGAGCGCAAAGATGTCGGCCCGATGATCCACCCGCTTGGCGTCCCGGACCTGCTCAGGCGCCATGTAGCGGGGGGTCCCCAGCGCGACCCCGCTCTTCGTCAGCTCGGAGAAGCCCTGCTGCTTGGCCAGACCAAAGTCGGTGATCTTGATCACCGGGGCCTCGTCTGTTCCGGCGATCAGCACGTTGCCCGGTTTCAGATCCCGGTGGATCAGCCCCTGGCTGTGGGCCGCCCGGATCGCCTCGACGATCTGCAGCGCGATCGTGTGGCGCAGCTCGAAGCTCGCGCCGGTGTGGGACCGCAGCCACCGATCCATGCCAGGCCCGTCGACGTACTCCATCACGATGCACATCTGCCCGTCGAGCTCGAGCAGCTCCCTGGCCCTCACCACGTTGGGGTGCTGCAGCGAGGCGTGGAGGCTGGCCTCCCCGCGGAACCGCTCGGCCATCCCCGGCTGCTTCAGGATCAGCATCTTCAACGCCCAGATCGACTGGTCCCGGACGTCGACCACCCGGTAGACCGCCGCCATCCCACCATGGGCGACGAGGGCCACCACCTCGTAGTCCCCAATGCGCTGGCCTGGATCGAGCATCGCCCCTCGGGGCGAAGATATCCGCCTACCCGCCCCGGTGGGTTGGATCCGTGCCGAGCTGGCCCGGATCCATCCGGACCCGGTTCCGTCCAGCGCGCTTGGCCGCATACAGCGCACGATCGGCCTGATCCACCAGCTGGGGGGGCGTCATCTCCGAGCGACCGTCCCAGGTGGCCGAGCCCACCGACACGGTGGGGCGGATGCATTGCAGCCGCCCCGGGGGCTGCAGCTCCAGCTCGCTGACCGCGCGCCTGAGCCGATCAGCGATCTGGGAGACCACCCCGGAGGGACAGCGCGACAGGACCACCACGAACTCCTCCCCGCCCCACCGCCCCGCGAGATCGCCGTCGCGCAGCGATCCCTGGATCGCCTCCCCGACCGCTCGGATCACGCTGTCTCCGACGGGGTGACCAAAGCTGTCGTTGACCCGCTTGAAGTGGTCGATGTCCACCATCAGCAGCGACAGACAGTCCGAGGACTGCCGGCTGAGCTCCCAGGCGTCCTCCAGCACGTCCTGGACGTGCTGTCGGTTGGGGAGCCCGGTGAGGGGATCGGTCTTGGCGCGCTCGCTCAGCTGATCCGCCAGCCGCTCCAGCCTCGCCTTCTTCAGCAGATCCTCGCGCTCCACCACCGCCCCGCTCCAGCCCGACCAGGTGCCCGCGAGCAGGCCCCCGAACAGCACGGTGCACATCGGGCCGGCCTCCCCGATCCCGCGGAGGTGGATCCACCAGGCGACAGCCCCCAGCAGGGTCGCCAGCCCGATCCCGGTGGCCTGGGGCAGGCCGATCCCGCCGAGGGCGGGCAGCCCCATCCCAAACAGGGCGAGGGTGGCGAACACGAGGCTTGGATCGCTGGCGACGGGCACACACGCGACCAGGCCGGCCCCGATCAGGGTGAAGCACAGCGGCGCCATCACCTGGGCCCAGGCCCCCCCGCTGCGCAGGGACAGCGCAGCCAACAGGGCCGCGGTCAGCGGAAAGATCACCGCCAGGTGCACCAGCTGCGATCCAGGTGGCGTCACCTGGAGGCACAGCCAGAGCTCCATGAGCAACGCGATCGCCACCGTCACCCGGACCCGGCGCAGGCGCCGCATCCGCAGCAACGGCTCGATGTTGTGGTTCTTCACAGGCGTTCCCTGCTCCTGCATCGGAACCACCACCCCGGGGTTGAGGCCAAATGCCCCAGCCGCCGCTCTGTGCCTCGATCACAGAGGAAAGAGGTAGAACGGAGGCGCCAGGAGATCCCCGATCCGGCCGCTGGCGGCGATCTCCCTGGGGTGGACCGCCTGGCTCGCCTCGACCACCAGACAGTCGTCGACGTCGATCAGCTGGCCGAAGTTGGCCTCCACCGCCTGTTGCCCATCAAACGACAGGTACACAGCGAACATCGTGCCCTCGATCGCGGCCCAGTCCGCAAACGCCGACGGCCCCTGGTCCGCCAGATCGTTGAGCTCGCCGATGCCGAAGCCAAACGGAGTGCCACTGAGCAGCTCCTGGATGTTCTCTGTGCCCCAGACGACCTCGTCGATGGTGCCGCAGCCGATCGCGTCGCCGTGCACCAGATCCAGGGACCACCCTCGCCAGATCGGGCCGCTGGGTGCACCGGTGATGTCGATCGCTGTCCAGGTGGAGGGATCGATCTCGGTCGCGGTGTCCGCCTCGTAGATCAGGGTGCAGATCGGCTCTGTGGAGGCGTCGTACACCGAGATCGTGACGCTGGCGCTGTAGGCCTCGGCGCGCCCGTCCCGATCGGCGTCGAACCAGAAGTCGGCGAGCCCCCCCTCCGGGGCCATCACCACGTCGACGCCAAACCCCACGTACACCGGATCCATCGGCTCCGGGGCGGGGACCCAGTCCGGGTTGCCCGCGGGCACCTGCGCCCGGGCGCAGCGGATCCCGGTGACATAGGCGAGATCGTAGACGAAGAGCTCGGTGGTGCTCCGCAGCCCGTAGGGTAGCGGCGCCATCGACACCGCCGGCAGCACCCGGGTGGTCCCACCGGGCTCGATCGGGATCTGAGCACACGCGGCGTCGTGCACGGTGCCATACCCCAGGGCGAAGGCCTCGGTCTGATCCCAGGTGATCCAGCCTCCGTACAGGTAGGGCTCCCAGGCCCCGAGCCAGTCGCCACCGTCGGCGAGGATCGAGCGCTGCAGCGGGCCAGCGACCTCAGCCAGCTCGCCGAAGCCAAACCCCCACGGCAGCCCCCCGAGCAGGGCCCGCACGTCGTCGGTGCCGTACACCAGGGGATCGAGGGCGGGACAGTCGGTGACCCCACCGACGGGCTCGAGCTCGAAGGCCTCGTAGATCGTGCCGGTGGCGATCCAGGAGGGCTGGGCGACGGGGGTGGCCCGATCCGCGTCGAACAAGACCGAGCAGAGGTAGTCCAGCTCGGGACCATACAGGTTGAGGCGCAGGTAGCTCGACGAGCGCTCTTCTCCCCTGGGCCGCCCGTCGCCGTCGACGTCGAGCCAGAAGTCATGGTTGCCGCTAAGATCGGACAGCAGGCCCCAGCTCATCGAGATCCAGGTTGGATCGAACGCGGGACCCTCGGGGACCCAGCTCGGATCGTCGAGCAGCTCGTTGGGGAAGTCGCAGACATCGTCGGTTGGATCCACCGGATCGGTCTGATCGGAGAGCACCTCCCGCCCATCGGGCGCCCCCCCTCCGTCGGTGTCGATCCGCAGTGGGTGGCTGCCCCGCTGGAGCTCCTCTGGATCGGACAGGCCGTCGCCGTCGCTGTCCGCCGACACCGGATCGGTGCCGTGCAGCCCGACCTCGTCCCCGTCGAGCAGCCCGTCGCCGTCGCTGTCGGTGCTGGTTGGATCCGAGCTGTGGATGTTCAACTCGACGCCGTCGAGCAGCCCGTCGCCGTCGCTGTCGGGCTCCAGGGGATCGATCCCCAGGGCGAGCTCGAGCCCGTCGGACAGGCCGTCGAGATCGGAGTCATAGGCGAGGGGATCGGTGAGCCCCTCCAGCTCTCGATCGTCGGTCAGGCCGTCGCCGTCGGTGTCGGGCAACCCCGGATCGGTGCCGTGCTCAGTGACCTCAGCGGCGTCGGTCAGGCCGTCGCCGTCGGTGTCGGGCAGCCCCGGATCGGTGCCGTGGACGCTGACCTCGTCCCCGTCGGACAGCCCGTCGCCGTCGCTGTCCGGCTCGCCCGGATCGGTGCCCAGGACCAGCTCCAGCGTGTTGGACAGCCCGTCACCGTCGCTGTCCCGGGCCTCCATGGGCTCCCCCGGCGGGGACGCTCCGGCGCCCGGATCCTCGTCCACACAGGCGCTCAGCAAGACGGACAGGATCACCGCGGTCATGCCGGCTCCGGATCGCGAGACAGAGAGGGAGGGGGCATGCTAGCACCTCCGCCCTACAGCCCGCGCCATGGGCCGGCACAGGCGAGAGAGCGCCCTGCCCGCGCTCGACAGCTCGCCTCCACCGACGGCTCGCCGCTGAGCAGCAGCTCCCCGGGCTCCCGGGGTCCGCCGAGATATCCCCAGCCTGGATCGCACACATCCGCCAATGACGACCACAGAGCTCTTCGCCTCAGTACCGCCGCTCGTCGGCCTCGACCCACCAGGCCTCAGCGTGCCGCAGGGGGCTGTAGGTGTCGTGCTGAGTGTCGTGGAAGCGCCGATCGATCGCCAGCGCGGTGTCGCGCCAGAACAAGAACGTCGCGGGCTGCGCCGCATACACCCGGCGCTGGACCTCGTGGAACGCGGTCTGTGCCTCCTCGACCGTGGCGGCGTGCACACCCGCGTCCAGCAGGCGATCCACCTCTGGATCGGAGAACCCCATCCAGTTGTAGGGCCCGCCCGAGCGCCACTGGATCGATGGATCCACCACCGGGTTGGCCCCAAACGACCACAGCAGCAGCTCGAAGTCCCCGCTGCGGGCCCGCTCGCTGAACCGGGTGGGCTCGATCCGCTCCAGCGATAGCTCCACCCCGACCTCGCGCCACTGCGCCTGGAGCCACACCGCGATCTGCAGCAGCTCCGACGAGTCGGTCTGCAGCATCATCGTCAGCCGGAGCGGGGCGGCCCCGTCGAAGCCCACCTCTGCGAGCAGCCGCCTCGCCTCGACCGGATCGTGGGGCAGCGGCTCGAGCTCCGGGGGCACCCATCCGGGCCACCGCGGGCTGACGGTGCCCACACAGGGGCGCCCGTACACCTCGTCGCCCGCGGTCAGGACCCGATCGATGAGCTGATCCCGATCGGTGGCCAGGGTCAGCGCTCGACGGAGCCGGAGATCGTCGAGGGGAGGCTTGCGCAGGTTGTAGCCCACATACTGCATCACCCCGGCCCCGGAGCGGATCACCCTCAGCCTAGGATCAGCCTTGAACCTGGCGATGTCTGCGACCTCGAGATCCTGGAGGAGATCGATGCCTCCACGCTCCAGCTCCAGCGCCCGCACGGCATACTCCGGTATGATCCGGAACACGATCCGATCGAGGTAAGGACGCCAGTCCCCGGGGGCTGCGGGGTTGGGCTGCAGCACGATCCGCTCGTCGGGCTCCCAGGAGGCGATCCGCCAGGGACCGCTCGCCAGCGGAGCCCGGGCGCTGTCGTGGCCCCGCAGGGTGGCCCGATCGACGCCCTGGAGCTGGTGCCGGGGCAGCACCCCCCTGACCGTCACCGACTGCTGGAGCACCGGGTTGCGCCGCCTCGTGTAGCGAAAGCGCACGGTGTAGGGATCGGGCGCCTCCAGCGCGGCGACGTGCTCCGCGTCTCCATACCAGTTCGACGCGACCGCTGGATCGGACAGCAGGGACCAGGTGAACGCCACGTCGGCGCTGGTCAGCGGGACCCCGTCCTCCCAGGCGAGATCGCGCCGCAGCGTGTAGGTCAGAGACATCCTGTCTCCGGACCAGGACGACGAGGACGCCAGGGCAGGCTCAAAGCCATCGATCCGACGCACCAGGCCCGGCGTCACCAGATCCGAGATCGAGAACGACACCGCGTAGGGGATCACCAGCGGGTTGGCGTTGCCTGGATCGGAGCCAAGCCCGACCACCAGCGTGTCCCCCCGCCGGGCGGAGGGCTCGGACGAGGGGGGCTCGGACGAGGGCTCGGACGAGGGGGGCTCGGACGAGGGCTCGGACGAGGGCTCGGACGAGGGGGGCTCCGCCGGGCGCTGAGTGCACCCGAGCCCGATCACGAGGCTGCAGATCATGGGATGCTCCACGGGTCCGCTGGCAAGATACCGTCGGCCGATGGATCGTGATGGAGGTCATCGTGCGCTCTGCCCTGCTCGCTGTGCTGATCACGGCCTGTGCCAAGCCCCCACCCGGATCCACGGGGCCCAGAC
>DRPG01000007.1 GCA_011376105.1 Deltaproteobacteria bacterium
CTGTCCCCGGGCGCGGCTGCTGTGCGATGACGCGCTCAAGCACGGCGTCGAGGTCGATCTGGTCTGTGGGAACCCGCCGTTCGTGCCCCCCGAGCGCCAGGATCGTCGGCTGCGCGACGAGCTGCGGAGGCGGTTCCCGTGGCTGCGGGGGCGCTTCGATCTGGTGGTGCCGTTCGCCGCCACCGCCGCCCAGCGCGCCCGGGCGGGCGGCGGCGTGGGGTTGGTGTTGCCGTTCCCGGCTCTGGTCCAGCCTTATGGTTCGGTGCTCCGCAGGCGCTGGGTGCAGCGACACCGGCTGACCGTGCTCCAGGGGCCACAGCCCTTCCCGGGGGCCTCGGTCCACATCGGCGTGGTGGTGATGCGGGTCGGCGCGGGGCCCGGGCCGGTCCCGGCCCATGGGATCGCCGCCGACGAGCTGCTGCGACTGGAGACCGTCCCCCTAAGCCCGGTGCTCCGCCCTGGAGACGTCGATCTGTCCGAGGCGATGAGGGCCTGCTCCGAGCAGCTCGGGGAGCTGTGCCTGGTCGACACCGGGCTGGTGGCCCACGGCCCGGACGGTGGCAAGGCCCGGCTGATCTCGGACGAGCCCGGCGAGGGCCGGGTCCCCTACGCCGACGCGCGCGAGTTCTTCGCGGGGACCCACCGCTGGCTAGCGTACGAGCCCCAGGGCATGCACCGGCCCAAGAGCCCCACCCTGTTCGAGTCCCCCAAGCTGGTGGTCCAGCGGATCCGGGGCCAGGGCCCGGTCCGGGCCGCGGTGGATCGGGAGGGGATCTATGTGGGCCACACCTGCACCGTCGTGCTGCCCCGGGATCCCCGGATCGAGCTAGAGCACCTCCTGGAGCTGATCCAGTCCCCGCTGATCGACGGCCTGATCCGGATCGAGCGTGGGCAGCGGCTGGATCTCTACCCCCGGGACGTCAGCGCCATCCCCCTGCCACAAGCCTGGCTCTCCGATCCGAGCGTCGGGTTGGCCGAGGCCTTCGGGCTGCGGGCGGGGCAGGTGCGCCGCCTCGAGCAGATCGCTGCCGCGTCCCGCTCTCCGGGCCAAGCCTGAGCGCGCACCCGGGCCGTCGGTTACCCATGGACCCCACCCCGGAGGCACGGTGCTCCACTCGATGACCGGCTATGGCCGAGGCGAGGCCTCCAACGGCGATGTCTCCGTGGTGGTCGAGCTCAAGAGCGTCAACAACCGGTTCCGCGATCTCCAGCTGCGTGGTCCCCGGGAGTACATGGCGCTGGAGTCCCGGATCCTCAAGCTGCTCAAGGAACCCTTTCACCGAGGTCGGATCGAGGTGTTCGTCCGTCGGGTGCCCCGGACCCCCTCGACCCGGGTGGTGGCGGACGCGGCCCTGGCCCAGCAGTACGCCGAGGTGATCAACGAGGTCGCGGCCGAGATGGTCGGCTTCGTGGTCCGCGACGTCCCCTTCACCTTCATCCTCCAGCAGAGCGGGGTCCTCGCGATCGAGGAGTCCGAGGTCGACGTGCTGTCGGAGTGGACCGTGGTGGAGACCGCGGTGGGCGTCGCCATCGAGGACATGCTCGAGATGCGGAGGGCCGAGGGGCAGGCGCTGCACGACGATCTCGGCGCCTACCTCAGAGAGATCGCGGAGATCCTCGATCGGATCGAGGCGGTGGCCGAGGGGATCAACGACCGCGTCCGGCAGCGGCTCGATGCCCGGATCCAGCGGATGATCGGAGATCGTGCCGATCCCTATCGGATCGCACAGGAGGTGGCGGTGCTCGCCGACAAGGCCGACGTGAGCGAGGAGATCGCCCGCATGCGGAGCCACTGCACCCAGTTCCAGGACGCGCTGGTGTCCGACGATCCCGTGGGGCGGCGCCTCGACTTCCTGCTCCAGGAGATGAACCGGGAGGTGAACACGATCGGCAGCAAGGCCGCAGAGCACGCGATCAGCCAGCGGGTCGTCGATCTGAAGACCGTGCTGGAGCGGATGCGTGAACAGTCCGCCAACGTCGAGTGAGCGCGGTGCTGTCCGGCTGGCGAGCCCCTGATCGGGGTGTGCTGTTCGTGGTCTCCGGTCCGAGCGGTGTGGGCAAGTCCACCCTGGTCCGCTCTAGCCTGGAGCAGGTGCCGGGGATCGGCTTCAGCACCTCGGCCACCACCCGGCCCCCGCGGCCGGGCGAGCGTGATGGCGTGGACTACCACTTCGTCCAGCGGGATCGGTTCGAGGCGCTGCTGTCGTCCGGGGCCTTCCTCGAGCACGCGGTGGTCTACGATCACCTCTACGGGACGCTGCTGCAGCCCACCCAGGAGGCGCTCGATCAGGGGCGCTCGATCCTGCTGGATGTCGACGTCCGGGGGGCGGCCCAGGTGCGGCAGCGCCTGCCCGGCTCGGTGCACCTGTTCGTCGCGCCCCCCTCGCTGGCGGTGCTGGAGCAGCGCCTGCGCAGCCGTGGGACCGACAGCGAGTCGATCATCGAGCGACGCATGTCGATGGCCGCCGAGCAGCTCTCGGCCATCGCTAGCTACGACTACCTCGTGGTGAACGAGGACCTGTCCACCGCCCGGGCGACGTTCCTGGGGATCCTGCTCGCTGAGCTGTCGAGGACCGAGCGGAGGGGCTCCCTGGTCGAGCGCCTCGCTCTCTCCGGGCCGTGATCGTGCTGGAGGGGATCAGTAGATGTTGATGCCCATGAAGTATGGCTGAAGGCCGACCTGGGAGTCGACCACGATGTACAGCACCTCGGGGCTGGTGCCGGCGTTGGTGTAGGCGAGGGACTCCTGGGGACCCTGGGAGAGATCGGCGCCCACGGGGCAGCTGAAGGCGTCGTTGCAGTTGTACAGCAGGTAGATCGCAGGATCCGCGCCGGGCATGTTGATGTCGATCGTGAGCGTCTGGCCAGCGCCGACCTCGATGGGCATCATGCTCTCGGGGCCTGGTGTAGAGCGGGCGGTGCAGCCGCCGAGTCCGGGGTTGAGATCGTCGGTGTAGGCGGTGAAGTCGGCGTAGTAGTTGCCGGGGAAGGTGGGGTAGGCGAGCTCGGCCTCGGCGCAGGTGTCGACCATCTCGGGTGGGAACAGCGGCTGGAGCGTGACATCCATCGTGAAGACGGAGCTGTTGGCCACGTCGGAGTCGACGACGAGGTACATCCTGCGGGTGTCGTCGGTCTCGTTGAAGAAGTTGATGTACTCGTGCTCGTTCTCGTACTGTCCCTCGTCCGCCCCGGTGATGCACGTGTTCATGATGTTCGTGCAGTCCGACACCATGTAGATCACGCCGCTCTCGTCGTACACGTTGTAGTCCACCGTCAGCGAGTACTTCGGCGGGACCTCCACCTTGTAGAAGCCCTCTGGACCCTGGGTGTCGGTCCACCAGTTTATGAACCCACCGGGGGGGGCCAGGCAGCCGGGCTCGAGGCTGGTGTCGTTGCTGAAGGGCGCCATCGAGCCCCACCACTCGCCGTCCTGTAGCGGCGCGAGCCCCTGCGCCTCTCCACACCGATCGGCGGCGTAGAGGAAGTCCCGGTTGCCGATGTTGAAGTACTCAGCCGTGAAGTACGTGTCCGAGGTAGACAAGAAGCTCACCACGTGGCCGAACTTCTGGATCTCGTTCTCGTCCCAGCGGGTGAGCTTGAAGGTCAGATCCTCCTGATCGTCGATCAGGCCGAGGGAGTCGACGTCGAGCTCAAAGTAGCCGTCGTCTTCGAGCAGGAACAGGCGGGAGAGGACGAAGCGGGAGCTCACCGTCAGCGTGATCAGGCCCTGCCCGGTCGGGACCCACTCGATCGGCACATACTCGCCGTTGTGGAACGCGATGTGGCCGTCTTGCTGGGGGTGGATCAGCTCGACGGGCTCGGTGACGTACATGTCCTCGGTGCCTTCGTACTCCTCCCACTGGCCGGCCCAGCCCGCTCCGATCCAGCCCTCGGGTCTGGGCTCTCCCGTGACGTCAGCGGTGTATGCGCCAAATCCAGTGTTTGGGTCCTCCCGGTAGGGCATGGTGAAGTCGCCCAGCCTGATCTCGTAGCCCAGGAACCGGGTGGTCACCGTGTCTCGCTCCAGCTCCCGGTTGACGTCGATGTCGATCCAGCTGTCTTCGTCTGCGGGGAAGGTGGTGAGGCACGGGCTGCCCTCGATCGCGCACTCAGCGAGGTTGATGAACCCCGGGCTGCTCTCGGTGAACACACCATAGATCTTGGTGACCCCCGAGCCCACGTGGTGGGTCAGCATCATGTTGCCGAGGTCGCCTGCGGGCCAGCCCGTGTCCAACACCTCGGGGGGAGGGGTCGGGAAGGTGGTCAGATCGGTCGAGGGGGTGGTCTGGTTGTTGCCGGCACATCCGATGAGACATGCGGCGGCGATGGAGAGAACGGAGCGCATCTGGACCTCACAGTTCGCCAGGGCGATGCCGGCTGAGCTTACTGGATGTCGACATCGAGGAGGTAGTCACCGATGCCGGAGTAGGAGTCGAGGATCAGGTAGAAGGTCTGCCCAAAGGATGAGGTGTTTTGATAGGTGACCTGCTGATCTCCGATCAAGAAGCAGCTGTCGCCGATGCTGCAGTTGGTCAACAGATGGAGCCTAGGGAACGCGTCTGGTGCGAGCACAGAGGCACGCAGGGTCTGGCCCCCCGCGAGGTAGATCTCGGCGATCCCCTCACCGCCGGTCGCTGAGCTCCCGCAGGAGCTGTACTCGGGGATCAGGTTGAGGTGATCGACCAGGGTCCCCTCGTAGACACCGCCGCCGATGGGGCCCTGATCGATGGCCTCGGCACAGTAGTTGGTGAGGACGTCGCCGCCCACTGTGGTCAGGAGCAGATCGAGCCGGAAGGTGTCGGTGACGGTGTCGAAGCCGTCGAGCACCAGGTAGACCCGCTGTGGGCCATCGCCCTCGTTGGTCCAGCGCAGGGTCTCCTCACCGGGCCCATCGGAGGCAGCGAGACAGGAAGAGGTGTCGTTGCAGGCCGAGAGCAGGTACAGGGAGGCGTCATCGGACAGCAGGGTGTAGCTGGCGATCAGCTCCTGGTTCGGCTGGACATCGATCGGCAGGATGGCGTCGGCCGCGGCTGCGTCGAAGCCGGTGCAGCCGCCGGGGCCCGGATCGAGATCGTTGGCAAACCCGGTGAAGTCTCCGAGGTAGTAGCCAGCCCCCACGCCGGGGGCGTTCATCGCCTGGGCGCAGGTGTCGGGCAGCGAGCTGGTCAGATCGTCTCGGCTGGAGATGGTGCGCCAGATCCCGGTCAGGGGCTGGTTGCTCTGGACGATCACCGACACGTCCCTACCCCCGTCGTCGACGTCGGCCCGGCTCCACCGGCCGAGGCTCAGATCTACCCGGGCCCCGTCGGCCAGGCCCAGATCTCTGAGATCGAGATCGAAGCTGCCGTTGTCTTCGAGCCAGTGCAGCCGGTGCTCGCTGGGGGTGCTGACCTGCAGGTGGATCTCGCCCACGTTGCCAGGCTTCCACCGCAGCGGGATCACGTCGGTGCTGTAGAACTCGTGATCCAGGCGAGGATCGTGGGATCGGATCTCCAGCGGGGTCGGAGCCCGGAGGATCGCGGGCCAGCTGCTGGCGGGCCACTCGTCTCCGCCGTCGATGTCGAGATCGAGGCCGCCGGAGGCTGGATCCGCGGCGTCCCAGGTGCGGAAGTAGAAGCCCAGATCGGTGGCGGAGTCGTAGGCGTAGTCGGCCTGCCACGGCCCGAGTTGGATCCTGGGGCCCGCCGCGAGGGTGTCGAGGCTCGAGAGCAAGCCTGGATCGTAGGGGCTCACCAGCACCGATCCGCCCGGGTGCTCGGGCCAGGCGTCTGCACAGAACGAGGCAAACCCGACACACTGCGCGAGGTTGACCAGGCCGAGATCGGACTCGACGAACATCGCCCCGAACAGGGTCTGGCCCATGGGGTCGCCCAGGCCGGGGCGGCGCTGCTCGATCACCACGCTGGCGTCTTCGGTGGCGTCGGAGGGTTGGCTGCCGGTCTCACCGGTGGGGACCGAGGTGCCATCGGTCTTGTCGGCGGGCACGGTGGGGCCGCCGGTGCACGCCACCGCGAGCCACACCGCGCCCGCCCGCGACATCGCGCCCGCCCGCGACATCGCGCCCGCCCGCGACATCGCGCCCGCCCGCGACATCGCGCTCGCCTGCGACATCGCGCTCGCCCGCGACATCGCGCTTGCTGAGAGGGCTTGGGTGGTGCTACGAGACATCTACTCCCCCGGGGCGCCCTGGAGGATAACGTACGATCAGGCCGTCCGCAGCGCGGGCAGGCGCACCACGAACCGGGCCCCCCCGTCGACCCCCTCGACGCACTGGATGGTGCCCGAGTGGGCCTCCACGATCTCGCGGACCTGGTTCAGCCCCAGGCCGTGCCCACCGGACTTGCCCCGGTTGGGGCCTTCCACCCGGACGAAGCGCTGGAAGATGGCCTTGCGCATGGGCTTTGGGACCCCTAGCCCGTTGTCCGCCACCGAGATCTCGATCTGCTTGCCGTCCTGTCGCAGCTCGAGCCAGACCTGGGGCTCGGCCTGCTCTGGATCGCGGTACTTCAGCGCGTTGTCCAGCAGGCAGCCGACCGCGTCCCGTAGCGCGTCTCCATCGCCCAGGATCTCGTCTGTGGGGTGCAGATCCCCGTGTAGCTTCACCCCCGCCGTCTCCAGCCGGGGCCCCCACAGATCGATCGCGTTGAGGATGGCCTCCTCGGGATCGAAGGGCTCGGGGGAGGGGATGGAGTGCTCCCGCGCCACCGCCAGCACCTCGTCCACCCGGGCCTTGAGCCGATCGGCCTCCTCGACGATGCGCCGCGCCATCTCGCGCCGCTGGGCGTCACCGCGGAACGCGCCGACCTCGAGGTTCTCGGCCATGAGCCGGATGCCGGCCAGCGGTGTCTTCAGCTCGTGGGTGACCCGGGTGGTGAAGGCGCGCTGGCGGTTGAGCAGCTCGTACTGTCGGTGGGTCAGCCGCGCCATCTGCACGATCAGGGTCAGGCCCAGGGCCGCGCACACCACGATGATCACCGTCGGCACCATCCACTGCTCGTTGATGGTGCCGACGGTGGCGTCCAGCGCGGTGTGTCGGATCCCGACGTTGAGGTGGGACAGGGTGCGGGAGAACGGCGCAGACGCGGCGAAGTCTCCGCCCCGGCGGGCCCCGGCCACCCAGGTCCCCTTGGTGTCGGTGATGGTGACGTGCTGTCGATAGGCCCGCATCCGCGTCTTGAGGAAGTTAGCGATCAGGGACTGCTGCTCCAGCTGCAGCGCCACCCCCAGGTCTCCGTGCCAGCCGAAGTACAGTAGAAACGGTGTGTCCGAGTATTGATCCCGGATCCATCGGGGGGGCGCGTCGGGATCGGAGGGGCGGGACAGCAGCTGGGCGTGGACCTCCCGCAGGGCCACCAGCCTGCGCTCGGCGCGCTGGGTCAGGGCCAGCATCCGGGCGGCGTCCTCGCTGCGGCCGTTGCGCTCCAGCAGCTTGAGGATCCCCTGCTCACCGAGCATCAGCAGCTGCAGCGGGGCCGCTAGATCCGGTGCGTCCAGCTCGGTGATCTGCAGCCCGAGGGTGGTCAGCAGATCCAGGGCCCGGTCGGTCTTGCCCAGCTCCAGCAGCAGCTCCGCGTAGGCGTAGCGGAACACCGCCACCCGGTACGGCGGCATGCCCCGCTTGGCGGCGTCGAGCAGCGAGCCCTGGGGCATCTTCGCCCACTCCAGGGCGGCCAGGGCCTCGGCGGGCTGACCCGCGTCGGAGAGCATGTAGGCCGCCTGGATCGCTGCGTGGGTGCGGACCAGCAGGCCCTCGTTCCGACACCCCAGGGACAGCTCCTGGGCGACCCGGACCCGATCGACGGACGCGAGCAGCATGTCGTTGGCGTGTCGGATGCAGGGCCTGCTGTTGACATCTTCGTGGCGATCGACGGTCGCGGGGGGCGGGAACAGCATCCAGCCCGATCGATCCCGTTCGTCGGGGATCCGCCACAGGTACAGGCTGTTGAACCAGGGGCGGGTCTTGCGCAGGCGCGCC
>DRPG01000008.1 GCA_011376105.1 Deltaproteobacteria bacterium
CCCATCGAGGGATCGGGCACCTTGCCCTGCTCCTCGAGCTCAGCGCCGAGGTGGACCAGCAAGGTGGCGTCGCCGCCGTCGTCGAGGATCAGGTTGGGGCCCCCGCCGCCGGGCCACTGCAGCGCCTGCAGGGTGCACCACCAGTACTCGGCCAGGCTCTCGCCCTTCCAGGCGTAGACCGCAGGACCCTTTGGATCGAAGGCGGTGCCCTCGACGCCCGCCACCACCGCCGCCGCGGCGTGATCCTGGGTGCTGAAGATGTTGCAGGACACCCAGCGGACCTCAGCGCCCAGCGCCATCAGGGTCTCGATCAGCACCCCGGTCTGGATGGTCATGTGCAGCGAGCCCATGATCTTGGCCCCCTTCAGGGGCTGGCTCGCTCCGTGCTCCTCGCGCAGGGCCTGCAGGCCGGGCATCTCGTACAGGGCCAGCTCGAGCTCCTTGCGCCCGAAGGCCACCGTCGCCTCCGACAGATCGGCGACCCGGTGGGGTAGCGCGGAGAACAGGGCCAGCCCGGTGTCGAGGAAGGGCTTCGAGTGGGCCTCAGGGTAGGCATCAGACATAGAGAACCTCCGGTGGGAGCAGTTTAATCCGTTCATCCGGATGAACGGATTAAAAGATCGGCGATCGTTCCTTAACGCATCGGATGGGTGGGTGCACCTCATGGATCCCCCCGGGCGGATCCGATATCGGACGTCCCTCCGGAGGGATCTCGGTGGATCTTCGCGATCGCGGGATGTGGTGGTGGATCGAGCGGCTGCCGATCGTCGACGCCCCCTTCCTCGCGGATCTGCCCCGGGCTGGCCCTGCCCCGATCGGGGCGGGCTGGGTGGCCCGGGGCGCGTCGGGGCCTCCCCGGCGCTTGCCCGAGGGGGGGCTGCTGCCGGAGCTGAGCACCCGGGGGCCCGCGCTCGCCGCCCTCGATCCAGAGCTCCGGGCTCTCTACGAGGACACCGCCCGGTTTTCGGTCCCGGTGCGTCCCCGCTGGGCGATCCTCGCCCGGTGGGGGAGGATCGCCTGGGTGTGGGGGTTCGCCCGGCGGTGGGGGCAGCTCGAGCTGCCCACCCGGGCGGATCCAGCGCTGTCCAACGAGATCTACGAGGTCGACGGGGCCCGGGTCTGGGTGCGGCGGTACCTCGATCCCGCGGGTCAGCCGACCGAGCGGGTGCTGTATGTGGCGCGCTTCGACAGCGTCACGGTGCCGCTGGAGCCCGATCCCTGTGTCCGGATCGCGCTGCCGGTGGCGGGCGGGCTGTGGGTGGCGATCTTCCGGGCGCAGCGATCCAGGGGGCGCCTGGTCCTCACCGAGGCCGGAGGATCGCCTGGTGGGCCCGGCCTGTACCTGGTGCCGGACGGTGGCGCGCCACGGTACCTGCGTGCGTTCCGGGAGGAGCTGGAGCTCTCGGTGGTCGAGGGGGGGCTGGCCGCCGAGCACCGCTTCTCGCTCCTGGGCTGGCGGCTGCTCACCCTGAGCTACGCGATCCGTGGCCCTGAGTCTGTCGCGAGGTAGCGGATCTCCCCCAGGCGCTCGGGGAGCCTCAGGAGCCGGCGCAGCACCCACCGCACCGACGCGGTCCGGGGGGCGAGCTCCAGGACCCCGACCACCTGCAGCTGGCCCGGTGCGTGGGGACGGGTCTCGAAGCAGACCCGGGCGGGCCCCACCCCCACCGGGACCCCGCGGATGAACAGCCGGACGATGGTCATCGACACCCCGCCGTCGTCGAGGACCTCGGTGCGCATCTGTGCGGCGATCCCGAGCTGCTGGAACACCTCGAGCAAGGTGGGCTGCCCGTCGATCCATCGGACCACGAAGTCGCTGTCGAACACCCGCACCGCCTCGTCGCACCAGAACTCGCGGACGAAGTGCAGCGAGCCGTCGTCGCGCCGGAAGAGGCGGAACCGGGCGGGGACCTGCTCTAGGGACTCCTCGTACATGCCCTGGCCCACCAGCAGGGTGGCCAGCCAGGCCATCCAGGTGGTCAGCCGGTGGTGCAGGTGCACCGACGCGGTCATCGTGAAGCGATCCATGGACGAGAACAGCGCATGGACGGTTGGATCCATCTGCTCGAGGCGGGGGCCGAGGACGCGCTCGAGGGAGGGGCTCAGGGACCAGGCCGCTCCAGGGCCCTCCGCCCCCCGCTGCCTGCGCGCCAGCCCCAGGCGCCACACCCTGCGGATCCGCACCGCGCTGGCGGTGGCCCGGACCAGGCAGCAGACCAGCGCCCGATCCGAGGGGGCGTGGGGGGGCACCCAGGGGCCCCCCGCGAGGGTGGCCCGGATCGCGTCGCGGACGTAGGTGCGCACCAGGCCAAGGCCGGTGACCAGCTGCCTTCGGGCCACCCGGGCCAGCGACGCGGCGATGGCGGTCTCCAGGGCCAGGGCCCCGGCCAGCGCCTGGCCGTCCTCCAGGCGGGTGCCCAGGGTGACCTCCATGTGCTCGCCCAGCATCCGCCACGCCGGATCGCCGCGGTGGGCCTCCTCCTCCAGGGCGAACCGCTCCAGCCACCCCGCCGCCTTGACCTGCTCCATGTCGGTGAAGTGGGCCTGCAGCCAGCGCTCCTCCCGCAGATCGCCCGGGCACCCCTGCTCGAAGGCGTGGACGAAGGCCCGCCAGCCCTCGGTGCGGGGCTGCCCGTCGAGATCCACCGGGCAGAGCAGCTCTCCGATCTGGTGGTAGGCCTCGGACAACCCCGCTGAGCGGCTCACCGCGATCCCGGCCACCGCCAGCCGGTGCAGCGCCCCCATCCGGCAGGGGTACCGGAGGTAGAACGCGTTGATCCGAGCGACCCGGACCCGGGACGCGCGCTGGCGTAGGGTGAAGGCCTCGACCTGATCTTCGGCGACATAGCGGAGCGCGTCGACACGTTCGGTCGGGTGGAGCCTGGGCACGAGGGGCGACACCCCGAGAGGATACCGCGTCGTCGATCCCTGCCACCGGAGGGGGGCCGGGACGCTGTCCCATGGGGGGCCCACGAGGTGTCCAGCGGATCCCCGCGCGCTGAGCTGTGGTGGGTCGTCCCCGGATCACAGGCAGGGACGCCCCCCGGACCACCTCGCCGGTGACGACGTCGTGCTCGAGCAGATCGCCGGGGCGACGAGGGGAGAGGACACAGGGGCTCCAGGATCCAGCGGTGGGGACCTTCGGGTTGGATCGGTGGGGGTGGAGATCCCTTGAGATCTCAGCGGGGACGAGCGTAGGTGTAGGTCCACTCCCGGGCTGCGATCCTCCCCGTGGCTGGATCCAGCCAGCCCTGGCGCACCACGATCTGGACCGCGTCGAGCTCGGGGATCCCCTCGAGGACCACCCGGGCGATGGGATCGGGGGTCAGCATCGTGCCCATCGCCCGCCGGGCGCGGTTGAACACCGCGATCCGAGCCGCCGCCGCCGGGGGCAGGACGCTGCGCTGCAGGGCGACGGCCTGCTCACCCCGGATCCCCACGATCCCGACGCCGACCTCGAGCTTGGGCACGCAGTACATCGACCACCCCCCGAAGGCCCAGGGATCTGCCGAGGTCCGCTGGATCACCAGGTGGTGCAGCGCCGGCCAGAGGGCAAAGGCCACCAGGGCCAGGGCGAGCCGGTGGCGGCGGGTCAGTTGAACCGTCCCAGGGGCAGCCCCCCCGCGAGGGCCAGGGCGAGCAGCCCGTACAGCCCGAGCAGCAGCGGCGCGCTGCGCTGCAGCGTGCGCCCGGGGGGGATCACCAGCAGCAGCTGCACGAACAGCAGCCCAAAGAACAGCTCGCGGGCCGCGAGCTCGATCAAGCACACCAGGCCCACCGCTCCCCCCACCGCCGCGCTCCGGCTCCGGGGCCACAGCATGCCCAGGGGCAGCGCGATCTCCAGGATCCAGGTCAGGTTGCTGAGCGCCAGCCCCCACCCCCCCTCGAGCCGCAGCGGCCCCCCGCCGATGGTGAGCTCCATGCCCCGCAGCTGCTGCAGCTCGGCTGTAGACAGCAGGGGCGCCATGAAGGTGGCGAAGGAGTCTCGCTCGGCGATGGCGGCGGCGAGGAACTCTCCATGATCCCAGGTGCCCCACCACAGCTTCTGGATCCCGGTCCACAGTAGCACCAACGCCGCGATCCAGCGCACGGCGGTCAGCAGCAGCTGGCGATCCTCGCTCCGGGGGGCCCCATAGATCGTCAGCAGGCCACAGCACAGCAGCTCGAGGAACAGGTGGTTGGGGATGAACGGGAAGCTGATCCCGACCTGGATCGCCAGCTGGGCGGTCGCCAGGGTGGCCCCCAGCCGCCCGATCTGCGCCCGGCGCGCCGCCCCGAGCCCAGAGACGGGGGACCAGGCGAGCAGGCCGAGCAGGGCCGCGAGGGTCGCTGCGACCACGAAGCCCCCCCGGGACACCGCGAAGAACTCGGGCAGCCGAGCGATCTGCAGGGCCCGGAGGGCCACATGGATCAGCAACAGCGCCCGGAGCGTGTCGACCTTGGGCTCCAACACCAGCTCCGGATCGACACCGAGGGCGTCCAGGGATCGGTCCAGGGCTCCCATGCGGGCAGGATCGTACCACACGCTGCCCAGGGCGGCCCGGGGATCGGGGTGGGAGGAGGAAGGGCTCGCGGTTACACAGCGATCGAGGGGTGATCTCCAGCTTGACACAGACCTGCTGCTGCCTCCTCTGGCTGTGTCTCGTCGTCCCCGATGCACGCTCGGCCCCCGGGCCCCCCGGCGGGGACTGGAGTCTGCTGCAGACCGAGCAGGTCCGGATCCAGTGTCGTCCCACCCCAACAAGCACTGAGTGCGAGGCGCTCGCCAACCTCGACTCCTCCCCCGATCGCCTCGCCTCGGTGATCGTGGATCTGGCTCGCTGGCCCGAGATCTTCCCCTCAGTGCGTGCCGTGCGCGAGCTCGAGCCCGGCCTCTGGTCCGTCGACATCGAGCTGCCGTTCCCGCTGGGGCGGTGGCCGCTGATCGCCGAGGTGATCCACCGGATCGATGGAGCTGAGCACCACATCGAGCTGATCCAGCGGGGCAGCGGGGTGGCGCTGTGGGCTCATGCGAGCTGGCGGATCACCCCCGAGGGGCCGGGCAGCCAGGTCCAGTACCTGTGGCGGAGCGACGCGCTGCGGCGGGTGCCCGCGCCGGTGCGGAGGATGTTGCTCCGTCGCACCGGCCACAACACCCTGTGGGGCGTGGCGCTGGCGGTGGGGGCTCAGCCCAGCGCGCCCTGAAGGTCGGGGTGGGTGGGGTTAGGGGGCGTCGATGCAGAACCCACCGATCGCCCCCACCC
>DRPG01000009.1 GCA_011376105.1 Deltaproteobacteria bacterium
GAGCAACGACTTCGGGAAGAGAACCAAGACTGCTACGGCGTCTTCGAGCTTCCTGACTATACCCTCGCGATCGTGTGCGACGGGATGGGGGGTCACGTCGGCGGGGCCCAGGCGAGCAGCCTCGCGGTCCGCACCATCCACGACACGCTCAACGAGCTCCAGGGGCGCCCGATCCTGCAGGCCCTCGAGGAGGCGATCGAGCGCACCAACCTCGTGATCTACGAGGCCGCCCGAAAGAACCATCGCCTGATGGGCATGGGCACCACCGCGGTGGTGGCCGCGATCACCAACGACGCGGTGTACCTTGCCCACGTGGGCGACTCCAGGGTCTACCTGCTGCGTCGGGGCCAGGTCCAGCAGCTCACCCGCGACCACACGATGGTCAACCTGTTCGTCGACGCTGAGCTGCTCTCCCCCGAGGACGCAGCGACCCACCCCGAGGCCCACGTGCTCTCGCGCTCCCTCGGGGTCGAGCGCCAGGTCGACGTCGAGCTAGCGTCCCCGATCCCGCTGGAGCCAGGAGACGTGGTCTTTCTCTGCTCTGACGGGGTCCACGGGGTGATCACCGACTGGGAGCTCGCCAACGTCGAGTGGGGGGCGCCCCACTCCGGGGTCGCCCACGTCCTGAACATCATCGCCACCCGGGAGGGCGACGACAACGCCACCGCGGTCGCGGTCATGATGGGTACCTCCTTCGAGGACGTGCCCCCTACTCGGGTGCCCGAGCCCCGCCGCTTTGACGAGATCGCACCGAGCGGAGGGATCACCGCGGTCCCGGTGGAGGACGCCTCCCAGGATCCGGGCACCGCGGGGCTGTCCACCGGCACCGACAGCTCGGGCTACATCGTCTACGAAGATCAGCCGCTGATCGAGCCCGCACCCACGCCCCACCAGGGGCCGTCGGAGATGGTGCTCGCCGATCCAACGGCACCACCCGCGCCCCCCCGCCAGACCCAGCCGCCGCCGCCGCCCCGTCCACAGCGGCCTCAGGGCCAGGGCCCCCCCCGGGCGCTGCTCGCGATCATCCCGGTGTTCATGGCGCTGTTCATGTTGATGATCGCCATGATGGTCGCGATCTTCCTCCTTATCCCCGGAGACGATGACGGGCAGGCGGCCTCGAAGCAGCTCAAGGAGCTGCACGTCGACAACCCCCACGTCCCGAGGACGGAGCCCCCTCCCCCTGCGGCGCCCCGCGCCGAGGAGCCTAAGGCCGTGCCCGCCGAGGCCGAGGAGGTGGCCCCGGATCTCCCGCTGTTCGCTCCTAAGCTACCTCCGCCCCCCCGGAGGCTGCCGAACCGGGCGAGTCAGTATACCCAGCCCCCCCCGGGGGGGCCGCTGCAGTTCCAGGCGATCCACGCGGCACGCCGCCGGGACTGCCCCGGGGCGCTGGATGCGGTCCAGGAGGCCATGCGCAAGGTCAGCATCGATCACGCCACGCTGTACAGGAGCGTCTGGCTGTGCTTCAATGAGGCCCACCAGCGCAAGCTTGAGCACGCCGTCGCGCCCAAGTGGGTCGATCTGATCTACCAGCTGCCCCACTTCGACGGCACGCCCGAGAAGAAGCAGGTGGCGCTCAAGGAGCACCCCGAGCTCAAGCGCGTGCCCAGCTGGTACCGGCCGGCGGTGGGCGGGGTGGAGTACCGGCTCGAGCACTTCACCGCCGACGAGCAGATGGACGATGTGATGTCCGATCTCCTCGGCGAGGAGACGATCGCCGATCACCTCGCGAAGGACGTCCACATGGAGGCCCTGGCCGCCGAGGGGCTGTCGCGGGTCCCCCCCGCGGAGCGCACCCCGGCCCTCGAGGAGGCCTGGGCCCGTCGGGTCTACATCACCGCCTGGGCCCTACAGAACCGACCCGGCCGGCTGCTGGATCAGCACCGTCCCCAGCTGATGCCCGAGCTCCGCGCCCTGCTCGACGCCGCCACCAGCGAGCGGGTCGGCCCCGACGGGGCCCGCTGGAAGGTCCCCAAGAGCGTCACCCAGGCCAGGGCGGTGGCCGAGGGTGCGCCCGCCCCCACCCTCCGCCCGAGCCATGTGGCCCCCCGGCAGGAGCAGTGGGAGGCCTCGATCGAGGAGCAGCTCCGGGACAACGACGAGCAGGGGCCGACCATCCACGGGGGCAACTGATCGGATCGGCGCTGGGCACCACCGATGGTGATCCAGGCTGTCCTGTTGCGTCACAGAGCAGACGATGAGCCTGGGGCCCGGGTACCCTGTGGAGAGAGTCGGAGAACGAGACGATCGAGTGTAAGGAACCTATCCCCAAGCTCGTTGTCCGGGGGCACGTAGAGCCGCACGACCGGAGGACCTCATGCAACGCTGGCACCTGACCCTCGGCCTCACTGGACTCGCGATCGGAGCGGCGTCCCTGGCGCCCAGCCTGAAGGCCCTGATCATCGACGTCCCCACCCCGAGCTCCGGGATGATCTCGGAGGTCGTGCCGCCCCCCCCAAGCGATCCCCTCCCCCCCGCCTCCACCGGGAGCCTGATCGTGGACGCGGGCCTCGATCGCACCGCGGTCCTCGCAGCCCACACCACCGAGCGCTTCCTCACCGTCCGGGTCCGGGCGCCAGAAGACGTCGGCGAGACTGTCCGGCGTCCGGTGGATCTGGCGGTGGTGCTCGACGCGAGCGGCTCGATGTCGGCCCGGGGCAAGATCGACTATGCCAAGCGCGCAGCCAAGCTGATCGCAAACCACATGGAGCCCGAAGACTCCTACGCGCTGGTCGTGTTCAACGACGACGCCCGGACCATCGTGCCCTCCACCAAGACCACCCAGGATCGGATCGGCACGATCGAGCGCGCCATCGATCGGATCTATGAGGGCGGGGGCACCAACCTCTACGCAGGCATGGATCGGGGCGCCTGGGAGGTCCAGGAGGCGCTGGCGGCCGGCGACGTCGGCCGGGTGATCGTGCTGTCCGACGGCAACGCCAACGTGGGCGTCACCGATGGCTCCGCCATGGCCCGCTTCGCCGCGGGCCTGGTGTCCGACGGGGTCACCCTCTCCACCATCGGCCTCGGCCTCGACTACAACGAGGATCTGCTGGCCCACCTGGCCGACATGGGTGGTGGGAGCTACGACTTCGTCGACGATCCCCGGGAGCTCGACGCCGTGTTCTCCGATGAGCTGGCCCGCACCGCCTCGGTGGTCGCCCGCAACACCGCGGTCACCATCGAGCTGCCCGAGGGGGTCGAGCCGCTGGAGGTCATCGGCTGGGACGCGCGCCGGGTCGACGGAGGCTGGCAGGTGTTCCTCGGGGATGTCTACGCAGGCGAGAGCCGCAAGATCGTGGCCCGGGTCCGGGTCTCGGGCGACACCGTGGGTCAGCGCCGGGTCGCCGAGGTCACCGCGGACTACCAGGATCTCGGCAGCGACTCCCTGGCCCGCACCCACGTGACCGCCACCGCCACCGTCACCTCCGACGCCTCGCAGATCGAGACCAGCCTCGATCGTGAGCGCGCGATCGAGGCCAGCCGGGCCTTCGGCAACTGGTACCTGGAGATGTCTACCCGGGCGTTCGAGTCCGGCGACAAGCGCAGGTCCCAGAGCCTGCTGGGCCGGGGGCGCCAGGTGCTGCAGGAGGCCTCCCGCGAGCTCTCGGCCCCGGCCCTCGCCGAGGACGCCCGGGTGCTCGAGGAGCAGAGCGTGATCCTCGACACCTTCGCCCCGACGAGCACGGAAGGCAAGAAGCACATCAAGGGCAACAAGGAGAGAGCACGTGTCCTCGTCCGGTAGCCTACAGCACGCAGCTCCCCCTGGAGCGCTCCAGCCCTTCGCCACCAGGGCGGCCCTGGAGCAGCTCCCCCAGCGCCAGGCGCTCTGGGTCGTGGGGAGCACCGCCACGGCGCTGCTCACAGCGGTCACCTCGCTGTGGGCCGTCCAGCCAGAGATCGCGCTGACGCTCTCGATCGCGGTCGGTGCCGCCCTGGTGCACCCTCGCAAGCTCTGGGCCGCGCCCCTGGTGGCTGCTGCGATCAGCCTCATCGGGCTGCTGTTCTTCCTCGCGGGGTGGCCCGCTGTGATCGGCGCCGGCGCCATGGCCGGGGGGCTCGCCACCTGGCTGGTCCCCCAGCGCACAGACTGGGTCGACAGCCTCAATGGGGCGCTGGGCGGCCTCGCCGGCAGCTCCATCGGGCTGTGGGCGGCCACCAGCCTGCTGCCCGAGGCCCTGCCCGTGACCTTCGCCGCGATGATCACCGCGGGCATCGTGGGCCTGGTGGGCAGCCAGGGGCTCCTGCCGGCGGCCCTGCGCTTCGATCATCAGCCCCAGCTGCCGACGGTGCGCCAGATCCAGAAGGCGCTGAAGGTCAGCTACCGTCCGCCCGTGTTCCGGGCCCTCGATCTGTACAAGAACAGCCAGTCCCAGGCCCCGGATCACGAGACCCGGCGTGGGATGGCCGAGGTCGCCACCTGGGTCTTCCGGCTCCAGATCACGCTCCAGGCCCTGGATCTTGAGCTGGCTCAGATCGATCCAGAGCAGGTCCAGGGGCGGATCGCACAGTACCGCGACCTGCCCAGCGACACCGACGACTTCACCCGGGAGCGGCGACAGGCCACGGCTGTACACCTCGAGCGCCTGCTGGAGCACCGGGAGCTGATCCATGTCGAGCGCCGCCGCACTGAGGCCCTGGTCGACTACGCGCTGGCCTTCCTCGAGGAGGCGAGGGCGGGGCTGGCGGTGGCCCGGAAGTTGCCCGGCGAGACCGTACCCGATCGCCTGCCCGAGGTGCTGCATCGCCTCCGGAACCAGGCCAAGGAGGGCGACGCCCGGCGCCGCACCGCCCGGGAGCTCGATCAGCTCGATCTCTGATCCCCAGCCCTGGAGCTCCGCTCCGTCCCCCGGGGCGATCGACGCCCCGGCTCCAGCGCTCCAGCGCTCCAGCGCTCCAGCGCTCCAGCGCTCCAGCGCTCCAGCGCTCCAGCGCTCCAGCGCTCCAGCGCTCTGCTGCGGGGTCTGGACCTCAGGGCTCGGGGCCGAGCTCCAGGGTCTGCCCCTCCCGGGCCAAGGTGACTTTTGGAGCGTCGTGCCCGGACCAGGCCTCGTCTAGCTCGTCCAGCTCGGCATCGCTCGCGTCGGGGAGGTGGTGGAACAGCAGCAGCCGCTCCACCCCCGCCGCCCGGCAGACCGCGACCGCATACTCCGGGTAGCTGTGCCCCCAGGTCATCTTCTCGAGGTATTCGTCGTAGGTGTACATCGTGTCGTAGATCACGAGATCACACCCCCGCAGGAACTCGATGATGCGAGCCTCCGCCCGCACTGGATCCTGCCCCGCCGCGATCCCCTCACCGGGACGAGCGAAGGGGGCGGTGTCGGTGATGTAGGCCAGCCGCTGGTCTCCAGCCTCGACCCGATACCCCAGGGCCCCCCCTGGGTGGTTCAGCGACAGGGCCTGGATCTCGAAGGGCCCGGTGACAAACGATCGATCCGAGCGGATCGGCCGGAACGAGACCTGTGCAGGGAGCTCCCGGAGCCGGGTGGGGTGGTAGACCCCGTTGAGGTAGCGCCCGAGCTTCTCGCGGGCCTCGTCCTCTGAGTAGGCGGGCACGGTGATCCGGACGTCGTAGCCCGGGGTGTAGATCGGCACGAAGAAGGGAAAGCCAAACACATGATCCATGTGGAAGTGGCTGAACAGCAGCTCCAGCGAGCGCCCGGGCTCCCCCACCAGCTTGAAGCCGAGCTGCCTCGCGCCCGTGCCACAGTCGAAGATCAGGGGAGGCCCGCCGTCGTGTTGGACCTCCACACAGGAGGAGTTCCCTCCCCAGCCCTGTGTCGCTGAGCCAGGGGTCGGGATCGAGCCCCGCACACCCCAGAACGTCACCCGCAACGGAGGGCCCTTCCTTCTGGAGGTTGGTTGGGGTGTCCGCTCACCTGGAGACCATAGCACACGTCTTGTCTGTGGCTTTGTTTCTCGGTGGGGCCCCCGAGTGGTGCGCGGTACAGGATTCGAACCTGTGGCCTTTGGCTCCGGAGGCCAACGCTCTATCCAGCTGAGCTAACCGCGCACGAACTCGAGAGACCTCAAGCGACCCAACCCCCGTATCCGGCACCGTGACATCGTCAAGTCCCGATCTGCGGTGCCGGGCCCCGGAGCTCAGCCCCGACCGAGGATCCAGCCATGGAGTGCGGGCAGGACCTCCTCCTGCCACGAGTCGCCGGTCCGGGTGCGCGCGAACTCCTGAAACAGGCCTGCGATGACGAAGCACAGCTCCTCGTACAGGTGGATGCGATCGTACAAGACCTCCTCCCCCCCCTCTGAGACCAGCTGCGGGAGCTTGACGCTGTGGAGGTGGGCGGAGGGTCCCTTGAGGGTGGCCTGGAACTCACGATCGTCGCGCCGGACCCCGATCCGGATCTCCTGGAGCACCTTGCCCCCGGCGAGGGCGGCCCGGGCCTCCAAGGTCGCTGCTGGGTTGTCTCCGGTCATCACCGCCGAGAGCTTGGTATCGTCGGGGTTGCGGAACGCGAGACGATCGTCGATCCACAGCTCGACGTGCCCCACTGGATCAGGGAGCTCGAACGCGGCACCGCGCTGCTCTGAGGCCCACCACAGCCAGGCGTAGAACTCCCCCGCCATGTGGGGCACGATCGGCAGGCCCTCGACGATGTCGCCCTGCTCTGTGCTCTGTGCTGCTGCGTTGCTCATGCCTCCTCCCTCCCGCCGGTCCCGCCGGTCCCGCCGGCCAGGTGGACCTCGGGGCCCCCCAGCTGGACGGGCATCGGGGCCTTGCTCAGCAGTGCATCCACCGTGTCCCGATCGGCCAGCCAGTCCAGCGGAGACCAGGGCACGATCTTCAGCCCGAAGGTGCGGAAGAAGCGCTTGCGGAAGCGCTCCCCGGTGGACTCGGAGAGGGAGTGGACCACCATCCACTCTCCGGAGAGGCTCCACGCGGCCTCGGTGATGGAGACCGCGGGCAGGGTGCGACGGAGCCAATCCTGCTCGAGCTCGTCGCGTAGCTCGCTGACGACGGCGTTCGGACAGCGCTTGACCCCGCGCTCGGCACACCAGGCGTCGCGGCGCTTGTCGAGGGTGGCTCGAAACAGCTTCTGGGGGAGCCGCTTCTTGTCGACCCGCAGGGCGAACAACGCGACGTCGTTGTACAGCCACTGGTTGAAGTCATCGAACGAGGTATCCAGGAGGTTGTGGACCTGGACCCAGCCTTCTACCTCCTCCTTGCCCTGCCCCTGGGGGGGCTCCTGGAAGGAGAAGTCGTTGAGACGATCGCGAAAGAGCTCTCGCCAGCCCTCGGGCAGCGAACCCACCACGCGGTAGCGAGCAACCGTGAGGTTGCCGGAAACGATACCCATCTAGCTCCTCTCTGAAGGCCGAACGGCCTCACCTATTCCGGGGATCTTTGCGTCGCCGCTGCGGGGGAGAGAGGTCGCCGCACCGAGGCGGCGGCCAGGACCGGCGTCACGAGGCCGGGGAGGGGTCTTTCAGGCCGGGGAGAGGTCCTTCAAGGCGTGCCGGAAGATGGTGACCTCGGCCTCTGTGCGCAGGATCAGGCCAAACTCGTAGCGCCCGAACCAGGCCACCCGGCCCCGGAGGATGTCGCCGTCGAGCAGGGTCGCGACGACCTCGTCTCCACGATCGAGGTAGCCGAACAGGCGCCGATCCGAGCAGGAGTAGCGATCCTGGGGGTGCACCGCGGGGGTATCGCGCTCGGGCTGGCGCTTGTTCTGGCGGACCCCCTTCTTCAGCTTCTTCCAGTCTGCGGGATCGTAGCCGAACTTCACCTCGAGCTTATGGATCTCCTCGGGATCCCCCTCGCCCTCACCCTCCACAAACCGGAAGGTGTATGGATCGACCTGCACCACCTGCCCCTTGATGACCCGGTTCCCGTGCAGGGCCAGCGCCAGGGGGACGCCGGGCTCTAGGCAGGTGCGATCCCGGTTCTCGGCCCGGTGCTCGGCCAGCCGGCGGCGGGCGAGGATCTGATCGAGATCCGCGTGCCCGATCGCGATCTGGGTGGCGAGGGCCCGGGACAGCGCGTGCCGCTCCATCAGGGTGGTGACCCGATCGCGGCGGGCCATGCGCTCCAGCGCCTCGTTGAGCTCCATCTTGCCGTGGGCGACGGCCATGGCCATCTGGTAGGGCATGCCTTGCTGCGCGAGCTCATCAGCACGGGCCCGGACTTGTGCATCGGGTCTCGCCTTTCTCTCTCTGCGCACGACAACGCTCCTGCCGGTCACGGCTGCTCCGTCCCCTTGGCGCCAGGCGCCGACCCTCCCCAGAACGTAAGGACCGCACAGGTCGCGGTCAAGCAGGGAGACGGGCAGCCACCACTCCCCTTGGACGCACCACGAGGCGCTCGCAGCGCCCGGACCCGGCGGCGGTCAGACCCCGGCTCTCCCCGGAGGATCCTGGGGCTCATCCCACCTGGGACAGGGCCTGTGCCACCGCCTCCATCCACGCCCCGAGATCCCTGGCCTCGATCTCGAGCACCCGCAGCCTCGCCCCGCGCGGGGCCTGCTGCGAGGGCTCGGGCACCAGGCCCCGGCCCCAGCTCATGATCGCGTCCGCCTCCCCCCGGGTGAGATCCCCGGCGGAGGAGCGAAACATCAGGTGGACCCGGGCGTCGATCCCCGCCCGGAGCAGGGCGTGCCAACGCGGCGCGATCCCGAGGAGCACGACCCGGGTCAGGCCGAGCAGCATCAGCTGCTCCCCCACCGCCCGACAGCGGCGGGCGAGATCGTCACCACCCGGGAGATCCCCTCGGTCCGCCGAGACGATCACCGCCGGCAGATCGAGGGTGTCGGGCAGCGCTCCC
>DRPG01000010.1 GCA_011376105.1 Deltaproteobacteria bacterium
CGCTACCGCACCGTGCCCCGCCACGATCCCCGCGCGTTCCGGCGGGTGCTGGCCAGCCTAGAGCACGACGGGCCCCTGCTGCCGGGCCCGGTCGACGTCTACGTCGACGGCTCCCTGGAGCTGTCGGCGGGCTGGGCGGGCTCCGCGGGTCGTGGCGGGCTGGTCCTGGGCCTCGGGGTCGAGGATCGGCTCAAGGTCGTGCGCAACGTGCGCTACCGCGAAGAGCGCGCGGGGCTGCTGGGCGGGAGCCGGCGGATGCACACCACGGTCGAGGTCAAGGTGGCCTCCAGTCTGCCCAACCCCGTCCGGATCCAGGTGCTGGAGCGGATCCCGGTGCCCGCCGATCCCAACGTGGGGCCCGAGATCGAGATCACCACGAGCGCTCCGATCGTGCGCTCCTGGAGCGGAGACGCAAACACGCCGATCCTCGACGGGGCCAAGGTCCAGGTGCTCGACGTGCCCGCCGAGGGCGAAGCCCGTGCCGTGCTCGGCTACGCGATCACCCTCGGAGCGAGGGAGGAGCTGGTGGGAGGAGATCGCCGTGGATGAGGTCACACCCGTGGTTCGGGTCGAGCTGTTCGAGGATCGGGCCGCGATCACCCGCAAGGTGGCGCTGCCCGAGGAGGGGCGGTGCACGATCGTGCTGGGACCCCTGACGCCTCTGGTGGACGAGCGCTCGGTGTCGTTCCCCGGCGGCAGCGGGGCCGTGGTCGAGGAGGTCCGGGCCACCCGGAGGCGCCAGACCCGGCTCGAGGCAGATCCCGAGGCGATCTCGGGCATCGAGGCGGCCTGGCGGGCCGCCCACACCCGCCGGGAGATCGCCCACGACAGGCTACAACGGGCCAAGGAGGCCCATAAACGCGCAACACAGGCCCTCGATGCGGCGAGCCGGGCGACCCCCAGGGCGCTCCAGGATCCAGGGAGCCCCGGCGACTGGGTCGAGGGCCTCAAGACCCTCGCCGCCCACCTCCGGGGGCGGATCGAGGCGGTCACCGCCGCTGAGCTCGAGCTGGATCGCCACACTGAGGAGGACGCTCGCCTCAAGCGGGACCTCGACGAGGCCCGTCGGGGTCGCCCCGTGTTCCAGGGGTTCCTCGAGCTGTCCGTCTTCGTCACTGAGCCCGGGGAGCTGCTGGTCCGCTACGTGGTGCCGTGTGCCCTGTGGCGCCCCGCCCACCGCGCTGAGCTCCACACCCGGGCGCGGGGGGCTGAGGCGGATCAGGTGTCCTGGGAGCTCCGGGCCGTGTGCTGGAACGCCACCGGCGAAGACTGGAGCGACGTCGAGCTGATCTGCTCCACCGCCCGCCCCGGCGATCTGGCCGAGCCCCCGCCCCTCGGAGAGGATCGGGTCCAGCTACAGACCCGTGGCGACGTGGTGATCGAGGCCCGCGAGGAGGAGGTCCACCTCGCCCGGGAGCCCGGCTCGAGGGCCAGTTCGGAGATCCCCGGGGTCGACGACGGCGGAGAGCCCCGGACCTACACCGCGCAGGGGCAGGTGGAGCTGCGCTCGGACGGCAAGCCCGTCAGCTTGGTGCTCGATCGCTGGACGTCTGAGGCGAACGTCCACTGGCAGGCGTTCCCCGAGCGGGCCGCGGCCGCGGTGCTGCGCACCACCCAGCCCAACGCAGCGTCGAGGCCGCTGCTGGCGGGGCCCGTCGAGCTGGTCCGTGACGGCGAAGGCCTCGGTCGGGGCTCCATCCCCCTGGTCCCCCCCGGAGAGCCGTTCTCCCTGGGCTGGGGCAGCCAGGACGGCGTGCGGATCGTGCGGCGGCGGGCCCACGAGGTCAAGCGGAGCAAGGTCACCGGGCGCCAGACCCACACCTTCCGGATCGAGCTGAAGATCAGCCACGCCGGCGCCGAGCCCTGCCGGCTCGAGCTCCGGGAGCGGCTGCCGGTGAGCGAGGTCAAGGACGTCACCGTCTCCGATCCAGAGGCGATCCCGCCGACGGTGGCCGACGAGGACGGCTTCTGCCGCTGGGTCCTCGATCTGTCCCCGGGGGACAGCGAACACATCCAGCTGGAGTATGTGGTGGCGGCCGGGGGGCGGGTGCACCTGCCGTTTCATGGCCCCTGAGCTCCACCAGCTCCTGATCCCGGCCCTCGATCGGCCGCCGCAGGCTGCCCAGCGCTACCGCTCCGCAGCCCCGGCGGGCTTGTCGAGCAACGCCTCGAGCTCGCCGGCCTCCCACATCTCCATCATGATGTCCGAGCCTCCGACGAACTTCCCGTCGATGTACAGCTGGGGGATGGTGGGCCAGCTGGCGAACTCCTTGATACCCTGGCGGATCTCCATGTCGGAGAGCACGTCGAAGGTGTCAAAGTCGACGCCCAGCGCCCGCACGATGCTGATCGCACGCATCGAGAAGCCACACTGGGGCATCTCGGGGGTGCCCTTCATGAACAAGAACACGCGCTTCTTGCCGATCATGTCGGCGATTCGCTGCTGGGTCGGGGACATGGATCCTCCGTCGATCTGGGCTCTGGCTTGGTTTGGACCGGACCCGGATCGCCTCGCGGGACCACAGCGCCCACGCTCGACGGGGCCCTGAGACGCGTCACCGGGTGTGGGGCCACCGATCCGGGGTGTAGGTCTTGAGCTGCAGGGCGTGGATGTCTTCGCGCATGTGATCGCCCAGGGCTCCATAGACCAGCTGGTGCTGCTCGACCCTGGAGCACCCCTCGAACGCAGACGAGACGACCTCAGCCTGGAAGTGGTGTCCATCGTTCGCTGGATCGGCCACCCGTGCGGTGCAGGCAGGGAGCTTCTCTTCGAGGATCCTCTGGATCCGCTCGGCGGAGAACATCGTGCGCTCCTGGAAGGCAACCTCGGTATCCTCGCCTCAGGGCGACGACAACTTCCCGGGGGCCTGCGCGCCGTCGGGGGCCTGCGCGCCGTCGGGGGCCTGCGCGCCGTCGGGGGCCTGCGCGCCGTCGGGGGCCTGCGCGCCGTCGGGGGCCTGCGCCTCGCCGAAGCTCAGGATGTACATGCGCCGATCCTCGTCGGAGAGCACGGCGTAGCGACCCGCGGCCAGGGCGTCGGCCTGGATCCACCGCACCACGCGCTCCCCCTTGCGCTTCTCGATCACCTTGCCGGGATCGATCTCGGCCTCCACCTCAGTGTACTCAGTGTCGCTCTCGAAGCGGATCCCCACATACTCGTGGGGGGGGACATGGATCGAGCCATCGGGCCCGAACTGGCGATCTCCGCTCGGGATCAGCGGGAAGAAGCGCAGCTCTTCGATGGCTTCCTTGCCCACCACCAGCAGGTGATCGCCACCGTTGAGGGCGGTGCCGGGGCGCCCCTTGTGTCTGGGGTAGCGCACCACGTGCTCGGTGCCTCGGATCTGATCCGAGCGGACGTCGTCGGCGGTCTTGATCGCGGACAGATCACCGCCGGAGAGCTTGTACAGGCCGTTGCCCTCTGGGGCGGGCCAGACCGGGATCACCAGGGGCGTGCTCGACGGCGTGCCCGGGATCTGATCGATCTCTGCGAGCCACAGCTCGGGCTTGTCGAGCTCCAGCGTGTAGGTCAGCCCGGGGCACATCTCCTCGAACTCGAAGGCTCCATCTGCGCCGACCGTGGTCTCGAAGCCCTTGCAGCGGAACTCGGCCTCGGGATCGTTGGCCTTCGCGATCAAGAGCAACTCCCCCACCGGCTGGCCGGTCATGCCGTTGACCAGCTCGCCGGGCACCGGCTCCGATGCACAGCCGGCCCAACACATGGTGATCACCAGGATCTGAGTAGGCTTCAACGGCATGGTTCCCCCTCGTGCGACGGAGGAACCTATCCTGTAGGCGAGCCCCGGGGCAAGGTGAGCCTGGAGCCCGGGCCCCGGGCCCCGGTGACGATCTACCCCTGTCCAGCTCCTCAGGAGGGTGGACGCTCCGGCCCGGCGCTGAGCGCCCGCGCCGAGGCCACCGCGCTCCGGAACGCCAGAGCGCGCTCCCGGATGGCCCCCGGATCGCTGCCGGGGGCACCGAACAACACTGAGCGCGACGCGGTGGCCAGGGTCCGCCCGCTGGCCCCGAGGAGGGGCGCGAGCTGCTCGGGGCCGGCTCCCTGGGCACCGAGCCCGGGGACCAGCAGCCAGCTGTCGGGCAGCGTGCTGCGCCAGTGGCGCGCCTCAGAGGCGGACAGGGTGGCTCCGATCACCGCACCGGCGCCCTGGGGGCGGGCAGCCACCCACGCGGCCACGGCCCCGGCCAGCCCGTGCTGTCGCTGCCAGGGGGCCGCACCGGGGTTCGAGGTGCGGACCAGGACGAAGACTCCCTTGCCACGCTCCATCCTGCGCTCGAAGGGTTCTAGGGACTCGGGCCCGAGGTACGGGGAGAGGGTCACCGCGTCTGCTCCCATCGGACCGTCGTCGTCGAGGGTGGCCCGGGCGTAGGCTTCGGCGGTGGAGCCGATGTCACCCCGCTTGGCGTCGAGGACCACGAACAGCCCGGCCCTGCGGGCAGCCGCCACCACCTCCTGCAGCGCCGCCACCCCGGGCGCGCCGAGCACCTCGAAGAAGGCGGACTGTGGCTTGACCGCAGCCACCACGTCGGCGACGGCCTCGATCGCGCTCAGGCAGAAGGTCTCGACCACCCGGGCGCGGGCCTCCGGACCGTCGTCGGCCCCGATCCCCGGGATGCGCTCCAGGTGGGGATCGAGGCCGACACAGGTCGAGGAGCCGACCGCGGCCACGCGGGCCGCGAGCCGCTCGGAGAACGTGCTCACCCGCGGATGTCGAGCACGAGATCGACAGTCTGAGGCTCCTCGGGCGGAGCCTCCTCACCCTCGGCCGGGGGCTCGGGCTCAGGCCAGATCTCCTCGTCGACCACGAACGTGATCTTCTTCAGCCGATCCTTGACGCACCGCAGGGCCATGTCGTTGGTGTTCTTGGACTTCTCGTGGAGATCGCCGTAGATCTTGCCCTTGCGGGTGATCCGCAGCTTGAGCTGCATCGGCCCGGCGAGCTCCTCGCCCTCGTCGATGGCCACCGAGAGGCAGTAGTCGATCGCGCCGAACTCCCGGCGGATCCGATCAGGGATGTAGCCTCTGCCGATCGCGCGGGCGGCGAGATCGGTCGGGCGCCCGATGCGACCGCGGAAGTGCTCGGGGCTCGGCGGATCCCACAGCTCCATCACCTCGCGGCGGACCTCCTCCTCCTCACCGGCGGACAGCTGGCACCACTTCCCGCTGGGCACGGGCTTGTCTCCGGCCTCGGCGGCCTTGTTCACCAAGGCGGGCAGGCAGCTGTAGACCACCCCCTTCACCCGGGCGCGCTCTCCGAGGAGGATCTGCAGCCCGGGTGCCCCGGTGTCCTCGAAGGCCAGCCGGAGGTACTCGATCGGCTCTTCATCCATGCCGTCGCCGTACCAGGTGGTGGGGCCCCAGTTGACCTCCTTGGCGCCGGCTGCGGTCCACAGCTCGGTCTTCAGATCGCGGGACTCCGCCAGCGTGAGGGGGAGGTAGGTGACCTGGAGGTAGGCCAGCTCGGGGGGCACGTCTACGTCGCTCTTGACCTCTTCGGCCCGCAGCAGCAGCAGGGCGTGGCCACCCAGCTGGCTTAGGAGCTCGGGCAGCCCGGCGGCGTCCTGGCTGCTCTCCATCACCAGCAGGGGACGCAGGGAGGAGGGATCGGTGACCTCATCGAGCGGGGTGTCGTCTGCGTCCCAGCTGGATCCGGTCCAGCGGTGGGTGCGGACCCAGCTCTCGAGGTCGTCACCCTCGGCCTTGCGGTACCGCAGGACGTCTCCAAAGCCCCCGTCGACCGGGTGAACCCCGACGAATTCCTTGTCGACGGCCACCAGGGCCGAGCTCAGATCGGTGCCGACCTCGGCGAACAGCTCCGCCGCCGGAGCGTTGGTCGCCACCGCCGCGAGGTTGTCGATCCGCCAGTCCTCCACCAGCCGCAGCAGGCCGAGGCCCGCCATCATCACCAGCACCAGGGTGACGTCGACCAGGGTGAAGCGCTCCACCACCTCGCCCAGCTCGTAGTAGAAGCCGGCGAAGGCGACGAGGATGGCGAAGGCGAAGGCGAGCCAGGCCAGGGTGATCACCGGCGCGGCGACGTCGTTCCACATCGAGATCGCCTGGATCAGGCTGTCGGCCTGGCTGGTGAGGCCGCCGGGCCCGAAGGTGTCCATCCGGTTGCCCTGGGTCATCGCCCGGCTGCCATAGGAGATGGCGAGCAGCATGCACATCGCGCTCGCGAACCGCATGCCGGCCACCCGGTGGGCGTGCTCATACATCGCGCGCCGCAGCGCCGAGAACGCGACGCCGAGGCCGCTGAACAGCAGCAGCCCGATCAGCAGCGTGCCGCTGGGGATCGCGTAGCGGATCGAGTAGATCGCCAGCACGCCGGCGCCCAGCAGGGTCAGGCCCGCGCTGCTCGCCGCAGCGATCGGGGTGAGGCGACCCTCCGGGCCGGCGAAGAAGGCCCCGAGGCCCGCGACCCAGGCCCCCACCCCAAAGAGGAAGGCGGCCACCCAGCGGGAGAACCAGTCTGCGGCCAGCGCGTCGTACATCCCGACCGTGGCGAGGCTGACGATGTCTTGCGGGGCGGCGGCCGAGATCTCGCCCAGGGCGGTGCCGGCGTTGGACCAGGCCCCGATCGCGCCAACCGCACAGGTGAGCAGGGGGACAGCGACCAGCAGGGTGAGCGGGACCCGGCGCTTGGCAAACGCGATGGCCGCGAGCCCCAACATCACCACGAGCCCCAGGCCACCCAGGCCGAGCAGGATGATGGAGAGGCTTCCGCCAGCGCTCGTGAGATCAGACATGCGTGACTCCGTGACGCGCGAGCCCGCGTTCTAACCGATCGAGGTCCTCCGGTGTGTTCAGGGCACGTCAACTGGCCCCCCGGGCCCCGGGCCACCAGACGAAGCCGAGCGCGCTCCAGACCAGGAGGACACTCGGGATCCAGGACCTCGCCGCCAACAACCCCAAGGACGCGACCAGGCTCCGGCTGCTGGTCCGCTGGACCTGCCTGGGATCGCGCAACAACCTCTCAACCATCGCCCCACCGCCCCATCGCCCCACCGCCCATCGCCCCATCATTCTCTGTCGTTCAACACGGCGTCCCCGCGCCGACCAGGGGATCGGGGGCCGGGGCTCCGATCGGTGCCGGAGGCACGCTACCGGGCGCTGTGGACCACGGCCTGGTGGAGGTGGGAGAGCAGCTCCTCCTGATCGAGGCTCCCCTGATCCAGCACCTGCTCGAGGCCCCGGCCCATCCGCTCCCGATCCGAGGCGGTCAGCTCAGTGGCGGTGAACACCAGGGGCAGATCCCGCAGCTCCGGGGTCGCCCGGATGTGCCCCATCACCTGGAAGCCGCCCAGCCGGGGCATGGTCAGATCGAGGAGCACCAGATCGGGACGCCGCAGCGACAGCGTCCGCAGCGCAGCCGGGCCGTCGGGGGCCTCCAGCACCTGCCAGCCCTCGGCGGCCAGGACCCGCCGGGCCATCTCCCGGGTGATCGCGTCGTCGTCGACGACCAAGGCGGTGGCCCCGGAGGGGGGCAGGTAGCGCTCCACCGCCCGCACCAGGCGCTCCCGGCCCACCGGTTTGATCAGGTAGTCGGTGGATCCCAGGGCGATCCCCCTGGAGCGATCCTCCACGAAGGAGATCATGATCACCGGGATGTCCGCGGTCTCAGGGACCGCCTTGAGGATCGACAGCAGCTCCCACCCGTCCATCCCCGGCATCCGTACATCGAGCACGATCACCGAAGGGCGGTGCCTGCTGATCCGCTCCAGGGCCTCGGGGCCGCTCATCGCACCGACGACAGAGCAGCTCCCCCGAGCGAGGTGGCGCCCGATCAGCTCCTGGACCTCTGGATCGTCGTTGACCACCAGCACGGTCGGATCGGTGCGCTCCCCCGGAGCGCCCGGGCGCAGGTGCCCCAGAGGCAGCGTCAGCTCGAAGGTGGAGCCGACCCCGAGCTCGCTACACAGTGCGATCTCTCCGCCCATCATCCGGGCGAGGCGTCGGGCGATGGCCAGCCCCAGCCCGGTGCCCTGGACGGTGCTGGGGGCGTGCCGGCCGGCCTGGACGAAGGGCTCGAAGATCGCCTCGAGGTGCTGTTCGGCGATGCCCATCCCCGTGTCGGACACCGCGAACCGGACCCAGTCACGACCGTGCTCCACCACGGGCTCGACCCGGAGGGCGATCGTGCCCTGCTCCGTGAACTTCACAGCGTTGGTCAGCAGGTTCATCAGCACCTGCCTCACCCGCAGCGTGTCGGAGAACATCGTGCCCACGCGGGGATCGATCTCCAGCTCCACCACGTTGTCCCTCGCCCCCGCCAGCGGACGGATCGTCTCGACCAGCTCAGAGCAGAGCCCCGCGACGTGGAACAGCTCGGGGCACAGCTCCATCCGCCGATCGTCCATCTTTGAGATGTCGAGGATCTGGTTCAGGATCTCGAGCAGACGCCGCGACGACTGCAGGATCCGATCGAGATCGTCGGCGAGGGAGCGGGTGTCCTCGAGATCCTCCAGCAGCAGCTCGGCATAGCCGATGATCGGGTTCAGCAGGGATCTCAACTCGTGGCTGGTGTTGGCGAAGAAGGATCGCTGCACGGTGTTGGCGTCTAGCGCTGCATCCCGGGCTTGGGCCAGGGCGATGGTGGTCCCCCGGATCTCCGCCGCCATCTGGTTCAGCCCCAGCGCCACCGCGTCGACCTGGACATCGCCCGAAGCCTCATCGAGGATCTGGGAGTAGTCGCCCTGGGCATAGGCCACCGCGACCTGGACGAAGTCATCGAGCGAGGAGCGGAGCCTGGCGATCTCGAGCTGTTGGCCCTCTGAGCGCAGCAGCTCGCTCCGGATCTGCTGCACGAGGGGATCGGGATGATCAGCGTGGGGCATGTGTCCGGTGCCACCCCCCCGATGGTGGGCCAGCAGATCCTCCAGCGCTCTCCTCACGGGGTGATCCATGCTGCCTCGGGCGACGATCGTATCGCGGGGACGCCTCGTTGGGCGAGGTCCACAGACAGGATCGCTGTCCGATGGGCGGCGCCCCGCGGAGGAGCATGAGTACGGGAAGCTATCTTCCCAACCCCCAAAGCCCAGGCGCACGACCGATCGCGGCTCTGGGTTGCTTCACCCCTGGGGGATCCCTCCGTGGGGGCGCACACCGGTGGATCGTTCCCTGGCTCGCCCAGGGGCCGAACACACCTCGTACCACCGGAGCCAGATGGGATCCAGGATGGAGCCAGGCCCGTGATCCCTAGCCCGATCCTGCCTACAGCTCCCCCGGGCAACGCTCGTGATCGGCTCCCCACGCAGCTTGCTAGCGATCCCGGGCGTGCTCGACGATGGGAAGTCAGCTTCCCAACCGATCGAGGGCGCCGATCGGTGGGGGTCTGGTGGACTCATCCAATCAAGGGGCGGTCTCCCTCCGCCGCACGGGCTACATCAAGGACACGCTCCCGTAGCTCAGTTGGATAGAGCAACGGCCTTCTAAGCCGTGGGTCACAGGTTCGAGTCCTGTCGGGAGCGCGCCCCAGAGCCCGCCAGGGCTCTGAGGTGCGACACCGGCAGGATCGGCGAAAGCCCGCGAGCGCGGCCCTGTGGGCCGCAGCGAGGCGGGACCGTAGGGTCCTGTCGGGAGCCCCATCAGGGCTCGGCGGGGGTCTGTGGGGCGTCGGAGAAGGCGACCTCCACCTGGTAGGACGAGCCAGGCAGCCAGATCAGCGGAGCATACAGATCCTGGATCAGCTGTTCAGCCCGGGCCTCCGCGTCCTGGAGCAGCCCCTGGGTGCGGGCGTGGGCCTCCACCTTGCCCTGCAGGGCCCGGATCGCCTGGTTGCGCTGCTGGGTGTCGAGCTTGGTCCACCAGCCCTCCCGCTCCCGGGAGAACTGTGGCACCAGCGTGTTCGACAAGATCTCAGCCCGGGGCAGGACCACCACGATCCGATCCTCGTCGGGCAACACCGTGACCTCGTAGGTGTCCTGGAGGCGGAAGCCGGCCTTGACGATGCCGAGGCCCCGCACTTCGAGGGTGGCGCGGTCCCTGGCCTCGATGGGCCAGCCCTCGAACAGAGTGGACTCGAAGTCATGGCGTACGACGCCCTCGATCTGGGCCTCGGACGTGGCCAGCTCCATGATCGCGCGCTTGTGTCGGGTCTCTGCCCCGGAGACCGTGGTCTCGACGTCTCGATCGAGGGCCAGGTCCTCCAGCTCGGCCGCCCAGGGGGCGATGATCTCCTTGAGGAGCAGCGCACACATCCCCGGGAGCCGGGGGGCGCCGGTGTCCGCGACGGCGGATCGGGCCCAGGCCTCCCCCACCACGGTGCAGGCCTCGTCCTTGAGCAGCAGGTGCAGATCCACCGCGGCGCTGTGGTGCTCTAGGGCCCCGGTGGTGCCCGGGAGCGGGTGCCGGGCCTGTCGCCAGCGCCACAGCTGCGCGTGGTGCTGCTCCACCACCTCGGCGCTCACCTCGGCGTAGGCGGCCAGGGCGCGCCGCTCTTGGCCCGGCTCGGTGGTGTAGGCCCGCCCGATCTCGAGGATCAGGGACCGGTAGACACGATCGAGGGCCTCGGCGAAGGCAGGCTCCGGGGCAGGCCCCGACAGCTCGGTCAGGGCGCGCTCGACCTGCTCGGGGGGGACGTCGAGCCGGGGCTGGACCCCGGGCCTTCGCTGCAGGGTCCGCGCCTCGAGCTCCTGAGCCCGGCCCTCGCGCAGGCCCACGCCATAGCCCCGGTGGTACCCGAAGCGGTCCCCGGCCAGGTAGATCCCGGGTACTGTGAGGAGCGTGATCCCGCCGCAGATCAGCAGCAGCAGCACGGGGAGCAGACGACGGCGACGGGGCGGGGCAGCGGGGGGGGGCTTGGTCATGCCCCATCATGGAGGACAGCGCGCCTGGATTCTACCCCGACGCCACCAGCGCCCCACCTCCTGCTCAGGGAGCGCTCCGCGTCGCCCTCCAGAGCACGCCCGACAGCGGCATCGCAGAGGCCCCGTCCATCACCAGGGTGGTCCCGGTGATGTAGGCCGCCGCGTCGGACACCAGGAACACGGCCACCTGCGCGACCTCGTCCACCGTGGTGAAGCGCCTCAGGGGCAGGGCCGCGAGCATCTCCTCCTCCAGCTCCGGGGGAAGCAGGCGCTCCATGCCCTCGGTGCCCTCGACCCCGCCGGGGGCCAGCCCGACGACGCGGATCCCCATCGGGGCCCACTCCAGGGCCAGATCCTGGGTGAGCTTGTCGATCGCGGCCTTCGCTGCGCCGGGGTGGGCCTGCAGCGGGGTGGGCATGAAGGCCTGGGTGGCCGAGATGTTGAGGATCACCCCTCGACTCGCCGCGAGGTGCTCAAAGCACAGGCGGGAGGCGTTGAAGGTCCCGCGGGCGTCGATGTCCATCACCGAGCGGAAGGCGTTGGGGGACAGGCCCGCGGCGGGTGCCAGGAAGTTGCCTGCAGCTCCATTGACCAGCACATCGATCCGACCAAAGGCGGACACCGTCTGATCGATGGCGGCCTGCAGCGCGTCGGTGTCGCGGACGTCCGCGGCGAAGCCCCGCGCGTCGACCTGTCCCGGGGACAGCGCGCCTGCGGCTGCGTCCAGCCGCTCCTGGCTCCGGCTCACCAGGGCGATCTTCGCCCCGTGGGCCCGCAGCGCGGTGGCGATGCCCAGGTTGATCCCGCTGCCCCCCCCGGTGATCAGGGCCACCCGCCCCGCCAGGATGTCGTCCCTGAAGATGCTCATCCGCTCCTCCTCGCAGCCCGTTCTATGCCACCCCCTCGGTGGGGCTACGAGCCGCTCCTCTGAGACCCGAGCCCAGGCGCTCCAGCAGCCACCGCCGC
>DRPG01000011.1 GCA_011376105.1 Deltaproteobacteria bacterium
CCCAAGACGCGCTGTTCCTGGCGCGCTATGCCGAAGACGGCACGCTGGTCTGGCTCCGGGACGCGCCCTGCGCCGGGACGTGTCGGATCGCGTCGGTGGAGTCCTTCGCCGATGGATCCCTGTTGGTGGGGGGAGCCTTCACCGGGAGCTTGATCTTGGGCCCCGGGGATCCACGCCAGGCCACCCTGATCTCTGCGGGCGACACCGAGGACGGCTTCATCGCCCACTACACCGCGGGCGGAGCCATCCTCACCGGGCTGCACGTCCCCAGCGTGGGGGGCAGCGTGGTGACCGCGCTGGAGCGGGAGGTGGGGGGTGACATCCTCGCCGCGGTGGCGCTCTCAGGCCGGACCACCCTCGGCCAGCCCGGAGATCCGGGCCGGGTGGTGCTCGACGCTCCGGCGGAGGGGGTGCAGGTGGCCGTTGCACGCTACCTGCTGGACGCGTCGCTGGACGCGGTGCTGCCCCTGGGGGGAGCAGGCGACGACGTGCCCCGCTCCCTGTGGGCCCTCGACGATGGCGGGTTCGCCCTCGCGGGCAGCTTCGCCGGCTCCCTGAGCGCCGACGGGCTCGCGCTGCAGAGCCTGGCAGGCTCAGACGCGATGGTGCTGCGGTACTCAGCGGCCTGGAGCCCCCTCGCGATCACCCAGCTCGGCGGCGGCGGTGACGAGCTGGGGGCGGCGGTGGTGGGGCAGCCCGATGGATCGCTGTGGGTCGCGGGCACCCTGTGCGGAGGCGTGGCTCCCTGCTCGGTCACCGCAGGGGTGGGCGCTGCTGCGCCCGTCGAGCTGTACGATCTCGATGGGTCCACCGGCTTCGTCGCGGCCCTCAGCGAGGGGGGCGAGGCGCGCTGGGTGTGGCTCGCCGGGGGAGGGCTGGTCACGGTGGGAGCCCTCGGGGCGGATCCCTCGGGGGGGGTGATCGGAGGTAACTTCGAGGATCGGGTGATCGTGGGGGCGGGGGGCCCCGACGCACAGGAGCGGATCTCCGGGGGGGGATCGGACGGCCTGGTGGTGGCCCTGATCCCCTGACCGACCCGGCCTCCCCTGGGTTAGACCAGGGACACCACCAGGAGAACCCGTGGATCTGAAGGGACGGACGATCTTCATCACCGGCGGCAGCCGGGGCATCGGGAGAGCCATCGCGCTGCGGGCTGCGCGGGATGGCGCCAACATCGCGCTCGCGTCGAAGACCGCTGAGCCCCACCCCAAGCTGCCGGGCACGATCTACAGCGTCGCCGAGGAGATCGAGGCCGCCGGAGGCCAGGCCCTGCCCCTGGTGGTGGATGTGCGCGATCACGAGCGCGTCGCCCAGGCGGTGGGGGAGGCCGTCGAGCGCTTCGGGGGCATCGACGTCTGCATCAACAACGCCTCCGCGATCCAGCTGACCCCCACGCTGGACACGTCGATGAAGCGCTTCGATCTGATGTTCGGGGTCAACGTGCGCGGCACCTACGCCACCTCCCAGGCCTGCCTGCCGCACCTGCTGCGCTCGGAGCACGCCAAGATCCTCAACCTGTCCCCGCCCCTGAACATGGAGGCGCGCTGGTTCAAGGATCACGTCGCGTACACCATGAGCAAGTTCGGGATGAGCATGTGCGTCCTCGGTATGGCCGCCGAGTTCGAGGGCCGGGTCGCGGTCAACGCCCTGTGGCCCCGCACCACCATCGCCACCTCCGCGGTCGAGATGCTCGGGGGCGAGGCGCTGATGAACACCAGCCGCAAGCCCTCGATCATGGGTGACGCCGCCCACTGGATCCTCACCCAGGGCGTGGACTGCAGCGGGAACTTCTTCGTCGACGAGACCGTGCTGCGCGGCGCTGGTGTGACCGACTTCAGCGCCTACGCCGTCGCCCCGGGCACCCCCCTGACGCCGGACTTCTTCCTGTAGCAGAGTCCCGGCCCGGGCCCACGTGGGCGTGGGGATTCAAGCGCGATCAGGCGGTGCGATGATGGGTCCCGGCCCGGGCCCACGTGGGCGTGGGCGTGGGCTCGCCGGCGGTGGCTCGGAGCACAGTCAGAAGCCCGGGCCCACGTGGGCGTGGGCGTGGGCGTGGGCGTGGGCGTGGGCGTGGGCGTGGGCGTGGGCGTGGGCGTGGGCGTGGGCGTGGGC
>DRPG01000012.1 GCA_011376105.1 Deltaproteobacteria bacterium
GCGACGGCCACCGCCCGCCCCCGCCGGGCGTCGGGAGCGACGGCCACCGCCCGCCCCCGCCGGGCGTCGGGAGCGACGGCCACCGCCCGCCCCCGCCGGGCGTCGGGATCAGCGGCCACCAGCCGGGACAAGATCCCCCGGCGACGCCGGGTACCCACCAGGCTCGACAGGGCCCGGCGCACCGCCGGCGCGGACAGACGCTCCGAGGCCACCGACGTCGCCGAGTCGGCCAGGTGGTGGGCCTCGTCGATGATCAGCCGGGTGTAGTGCGGCAGCAGGCCTCGGCCCGTCTCAGCCCGGATCGACAGGTCCAGCAACAGCAGGGCGTGGTTGACCACCACCACATGGGCCGAGGCCGCGGCCCGGCGAGCCTGGTAGTAGTGGCACCGGGCGTAGTGGGGGCAGCCCACCGAGAGCGTCAGATCTGCATCTGAGCGCACCTGCTCCCACAGCTCAGCGGAGCTCGGCACCTCCAGCTCGGCCCGCGTCTGGCCCTCTGTGGCCTCGGACCAGCGCCACAGCGCCTCCACCACCTCCTCGTCCCCCGGATCGGGCTCGGCGCGCAGCAGCTCCAGGCGCCGCCGGCACAGGTAGTTGTGGCGACCCTGGAGCACCGCGGTGCGCACCCGCAGCCCCCCCGCCTGAAGCAGGGGCAGATCGGAGGCCTGCAGCTGGGACTGCAGGGTCCGGGTGAAGGTGCTCACCACCACCCGGGACTCGTTGGCCCTCGCCCACAGGGCCGCGGGCACCAGGTAGGCCAGGGACTTGCCCGTCCCGGTGCCGGCCTCGCACAGCAGCGGCCGCTGCTCCTCCAGGCAGCGCGCCACCCGACGGGCCAGCTGCAGCTGCTCAGGCCGGGCCTCCCATCCGTCGAGGGCAGACGGCAGCCCCTCGCTGAAGAAGGCCTCGAGGGCCACGTCGTCCACCGGCTGGGGGGAGCAGGGGGCGGGCTCGATCACCCAGCGCTGCTGGGCCACGGCGGCATCCACCAGCACGAGCCCCACCCCCACCTCGCTGAGGCGGGAGCCCAGGGCGAGATCGGCGGCGGACGGCTCGAGGCCCCCCGCTGGAGCGTAGTGCACCACCACCTGCCCCGGCCTGAGCGGATCCAGCAGCTCGGGATCGGAGCCGGAGGACCGGAGGCAGGTCTGGCTCACCGCTGTGATCCACCCGGAGGCGATCTCTCCAACGGCGAACACCTCGGCGCCGTCCGCCCCGCGGACGAGCCGTCGGAGGTGGGCCGCAGCGGCCGGATCCATGCGAGCGGGCATGGGTGCGTCCGTAACCGGATAGGTCGACGCCCCCCGCAGGAGGTCTGATGGCCGTCGAGGAATTTCCGCTCCAGCTCTCCCGCCACGCCTTCAGCCCCAGGGACGTCGCCCGGGCAGGGGACCTGTGGCGCCTGCTGCAGGACGCAGCGGTCCTGGGCTCGTCCCGCCGGGGCTGGCCCCCCGAGCGCTACCGCAGGGAGCACATCGCGTTCGTGGTGCGCACCATGACTGTGTGCCACCACCGCGAGTCGGTGTTCGGCGAGACGCTGCGGGTGCAGACCTGGGTCGACACCTTCAAGCGCGGCATGTTCACCGATCGTCAGATCCGCGTGACCCATGACGCCGAGCCGATCACCAGCGCGACCCAGCGCTGGGTCCACGTCGTGCTGCCCGAGCTCAAGCCCGCCCGGGCCTCCGACGCCCTGATCGAGAGCTTCGGGCTGGAGGTCAGGGACCCAGGCGTGGAGCTGCCTGTCTGGCGCTCCGTCGAGGGGCCCCCGCTGAGCTTCGAGCTCGAGGCCTGGCACACCTGGATGGATCCCCTGGCACACGCCAACCACCCCGCCTACATCGACTGGATCGACGAGTCCCTGGCCCGGGCCATGGCGCGTGGAGGGCTCGATCCCCAGGCGGCGATCGCCCGGGCCGAGCGGCTGACCTTCCGCTCCGGCGTCCTCGCCCCCGAGCGTGTCCAGATCACCAGCCAGCTGGTGGGGATCACCGAGGCCGGAGACGCTGTGATCCAGCACGCGATCACCGGCGGAGACGGTCGGATCTGCGCGGATGGACACACGGTGCGGGCCCTGGCCGGAGGGGAGACGCAGGCCCTGATCGACGTGCTCAGCGGCTCCTGATCCCCCGCTGGAGGCCCCCGGCGGAGCGGACCAGCTCAGTGGCCGGCCTTGTCACCCCACAGCTGCTGCAGCCGGGCGTCCCGTCCACAGCCCTGCCGGTAGCGGCTGTAGTGGTCGGGGTTCTTCTTGTAGAAGTCCTGGTGATAGGCCTCCGCGACCCAGAACGTCGTGGCCGGGAGGATCTCGGTCACGATCGGCGCGGAGAGCTCCGTGGCGACCCGGGCCTTCGACGCCGCAGCCAGCTCCTTCTCCTTTGGATCCGAGGTGAAGATGCCCGTTCGGTACTGGTTCCCCCGATCGCAGAACTGGCCGTCGGCCTGGGTTGGATCCACGTTGTGCCAGAACACCTCGAGCAGGCGAGCATAGTCGACCTGGGCAGGATCGTAGACCACCCGGAGCGCCTCGTAGTGGCCGGTGCGGTGGTGCCCCACGTCCTCATAGGTGGGGGCCCGCTCTGGACCTCCGGTGTAGCCGCTGGTGGTGGAGATCACGCCCTCGATCTTGTCGAACGGCTTCTCCATACACCAGAAACACCCTCCGGCGAAGATCGCCTCACGCTGACCCTCCTCGAGGGGGGGCGCCTCGCGGGTGCCGGCCTTGGCGTCGGGGCTCGAGCAGCCCACGATCAAGGTGAGGGTGAACACAGCGAACGATCGCATCGGAGACCTCCTTCACCCCCGGGTACGGTGACCCGGGCCCGGCGGTTTCCGGCGGCGGCGGATCAAGGCGATCAGGCCGATCCACGGCAGCCCGATCCACGGCAGGCCGATCCCCGATCCCGAGGTGGCACACCGGGTCGCCGGAGGCACCACGTACTCCTCGACCTCGAGCTCGACGAGGAAGCGGCGGGCCCCATCGTCGATCACCAGGGTGTGGGTGCCCAGCCGGGATCGGGTCGAGGCCGCCAGGCCAAACCGAGCGATGGAGCCTGTGATCTCGATCGCACCGGTGATCACCAGATCGTCCCCGCCGGTGATCGTGGGGGTGGCGGCGAACGGCACGGTGGCCTCGATCTCGACCTCGATCTCGTCGCCCTGCTCGAGGGAGCCTGGCTCGATCCTCGAGATCCGGGGCGCCTCAGCCCCGGAGCGCACCTCGAAGGGCGCCTCGAAGGACAGGGAGCCCACGGTGGTGTCCAGCTCGATCGAGCGCGGCCCCACCGCTGCGTCGGGAGCGACCTCGATCAGGGCGGTCGCGGCGTGGGCGTCCCGCACCTCCAGCTCCAGCACCGAGATCCCGGGTCCGAGCCGCAGGTCCACCTCGTCGCGGAGCAGGTACAGCGAGCGGCCGGAGAGCTGGACATAGCGCCGCTCCCCCTGGTAAGCGAACGCGGGCTCCAGCGGATCGAGCTCTGGGATCTCGACGTCCAGCTCCAGGCTCCCGGAGGGATCGCCTGTGCCCACGTCGTAGATCGCCCGGACCTCGAAGATCTGTGGTGCGCCGGGCTCGAGGTGGATCGTCGCCTCCGGGGCGGAGACCACGGTCGTCTGGAGCTGCCCCTCCTGCACCAGCTCGTAGCCCGTGACGAGGTGGGGAGAGCTCGGAGGGGTCCAGGACAGCGCCACCTGCTGGGCCACGGCGTGGGGCGAGGACGGCCCCTGCAGCCCGGTGGGGGCCGCGAGGAACACCCGGAAGGACTCCTCCCCCACCGCGGGCCAGCGCGACTGTTGACTGTCGTCCGCGGCCCGGGCCGACCAGCGCACGATCGTGTCCGGGGGCTGGCCAGGGATCAGCCCCCGCCAGGTGTCGCCCTCCACCCACGCCATCGGGACATCGATCGGGCCCGTGGTGTCGGTGGACCAGCTCAGGCTCACGCTCTGGACGATCGTGTCGTCGACGACCTCCAGCTCCACGGGGTAGGGCCCGACCAGCTCCTGGGTGTCGGCCGGGACGGACAGGGGCGCGATCTTCGGGGGGACGACGTCGCCGTCCCACAGGTTGATCTCCTGGACATACCAGCCATCCAGCGCTGCGGCGGGGTTGGACTGGAACCGCAGCCGGA
>DRPG01000013.1 GCA_011376105.1 Deltaproteobacteria bacterium
CCCCCACCGGCACCCCCACCGGCACCCCCACCGGCACCGGTACCGTGGGATCGGGGCTGATCGGGCAGGTGAGCGTCGCCTGTGATGCTGGGCTCGTCTACAGCCGGCGTCCCGTCGGGTGGCGCTGTGATCATGCCTGCCTGGGCCTCCCCCGGCGCCGGGGCCTCCCCCGGCGCCTGGGCCTCCCCCGTCGGAGGTGAGGCGCAGGCGAGAGCCCGACCACAGCACGGCTGGATCGGTGAGCACGAGCTTGTAGAGGAGGAAGTGGCTGTCGGTCTGGCCTTCGCTGATGCGCCCGAGCCTGCTCCATCCGCTGCCGGTGTTGACGTGGTTGCCCGCGTTGGCCCGCTCTGGGCCCGGGCCCGGTGGGCTCCAGGCGCCTGGCTCATCGGACGGCGCGCTCCGGGGAAGCCAGCTTGAGACGATCGAGCCCAGGTCCCGGCCCCGGGCGCGGCCCCCGGACCTGGGGATCGCTGGGCTCTGGCCAGGCCTCAGTGCAGCGGGGGCTCGGTCTCGGGCCCGAGATCCGCGAGGCCATCGCCGGTCTCAGGGGGAGAGAACGCGCTGGCTTCGCCCTTTCGGGCGGTGGGCAGGGCCGCCCCGGCGACCCAGGCGTCGAGCAGGCTCGGATCGTCGAGCCTGCCCAGCACGGTGTAGCGGGACTTCAGCGATGGGCTGGTGCGGGCCTCCTCGCACACCACCCCGATCCGCCTCCGGCGGACCTTGCGCCGGCTGCTGTGGCAGAAGCGCACCTGATCGTCCGAGGCTACGAGGAAGCCCACGTGGGTGTCCAGCCCCACGACATAGATCCCCTCGCCGCTGGCCAGGACGTGATCCACCACCTTGGGCTGGCTGCGGTGGTAGAGGCGCTCGATGTCGGGATCGGGGACTAGGGAGCGGATGATCTGCTCGGAGGCCTGCCGGGCGAGATCGACGCGATCGACGCCAAAGCCCGCGTGCTGCAGCACCGTGGACACATAGTAGCCACACGCGATCTTGCCCCTACGGGGCCGCTGGGTGGTGCCGGAGTACGACCACTTGGTGCCGACCCAGGACTCCATCAGCGGGGGGAGGTACCAGACCAGCGTGGCGAGCGCATCGTCGGTGACGATCTCGCCCTTGAGGCGGCGCAGGTACAGCTCCTGGCGGGCCTTGGCGAGATCGAAGCGCATGCCCTCGTAGGGATCGCTGGGCCTCGGGCCCAGATCCGGCAGCTCGAACGGCGGCAGCTCCCTGGACACCGGCTCGTGCTCGACCCCGGGGGCCTCGACCGCGGCGACCTCGAGGGCGCCGTGGAGGGGCTCGTGGAGGGGCTCGTGGAGGGGCTTGGTGAGGGCGGCCTCAGCCGAGCCAGCGGGGGGCCTCACCTCTGAGATCATGGGTAGCTCGAAGCTGCAGCTCGCCAGGGCGAGCAGCGTCGTGCTTCGGAGGATCATGGCGCGACTCCCGTCCACATACCTCCTGAGGGTGCTCCCTTCGGAGACGTTGTGCAAGGGCAGAGGCACGGGGGGGTAACCGGGGCTCCCTGCACGGAGCGCTGGCCCACGACCTCCACCGGAGAGGCTGGTCGGCAAGGACCGGCTCTCAGCCGGGGCAGGCCGCAGCGAGCAGCTCCAGCACCTCGGGGAACCCCGCGAGCTCGAAGCGGGTGTCCGCCGGCTCCGACAGGTGGGGCTCGAAGCGGAACAGCATCGAGGTGTGCTGCGCCAGCGCCAGCATCCATCGCCGGGGATCCTCGAAGAACACGGCCTCACCGTCGCTGGAGCGGATCAGCTCCAGGGACTGCGCGGGCGCACGATCCAAGCGGACGACGACGGGGGTGACGTCGGGCCGGCTGCGATCGTGGGCCGCGGGGGTGTCGAGGTGGACGATCAGCGCGAGCTCTCCCCCGGAGCACCGGGCGTGCAGCGCGGGGTGAGCGGATCGACGCCAGGCGGGCACCAGGATCTCTGCGCTCCGGCTCGCCACGAGGGTCTGGCTGTCGTCGAGCGGATCGCGCTCGCTGCGGATCGCCCAGGGGCCGCGGTAGGCCTCCAGCAGCTCGGACAGCGGTCGGGCGGGTGGATCGGGCCAGGGGAGGGTCGGCTCGTCGGCGCCGGCGGCTCCGCCTGGATCGGTCCACAGCGTCGAGATCAGGCGGGTGCGCCCGGCGGACGCCCAGCGCAGGGCCTCGTCCGGGAAGGTGTGCGTCAGCTCGTCTCCGTCGACGCGCAGGGTGTAGCTGATCGTGCCGCGGGAGAGGCTGGTCAGCTGATCCGAGCGCAGGCCGGCGAGGGAGATCGACCAGCCCCCATCTGCGTCGGTGGTCAGCTCCCGGCCGAGGAGCACCACCTGGATCCCTGCGGCGGGCTCGGCGCCGCACTCGAGCTGCTCCCGGGGGGTGTCCCGCATCACCGATCGCGGATCGCCGACGATCGTGCGCCGGGTCTGGAGCTCGCCCTTCTTCGTGCGGGTCTCGAGCAGCACCTGCCGGATCTCCACCGTCTGGGTGTTCCAGCGGGTGCAGCGCTGCACCCGCTGGGTCTGGGCCCGGAGGTGCCCGGGATCGATCGGATCGAACGAGGTCTGGTAGATCACCGCGCGCTCCTCGTGGGGGATCTCGGCGATGATCTCTTCCTCGTCGACGTACTCCCGGTCCCAGGAGAGGGCCTCGGGGGTCGCCACGAGCCACACGACAAGACAGGTCACCACAACCCTCCTCGAAGGGATCCAGCCTACTCGGCGGGCAGCCCCTCGCCAACGGATCCCGGGGACGCGGGGCCGGGCCGGGGGGGGACCGGGACGTAGACGTAGACGGGACGGAGGCCATCGGTGTCGATCGCTTCGGCCTTGAGCCCGGGCACCGGGTAGTGGTACGAGACCAACCGGGCGCCTGGCCGCAGCGCGGTGCGCACGTGGCCCGAGAACTCCGGGGTGGAGACCAGGTAGGCTGTCCCCCAGATGTAGACAGCGTCGAACCCGGACAGATCCGCAGCGAACAGATCGCCTAAGCGGATGGTGGTCCCGGAGGTGCCCTGCACCGCGAGGCGGGTTTGGGCGAGGAGGTACTGCAGCGGAGAGATCTCGATCCCGACGCACCTCGCCCCGGTGGCCCGGTGGACCCAGAGCACCATCCTGCCGTCTCCTGCGCCCAGATCGCAGAACGCGTCGCCCGGGGAGAGGGCGAGGTGGTGCAGGATGCGTGGCAGCTCCGCTGAGGGGGTGGGCCACCACGGCGAGTAGCGCCAGCTGAAGTAGACGGCCGGGGGGCCGAGGATCGCGAAGGTGATCCGCCAGGGGAGCGAGATCCAGTCGGGGGTGAGCCAGGCCGGGGTGAGGAGGATCCCGAGCATCACTAGGGTCAGCAGCAGATCCCTGCGACGGGTCGCGGCGACGAAGCCAGGATCCAGTCCATCCACCGGCCACCTCCACGGCCCTGGTATGCGGTCGGGCCCGGACGTGCCGGGGCCCCATGGCTTTGATCCGGAGATCGGAGCCACGGGGCCCTAGAGCGGAGACGGGGAGAGTCGAACTCCCAAGGGTTGCCCTCGTCCAGGTTCGAGCTGGGTGCAGTCGCCAGTCTGCTTGCGTCTCCAGAGAGGAAGCGGTGGGATTCGAACCCACAAGGCCGCGAGGCTCGTCTCGTTAGCAGTGAGGTGCAGTCGCCGATCTGCTTGCGCTTCCAGGGGGATGCTTGCACCTCCGGGGGGATGCTTGCACCTCCGGGGGGATGCTTGCACCTCCGGGGGGATGCTTGTGCTTCCAGGGGGGTGGGGGAGGCGGGAGCCTTCCCGCCGAGCAGGTGCCCTGGGACTCGAACCCAGCCTCGCCGGGTTTGGAGCCCAGCTTGCGTTCCCACGGCGCGACACCCGTAGAGGATAGATGTGACGGGAGAGACAGGGATCGAACCTGCACGTGCTCTCGCACCACCCGCGCTCCAGGCGGGGACCGACGCCAGCCTTCGGATGGCTCTCCCGATCGAATCTGTGAGGGATCGGCACCTCCTCTGGTGCGTGGATCACCTCGTCTCTCAGAGTGAGCAGGGAGGGAATCGAACCCCCGATGGCCTCTCGGCTCCGGGTTTACAGCCCGGTGTGACCTCACCAACAGTCTACCACCTGCCCAGTGGGGTCTGTGTCGCATGAGACACAGACCTTCGCTGCCCCGGAGGGGACCGGGGACTTCTCGAGCTACGATGTCAAGGAACGGCCCGCAGGCGCACGGGATCGAGGGAGCGACGGACACGATCCATCTGCTCTGTATGCTGGAGCTCTGCCCCGCGTAGACGAGGTCTAGCCGTTGTAGGCCCCGGGGGTGGACCCGCGTGCCTGCAGCTGTGCTCGGAGGGGGGCTCCCAGGACGAGAAAGCCCCCTCTAACGCTTGGTTGGAGGGGGCTCTCTGGCTGGACGACCTAGGCCGTCAGCCACCACCTCCGGCGGCGCTATACCGATGAGAGCTAGACCACGACGAGCTAGACCACGTCGGCCATGGCGAGGCGTATGAGGTGTGCTGGTGGTCGGTGGATGCGTTCTGCATGATGTGACTGTATTGGGAGGCCCCGGGAGCTGTCAAGGAACGGGATCACTTTTCTGGATCTTGGACGAAAGATCTGTTCTCAGCAAGATCTCTCTGGCTGGGGGCTCATCATGGGGTGACGCACACGTTGCGGATGAGGTGCCCTCCGTCGGAGGCTCCGGTGGCGGCTGAGAAGATCAGGCCGCCGTATTTCGCCTGGGGCAGGCCGGGGAACCTGTGCACCTGGCCGTCGAAGACGAGATCCATGCCTGAGCTGTCCACCTTCAGGATCAGGGGTTGCCAGATCCGGCCGGTGTAGACGCCGGGGTGTTGGACGCTGAAGAGGCGGCGCTTTTTGCCGTTGAGCAGCATGATCCTGCGGGACCCATAGGTCTTAAGAGACAGGACGTAGCCCGTTTTGTTGAAGATCACCCCCAGGCTACCCCCAACAGGGACAGCGTAGTCCTCGTACACCGAGGCGTCCTTGAGGAACTGGATCGCGAGGCCGTCTGCGGTGTTGTCGCTGCTGAACCCCACGACCCCGTCGTCGTCCACGATCATGTACTCGAGCGACAGGGTGAACGGGATCTGCAGCGTGCCGTCCCAGACCACCGCTGCCCCCGCTCTGTAGCGCTCGTCGGGGATCAGGATCAGCTCGGGGGTGCCGCTGGGGCCCAGGGTGGGGTTCTCGGTCCCGTGGTAGCTCCAGCCCCTGTCGTCGAACACCAGGGCACACCCCGTGGGCTCAGGTGGGGCGCCTGTGTCCAGGGGGCCCGCGCTGTCATGCCCTGCGGTGGCGGTTGGGACAGGGCCTGCCGGGCTCATCGAGGTGGGGATCAGCTCCTGATCGAGCTCAGAGCAGCTGAGGGAGAGCCCGATCAGGGAGACGAGGCCACAGGTCCTGTACATCCAGCCTCCGGGGTGGTGTCTCCAGCCTACCATCGATGCTCTTCCAGGATCCTGGGTGCACAGGTGATGCTCAGAAGGTGTCATCTGTGGTCGCGCAGGTTGCGGAGTGGCTCCTTAGAAGGCAAGCTCCCCTCTCCTGGGGGCGCTATGCGAACCGTGTCATTGTGGCTGCTGATCGGACTTTGGGGCTGTGGAGGCGACGCGATCTCGATCGATCCGACGGACCCGACGAACCCGACGAACCCGACGAACCCGACGAACCCGACGAACCCGACGAACCCGACGGATCCCGTCGGGCTCACCGATCTGAGCTGGAGGCCCCACCCTGGAGTGGAGACCTTTGCGTACGTGTCGTGGACTCAGGACGCGCCGGGCGAGGTGACGCTCGAGTTCAGCGTCGACGAGGGGGAGTGGATGGTCGCGCCGCCCACCGCAGGGGTGGTGGGCAGCAACGAGCAGCTGGTGGTCGGGATCCCCTACGGGATGCAGGCGACGTATCGGCTCCGCAGCGGCGACACCACGGTCGACGGGCCCGATCTGATCACGATCCCCGATCCACCTGAGCTGCTCCCACAGGGTCGGATCGAGACCGCGCGCCCCGACGACTGGCTGCCGGAGGGTCGGTTCCTCCTCACCAGCATCAGCCAGGTGGGCGGGGGCTGGAACAGCACGGGGCCCTTCTGGGCGGTGATCTTCGATCGCCGGGGTCGCCCGGTGTGGACCCAGCGCACGGCCCCCGGAGAGTGGACCCTGTACGCCCAGGTCTCGGTCTCCGGTGACCACATCCTCTACGACCAGTTCGGCTCCTTCTTCGGGGGTGGAGGGCCGCGGATCTACCGCAGCTACCTCGACGAGGTGATCGAGGAGATCGAGACGCCGGGGTTCCACCACGCGTTCGTGGAGCTGCCCGATGGGACGCTCGCGTGGGCGAGCTATGCCCACGGGGGGGGGGAGGCGCTGGTCGAGAAGGCGCCGGGCCAGGCCGACGAGACCATTCTGTGGACCTGTGCCGACGACTGGCCCCAGGGCAACACGGGCTGGGGCTGCAGCTCGAACTGTGTGTTCTACAACGAGCCGACCGACAGCTACCTGTACAGCTTCTACTCGAACGAGACGGTGGTGGAGATCGATCGGGCGAGCGGGAGCACGATGTGGTGGGCCGGCGGTGTTGGCGGAGGCTATGCCTTCGATCCGCCCGAGAGCCACTTCTACTGGCAGCACGGGGTGAGCTACACCCCAGCAGGCACCCTGCTGTTGTCCACCCACGACTACAACCAGCCCGGGGGGCGGACCAACTTCGCGCGGGAGTACAGCGTCGATCACACCAACGAGCTGCTGACGGAGGTGTGGAGCTACAACGCCGAGGCCTACGCCGACACCAACGGGGACACCTGGCGGCTGCCCAACGGGAACACCCTGCACACCCTCGGCTCCGCCAGCCAGGTCAAGGAGGTTGATCCCGACGGGCAGACCGTCTGGCACCTCGACTTCAACAGCACCAAGCTCATGGGTCGCAGCCAGTGGATCGAAGACCTGTACACCCTGGTCAAGCCCTAGGAACGAGCCATGCGATGCCTTGCCTTCCTGTGTCTGCTCGCCGCCTGTGGGGGTGAGGCGGACAAGCCCGACACCCGACCGAGCGCCGACGCCGACTCCGACGCCGACGCCGACGCCGACGCCGACGCCGACGCCGACGCCGACGCCGACGCCGACGCCGACGCCGACGCCGACGC
>DRPG01000014.1 GCA_011376105.1 Deltaproteobacteria bacterium
AACAGCTCCATCAGCTCCTGGCTGGCCAGGATCTGGGCGGGGATCGCCTGATATCGCTCCTGGATCCCGTCCACGAACTCGGCGTCGGGCAGCTCGGACAGCAGCGCACGCCGCGACGGCAGGTGGGGGGCTCGGCGGGCGGCGACGAAGAGGTGGACCGGAGGCGCCACACCGCGCTGCCGTAGGGCCCGGGCCAGCTCGTACCCGATCCAGGCCCCCATGCTGTGGCCATAGATCGCGTACGGGATCCGCCGCAGGGCGGCCGCGAGGGGATCGACCATCGCTGCGATCAGCGTCTCCATCGCGTCGTGGGGGCGCTCACGCAGCCGCGACTCCCGGCCCGGCAGCACGACGGGGCAGACATCGACCGAGCCGGGCAGCCCGTCGCTCCAGCTGCGGTAGTCCGCGGTGCCTCCCCCTGCGAAGGGGAGACAGATCAGCCTCAGTCGCGCGGCTGGATCGAGCCGACGTAGCCAGGGGGTCGCGTCCACGGGGTCCCTACCAGTCCAGGGGAACGAATCGAGGAATGTACGGAGAAGTCCCTTGCTCACAGCGGGCCTCGCCCTCCCAGACGGCGGTCTCCGGTGCGCTGGAGCCCCCGGCGCTGCCTGCGACGAACTCGAAGGCCACGTCCTGGGGTGCACAGGTCGCCACTGGGTTGCCGGCGACGGTGTGCCACGCGCCCCCCTGAAAGTCGCAGTACAGGTTCAGATCGTAGGCCTCTTCGAGGGTGGCGAGCCCGGCGCCTTCATCCACCTCGATCAGCAGTAACCTGGATCGCTCCCCGAGCCGCCGGTTGTCGAACATCGCGATCCGGCCATCGCTGAGGGTGTGCACGTTGTGCTGACGGAGGAAGCCATCGAGGCCCCCGGTGAGGTTCTCCAGCCCGAGATCGGGGCTCATCGGCGACAGAGGATCCCCCACCAGGGTCCACTGAAGCGCACCGAAGTCGACGCGACCGAGCCCCGCCACCTTCACCACGGCGGAGAGGTGCCGGAAGGAGATCAGGATGTCTCCAGCGTCGTCGACCCAGATCGCGTTGGCGTGGCTGTAGTCGATCAGATCACCGGCCCCCAGCAGCGGCGCGGGGACCTGCGGGGTCGGGACCGGCACGTGGTGCTCCGACAGGCGCCACTGCGCGATCGGAGACCCGTCTTCGTCGAACACATAGAAGCCATCCATCAGGAAGCCATCGTCGTCGGGGGGCTCTTGGAACAACACATAGGTGAGCTTGTCTCTGCGGAGCGCGTCGTGGTGGATCCGCTCGGAGAACCCATCGCCGGTGCGGAGGCTCAGGCCCCGCCTGCCCTGCAGATCGACCTCCACAAGCTCCCCGCTGACGAGCCCCAGGACAGTCTGATCCTCGGTGAAGGAGACACCCTCGAGGAAGCTGAACAGGCCCTGGCTGAGATCTTCGTACCAGAGCAGATCCCCTGCGGTGTCGAAGATCAAGGCGTAGGCTCCGCAGGGGGACGCCAGGCCCACCATCGGGGAGGAGGAGCTCCCGCTGACCTCGAGGGTGGCCGCCGCCCCCGGCGGTGGGGTGCCGGTGGTGAGGCTGCCCTGTAGCTCCTCGCCGGTCTGCAGGGCCTCGATGGTGTAGCGATATGGGGTCTCGGGGCGCATGAAGTACAGGCCGATCTCGTGCAGCGCAGCGATCTCATCGCCGCCGTGCACCCGCTCGGGCCGACCGCCGTCTTCGGGCTGGAACGTGATCTGTACGGCCTGGGGTGGATCGACCTCGATGGTGCAGGAGGCACGCAGCACGTTGTCGGTCAGCCCGCACCGGGCGGCCAGTGGAGGGGGCGGGGGGCTGCCGGTGTCGGGCTCAGCGGCGGTGTCGGTGATCGGTGACCCGGTCTCCTTGAGAGGATCGGGGGGTTCCACCTGATCGCCGCCACACCCCCAGGACAAGAACACAGCCCACCACATGGTTCCCTCCGGGTCCGGGGGACCGCCCCAAGCCGGCCACCGTCGCCTGCAATACGAGCAAGATAGCGACCGTAACCTGCACGACGCCGGGAGTGATCATGGACTTTGCACACGCTGAGTCGACCCCCCACCCACGCCCGCTGGTGTTTCGCACCCACCGAGACGAGCTCGAGCAGGTCGTCGCGCGCATCGACGCGGTCCAGCGGGTGGACCTCCGCAGCCGGACCGCCCACGCCGGGGGTCGGCTGGAGCAGGTCCACCGGTGGCATGGGACCCAGGCCGCGCTGCCCGTGTTCCTGCGACCCTTTGTCTCGGAGGAGCTGCTGGTGTGGATCCAGCGCACCACCTGGAGCGTGCACGCCTGGCGCGCAGACTGGGAGATCGAGGTCCCCGGCCTCGGCGCAGCCCTCGAGTGCAAGGGCTCGAACGTCTACCTCGAGGAGGGCAGGGGCACGAGCATCGAGATCTCCGGGAGCTTCAGCTTCCGGCCCGAGCGGGTCCCCGAGCTCAAGGTCGTCCCCAGCAGCACCGTGCCGGTGGTGGAGCGCGCGGTGGTGTCCCTGATCGTCCCGTTGATCAAGCAGAGCGGCGCGGCGGTGGCCGCCTACCTCGACGCCACCCACGTGGGCTGAGGCGTCACTCCGGCGTGGGATCCAGCCCGAGGGTGATCGCCCAGCGCGTGGGCACGAAGAAGTGGTTGACGCTGATCGATGGGTTGTGCCCGTTCGCTGGGGGGTAGGGATAGATCGTCCGGCTCCGGCTACACCAGCGGTGGGCTCGTACGTAGCCAGCTCGCTGCGCACAGGAGGTCCACGACGCCCGCAGGGGCGGCCCCAGCCCCGGGACGGGGGGCTGGCTGGCGGGGCGCAGCCCCTGCCCGGAGCGCTCGTGCACATAGCGAAAGCCCGCGTGGTAGGTGTTCCACGCGGTGTGGAGCAGATCCTCGACGGACAGGGCGCTCTCCTCGGTGAACAGCAGCACCAACCCCGCCGCCTCGTAGCCCCGGAACACCTCCACCATCCGCTCGTCGGTCTGATCGCGCACCTCGTGGAAGCCGTTGCCGACCACCATCACTGCTCCGTCGGGATCGATCCCCTCCCGCCGCAGGGCCTCCACCAGGGCCGCGGGCTCGCCGATGTCGGCCTGGACGAACCGCACCGAGGCCGGCAGCCGGCCTGCGGCGGCCTCACGCCGGGCCTCGTCGATGGCGGCCAGCTCGAGATCGGCCCCCACATAGATCAGCGCGTCCCCCGAGCGCTCCCGCCGCTGCCGGATCGCCTCCCCGCGGCCCACCGCGTGCTCGATGTACACCCGGTAGGTGAAGCCGGTCTCGGCACAGAACCGATCGAGGGCGTCGTTGGCCCGGGCGAAGGTCTGCCGGTTCGCGTCCTGGCTCGCGGCTACGTTCTGGGCGCGCTGCACATGGGGCACCGCGCCACCGGCCCACAGCTGGGGCAGGATCGCGAGGTAGGGGTGGTAGGTCTCGATGATGCCGAACGGGCCGGGGGCACGCTCCAGGCCCCGCTGACCCAGAGGGGTCCAGCGCTGATCGGGGGTCAGCCAGCCCGCGGCTTGCAGCACGGCGGAGATCTGTGCCCCGAGGGGGCCAGGCGCCAGAGGAGCCTCGAGGGTGGGCGACGCCAGCAGGGCCCGGGTCCGATCCGCGGCCCGGAGCCCCAGCACCAGCGGCACCAGCAGGTAGCCCAGCTGGAGATCTTCGGGGGTCGCGAGCCAGGCGGGGGGCGGGTGCGCAGCGGGCTCCGGGAGCTCGGAGAGCACCTCACTCAGCAGCGCATCGTGGCCTCGTTCCCCCGAGAACGCTGCGGCCCAGCGCTGCGACAGATCCAGCGGACGCGACCGCGGCAGCGGGGGCAGCTGCAGGACCCTCCGGGCGGTTGGATCGTCGGCCCAGCGCACCCCGGACCCGAGGCGCACCAGGTAGCCCCGGGCCATCAGCAGGGTGATGTCGGGCTCCAGCGCCCCGGGGATCGCCTCGATCCCCTCGGCCAGGGGCGACAGCCAGCCCTCGGAGGCCAGCGACGAGATCACGTGACGCAGCAGCCACAGATCCGGAGGTGCGGTGATCACCGCGGTGCGCACCACCTGCCGGACCACCCGCAGCGCATCCACCGGAGCGTCGCCTCCGAGCAACGCCTCGGCGGTCGAGGTGGCCTGCCACAGGGCCAGCCCCGCCGAGAAGGTGTGGGGGATCCAGTCCCGGAGCCGGGCCCAGGCCGGCTGAGCCAGGAAGGGCCAGCCTGAGCTGGTGCGGCCCGTGGGGAGCGAGATCACCGCGAGGAGCTCCCGCATCACTGGGTCGGTGGCCACCTTGGGGCGGCCCATCAGGTCGTTGATCGCACGTCGCACGCCCCCAGCGTAGCCCAGGCGGAGGGCTCCGGGAGCCAGCGCCGATCTGCTAGGCTGACGCCATGGCACGCGGACGCGATCGACACGATGCTCGCCAGGCTGCGCTGGCGGCCCTGGGCAAGGATCTCTCGAGGCGGGGGGGCTCGGCCTGCGAGCTGTGCGGGGGCAAGGACACCCCCCGGCCCGTCCTGGTCCCTCCCCCCAAGATCCCCGATCTCGACAACGCGATCCTCGCCTGTGCTTGTTGTCGGGGGCTGCTGGAGGGGGGGCGGCTGCCCGACGCTGACGATCTGCGCTTCCTCGAGACCGCCATCTGGTCCGAGGTCGGCCCGGTGCAGATCGCCGCGGTCCGCCTGCTGCGCCGCCTGGTCGCTGAGGAGATCGACTGGGCCCAGGAGGCCGAGTCCGGGCTGTGGCTCGACGATGAGGTGCAGGAGCGGATCAGCGCAGACTGAGGGCCCGCGGCGCGATCGCTGGGCGACGATCGCCTGCGTGGCTGTCCCGGGGACCGCCCCGGCCCGGGCCTGACGATCCGGATCACGCAGGTGTGGCGCTCTCGAATCCGCGGGGTACCATGCCAGCATGTGGTTCCTGAAGCTCCCGATGTTGGCCGCTGCGACCCCCCTGCTCCCCACCACCATGGGGGACGACGCCGACGTGATCGGTGGCTCCCAGGGTGGCCTGGCCTGGCTCGACTACAACAACGATGGTCGCTTCGATATCGCCGCCTCGGCGAAGGAGGGGGGCCGCCTGCTGCAGGCCGGGGAGCAGGGTTTCACCGATCGCACCAGCGCGGACGCACCCCCCCTGCAGAACTTCGACGATGTCCGGAGCCTGCTGGCGGGGGATCTCGATCATGACGGCTGGGTGGATCTGGTCCTGGTGCGCTTCGACCACATCCAGATCGTGCTCAACCAGGAGGGCCAGTTCAGATGGATCACCCACGACTGGGAGATCGGCGATCTAGGCACCGACGTCGCAGATCTCGAGGGGGCCGGGCTGCTGGATCACGATCTCGACGGAGATCTCGATCTGATCGTGGCGAACGGGACCCGGAGCAACCACCTGCTGCTCAACGACGGCACCGCGACGGACTGGGTCTTCGTGGAGGCTCACCAGCTCGGGCTGGCCGCCGGCGCCGACTCAGATCACCTCTCGGTGATCGATCTCGATCGGGACGGGTGGATCGACGTGCTGCTGCGCAGAGACGCGCCCAACGGCAGCGCGTTCCTCGCCGATGCCTCCGGCTTGTTCCAGGCCGTGGCGGGCTTCTCCATGCTGTCGGGCAACGCCGACAAGGGGGCCGTGTTCGCCTGTGACACCGATCGCAACGGCGAGCACGAGATCTTCTGGACCGGAGATCCAGAGGATGGCGGCAACGAGCTGTACGCCTGGAACCCGGTGACTCTGGGGCTCGATCCAACCGGCCGGCCCGGCGTGGTCCCCGACAGCTGGCTGTCAGCGGGGGCGTGCGGCGATCTCAACAACGACGGGCTGCCTGATCTGTTCCTCGGAGACGAGGGCATCGATCAGCAGCTGCTGCAGACCGACGGGGGCTGGCAGGCCACGGGGCTTGGCGATCCCCTGCCCACAACAGCGGTGGCGCTGGCGGATCACGAGGGAGACGGAGACCTCGACGTCTACACCGTCCGGAACGGCGAAGCCAACGTGCTGCTGATCAACGAGGAGGTGGACGCCCTGGGGCGGCACCTGCAGCTCCGGATGTCCGCCGCGGGGCTGTGCGCTGATGGGCGCCCCCTGCGCGACGACATCGGTGGCGCCGCGGTGTTGCTCGACGCCAGCGGAGCCGCCGTCGAGGTGCAGGAGATCAGCGGGGGCCGGGGTCGGGGCTCGAGCGGCTGGCCGGTGCTGCACTTCGGCGGGATCGATCCAGATCAGCTCCAGCACGTCGAGATCGACTTCCTCTACGGAGGCAAGGAGCCGGTCCAGATCGTGGTCGTCCCGTCGATGCACACGCTGCCCAGCGGGGCCCACCGCCTCTGGATCGCGAGCGACGACGAAGACGGAGACGGGATCCGGACCACCGACGAGCGCGCCTGGAGCCTCGCCGCCCAGGTGCCCGACGATCTTGATGGCGACGGTGCTGTGTCCTGGCTCGACGACGACGCCGACGGAGACGGGATCCCTGATCATGAGGAGGCATCGATCGTCGACCCCTGTGCGCCGCCGGTTCCAACGGACACCGACTCCGACGGCGCCCCCAACGTGTTCGACGCCGACGCCGACGACGACGGGCTGGCCGACGGGCTCGAGGTCACCGAGCACGGCACCGATCCCCTCCTGTTCGACAGCGACGACGGGGGGCGGTGGGACGGCGACGAGCTCGCCCTCGACGGCACCGATCCCCTCGATCCAGACGACGATCTGCCGGACAGCGATCGGGATCGGCTGACCGACGCAGAGGAGCAGCTGCACGGCACCGATCCCGGCGACGGCGACAGCGACGACGACGGGCTGCTCGACGGCACCGAGGTCTTGATCCATGGCACCGATCCCCTGAGCGCAGACACCGACGGCGACGGGCTGACCGACGGGCTCGAGGTCGGCGTCGCGCTGCCCCGGGAGGACACCGATCCCGATCCCTTCACCGCCGATCTCGATCGCACCACCGGCACCGATCCCCTGGTGGCGGACACCGACGGCGACGGGCTGTCCGACGGCGAAGAGGACAGCAACCACGACGGGCAGCACCTGCCCCCCGAGAGCGATCCCAACCTGGCCGACACCGACGGTGGCGGGGTCAACGACGCGCTGGAGGCCGAGGCCGGCACCGATCCCAACGATCCCAGCGACGACGTGAGCGCGCTCGACATCCTCGTTCGGGGGAAGGCCCCGGAGCCCAGCGACGGCTGCGGCTGTCAGGGGAGCGTGCCGTCCTCGCTGTGGCTGTGGCTGTCGGTGGGGGCCCTGCTCCGGGCACGTCGCCGCACGTCGTGACGCAGCGCACCGAGCGGCGTGCTCCCGATGGTGTCGGACAGCTCGAGCGCCGCCCCGCGCTCTGAGCCCGAGAGCACCCGGCTGTCCCAGGGAGAGCCACGCCGGATCAGGCACGCCGAGCACGGAAAGACACAGCTTTGGGTGAACGGCTCGTCGTCGGTCCACGGCGCATGCCGTCGATGTGGCCCCGCTCCGATCTACCCGCTCCGATCCGCCCGGGCGAGGTTGTCAGCTCCTCCGTCCGGTGTTCTGGGGCAGCACGGAGGAGACGGTGATCGAAGCCACGCTGTACATCCTGCTCGAGCTCTCGCCCTGGCTGCTGCTGGGGGCGCTGGCCTCGGCCGCCCTGCACCTGCTCGTGCCCTCCAGCTGGCTACAGCGGAGGCTCACCGGCCCCTCGGGGGTGGCGAGGGCCGTCGCCCTGGGCGTGCCCCTGCCCCTGTGCTCCTGTGGCGTCATCCCCGCGGGGATCGGCCTGAAGCGCGACGGCGCCAGCACCGGATCAGCCATCGGGTTCCTGGTGAGCACCCCCCAGACCGGGGTCGACAGCGTGCTGGTCACCGCCTCGATGCTCGGCTGGCCCTTCGCCCTGTACAAGCTCGGGGCCGCAGCGGTGACCGGCTTGGCCGCAGGGCTGCTGGCGGACCAGGTCGATCGGTCCCCGCCACGGTCCCCCGGCAGCTCCGGGCCCGATCCGGTCCGGCCCACCCCCGCCGACGCGATCGCCCACGCGATCGATGTGCTGCGCTCGATCTGGCGCTGGCTGGTGCTCGGGATCGCGATCAGCGCAGCCCTGACCACCTTCGTCCCCGCCGACGCCCTGGCGGACACCGTGCTCGGCAGCGGCGCGGGGTCGATCCTGGCGGTCCTGCTGCTGTCGATCCCGCTGTATGTCTGTGCCACCGCGTCGGTGCCGATCGCGGCCTCGCTGGTGGCGGCGGGCCTGCCCACCGGTGCGGCCCTGGTGTTCCTGATGGCGGGCCCCGCGACCAACATCGCCACGATCGGAGCGGTCTACCGCACCTTCGGGATCAGGGTGCTCTCGATCTACCTCGGCTCCGTGGTGCTGGGCTCCGCTGGGCTGGGCCTGCTGTTCGATGCGGCGTTCGCCGCTCCGATCGCGAGCTCCGGAGTCCATGATCACGCAGGCCCCGTCGGGATCGGCTCCGCGGTCCTGCTGGTGGGGCTGCTGGCGTGGTTCGCCTGGGAGGAGCTCCGCGATCGACTCACGCCCCGCCCCGCTCCCGCCACCGCCGCTCCGATCGAGCTGCAGATCGATGGGATGAGCTGTGGGGGCTGTGCCCGCAAGCTCAAGGGCGCGCTGGGCCAGGTCTCGGGCGTGCAGGGGGCCGAGGTGGATCACGAGTCCGGGCGCGCGATCGTCTATGGCACAGCCCCCCTTGGTCTGCTGCAGGAGGCGGTCCGGGGGGCGGGGTTCACCTTGAGGTAGCCGAGGCCTACTGAGCTGATCCCGGGGGCCGGCGGTCGCACCGGGACAGCACGACGGGCGGCCCAGCGGTGCCCTCAAGGCTGGAGATGATCCGCCACCAACCGGATCACCACGTCGGTCAGCCCGGCCCGATCGGCCCGATCCACGTGGGAGTCGTCGGGCAGGTGGTAGGAGCCCCCGAGATCGTCGAGGTGTACCGCAGGGGCTGGGGAGCGCTCGGCGAACCGATCCCAGAACCGATCCCGGGGGGCCCGGGCGTCCTCCAGGGCCCGCAGCGCGCCTGAGGTGGGCAGGCGAACGAACAGGACCGAGCCCCCCCGCTCCTCGATCGCCTGGGCCCAGGCCTGCACCGGCTCGGTGGCCTCGAGCCAGGTGGCCGGGGTCCACGCCCAGGGCGCACCCTTGAGGCGATCGACGTACCCCCTCCGGACGATCTCGAGGTCGGGCACCCGGGAGAAGTCGGTCGAGCGCTCCCGATCCGCCCGGGTGTACAGGTAGCTCGGCTCGGGGAGGGTGCCCCTCCGGAGCAGGGTGTACACGATCCGGTGCAGCGAGGCCCCGTAGCTCGCCAGGACGAGCCGCTGCTGGAGCTGGATCGAGGCCCACCGGTTGAGGGGGGCGTCGAGGGGGGCCCGGCGGTGCCTGGCCAGCCAGTCCGCCGGCCTGCGATCCTTGGGCCCGGGCACCAGGGTCTCCGCCGTGACCGAGCACAGCACCCGCCCGTGGAACGATCCATCGTGTGCGAGCGCCTCGAGGATGGGCCTGGGGCTTGACGCGTCGATGGCCAGCATCACGGGCTGCAGGCCCAGGGCGTCATGGATCCGATCCAGATCGAGCCCCACCTGGATCCGGGAGGCCCCGAGCAGCACGAGGGCTCCGGGCTCGGAGACCCGCCGCCAAGAGGCGGACCAGAGCCCGGGCCCGTCGTCCACCACCGGGCGGTGGCCCCTCGATCGCCAGAGCCCCTCAGCCCCCCCGAGGATCCCCAGCGCGATCGCGAGCCCCAGCAGCCACAGCCGCCCCCAGGGCAGCTCCGGGGCTCGCCCCAGCGCATCAGAACTGGAAGTAGAGGAAGGCACGATCCACTCCGGGAGTGCTGAGCACCGCGACGAGGAGCCCCGAGAGGACAGCGATCCTCACCGACGGGCGCAGGCTGGAGAACACCTCCTCGAGGGTGCGCTCCCGCATCCAGAGGTGCCCCCCCACCATCGCAGCGGTGATGGTCAAGATCACCAGCTGATCGGCTGCATCGAGCAGGGCCACGCCGGATCTGAGCCCGACCATCGCGGCCACGATCTCCACAGCCCGGCTCAGGCTGGGGGCACGGAAGAAGACCCAGGTCGAGACCACCGCGACAAACGTGAGCAAGATCCCGTACAGTCGAACGACGGGGCTCGACCACAGCGGAGACGGAGGCAGCGCCCTGCGGAGGATCCGCTCGAGGATCAGCAGCAACCCGTGCAGCGCACCCCAGACGACGAACGTCCAGGACGCGCCGTGCCACAGCCCCCCCAGCACCATGGTGATCATCAGGTTGCGCTGGGTGGCGCTCCATCCCCCACGGTTCCCACCGAGGCCGATGTACACGTAGTCCCGCAGCCAGGTCGACAGGCTGATGTGCCAGCGCCTCCAGAAGTCGGAGAACCCCAAGGCCGCATAGGGGGCGTGGAAGTTGTCGGGCAGGGCGAACCCGAGGCACATCGCGACCCCGATGGCGCAGGTCGAGTAGCCCGCGAAGTCGCCATAGATCTGCCCAGCGAAGGCCAGGGCTCCGAGCCAGGCGCTCGCTCCATCGGGGGCCTGAGCGGCGTCGAAGAGGCGCTCGGCGTGGGGAGCGAGCCACACATCCGCCAGCACCGTCTTCTCGAATAGCCCGACGACGAACAGCGTCAGCCCCCAGCCGAGCGTGCGTCCGCAGGGGGCCCGGGGCTGGAGACACTGGGGCAAGAAGTCGTGGGCTCGGACGATCGGGCCGGCCACCAGCTGAGGAAAGAACGTGACGTACAGGGCGAAGTCGAGGAACGAGCCCCAGGGTCGCTCCCGCCCCTGGTGCACCTCGATGGTGTACGACAGCGTCTGGAACGTGTAGAAGCTGATCCCCACCGGCAACACGATGTCGGCCCCGGGGGGTTGGTACGCCACGCCGAGCCCCCGCAGCGCCAGGGTGAGGTTGTCGAGCAAGAAGCCCCCGTACTTGAAGTAGCCGAGCATGCCGAGGTTCACGCCCAGGCTGATCCCCAGCAGCGCCCGGCGCGCCCCCCGCCCGGTGGCGCGTCCCAGGGCGCGCCCGACGAACCAGTCCACGCCGGTGCTGATCCACAGCAGGAGGACAAACGGAGGCGACCAGGCTGCGTAGAACACATAGCTCGCGACCAACAGGAGCAGCTTGCGCCAGCGCCAGGCCAGCGGGGGCTGGTACAGGAGCCACACCACGGCGAAGAACAACACGAAGGTGGTCGAGTTGAAGAGCATCCGGTCGGACGAGCCTACCTGATCCCCCGGGTGGCGGTCCCGTCGGCCAGCAGCAGCGCGGCGACCAGCAGCAGCGCGGCGACCAGCAGCAGCGCGGCGGCCGCGGGGCGGGGACAGCGGCCACAGGGCGGGGACAGCGGCCACAGGGCGGGGACAGCGGCTACAGGGCGGGGACAGCGGCCACAGGGCGGGGACAGCGGCCGCAGGGCGGGGACAGCGGCCGCAGGGCGGG
>DRPG01000015.1 GCA_011376105.1 Deltaproteobacteria bacterium
AGACCGAGGAGACCGAGGAGACCGAGGAGACCGAGGAGACCGAGGAGACCGAGGAGACCGAGGAGACCGAGGAGACCGAGGAGACCGGGTGTGAGGAGGGGCGGGCGACCTGGCTGCCCCGCTCGGGGGCTCCCCAGGATATCACCCCGGTGATCAGCCGTGGGACGCCGTTCGAGGCTGCAGAGCTCCCGCTGCCCCCCGACGGGACGCTGGAGCTCTGTCCGGGCACTTACTACGCCGAGCTGATCGTGGGCGGCCCGGGCGTGACGATCCGGGGCTCTGGCCAGGGCCAGACGAAGCTGGTGGGCGACGGCGATGGCTCGGTGATCTCGATCGGCAGCGTCGGGACCGAGCTGACGGTCGAGGACCTGGACGTCTCCTTAGGCCGCAGCAGCTACGGCGGTGGGATCGGCACCAGCCTGCCCTCCGATGCCGCCACCGTCACCCTCCGCCGGGTCTCCCTGCACGACAACAGCGCGGTCCAGCTGGGCGCGACCTACTACGAGGGCTTCGGCGGAGCGATCTTCGTGTTTGGCGATCTGGTCCTCGAGGACGTGACCGTCGCCGACAACAGCGCTGAGCTCTATGGGGGCGCGCTACACCACGAAGGTGGCACCCTCGTCGCCACCGGCTCCACCTTCAGCGGCAACGTGGCTGAGTTCGGTGGTGCGCTGATGCTGTGGGACAGCGAGCCGCAGCTCTCCGGGCTGACCCTGGACGGCAACGCCGCGGTGTCCGGTGCCCACGCCTATGTGATCGGCAGTGCCGGCACGATCGAGGACAGCACCCTGTCCAACAACGTAGACATGGCCGAGAGCGCAGGCGGGGGGATGGCGATCGATCAGTCCGATCTGATCCTGCGCAACACCACGATCCGGGACAACCAGGTGGAGCAGGCTGGCGGCGGGCTGCTCGTCCTGTACTCCACCGTCGATCTGATCGGCACGACGATCCGGGACAACCAGGCGCTGGCGATGAACGGCGCCCAGCCCGATCCCTACCTGGGGCTCGGCGGGGCGCTGTACATGATCGACAGCGACGTCACCTGCTCGGGGGGCAGCCGCTTCGTCGACAACAGCGCGGTGTCGGGTCCGGGCCTGTACTTCGTCTACCTGTACGAGGGTCGGTTCGTGTCGAGCGGCTGCGACTGGCTGTCCGATGAGGTCGGACTGGCTCCGCCGCTGGTGACCACCGGGGAGGTGCACCACCTCAGTGGCGTGACCGGCCTCGAGTGGACCGGGAGCTTTGGCGCCAACGCCAGCTTCGTCTGCAACGGCGTCGGGTGTCAGTGAGCGCACCCGGGGTCAACCCCCGACGAGCTGGTGCAGGTCGAGCGGGCGATCTGTGGCCACGATCCCGCCAGCCGCAGGGCTCACTCAGCCCGGAGGTGGGGGACTAGCGACCGCTGCCCCTCACCCACGTCCCGATCAGGACCCGGACAGGGCGACGAGCCCCACCAGCCCACCCATGGGGCGGGGGAGGCTGGGGTCCTGCAGCCGCAGGGGCCGCATTCGGCCGGCTCCTTGCTGTCGATGCGCCAGCGACAGGCCCCGCCGTCGAGCCCCACCGGCCCCACCGGGGTGGTGAAGCGTCCATCGTCCGCGCCGGCTGAGCTGCGGGGGGGCTGTCCGGGTAGGGCCGTCCGGGCGGCGTCCTAGGCGAGGTCGAAGCGGTCGGCGTCCATGACCTTGGTCCAGGCCGCGACGAAGTCCTCGACGAAGCGCTGTTGGTTGTCGTCCTGGGCGTAGTGCTCGGCGTAGCCGCGCAGGATCGCGTTCGAGCCAAAGACCAGATCCACCCGAGTGGCCGTCCACCTCACCTCGCCGGTCTCACGATCCCGCAGCTCATACAACCCCTCGCGGATCGGAGCCCACGCGTAGCGCATGTCGGTCAGGTTGACGAAGAAGTCGTTGGTGAGGACGCCCGGTCGATCCGTGAACACACCGTGGCTGGTGCCGCCGTGGTTGGTGCCGAGGACCCGCATGCCACCCACGAGCACCGTCATCTCGGGGGCGGTGAGCCCCATGAGCTGAGTGCGATCGAGCATCAGCTGCTCTGCGTTGGTGGTGAGGCCCTCCGCGAGCCAGTTTCGGTAGCCGTCATGGATCGGCTCGAGCACCTCGAAGGACGCTGCGTCGGTCCGCTCGTCGGTGGCGTCGCCCCGGCCCGGGGAGAAGGGCACGACCACGTCGAACCCAGCGGCCCGGGCCGCCTGCTCGATGCCGACGCCGCCCGCGAGGACGATCACGTCCGCCAGGCTGGCGCCGGAGCCCGTGGCGACGCCCTGCAACACCCCGAGCACCCGGGCGAGCCGCGCTGGCTCGTTGCCCTCCCAGTCCTTCTGAGGGGCGAGCCGGATACGAGCACCGTTTGCACCCCCGCGCATGTCCGAGCCCCGGAAGGTCCGGGCGCTGTCCCAGGCCGTGGTGACCAGGTCGCTGATCGTCAGGCCGCTGCCTGCGATCTGGGCCTTGACCGCCTCCACATCGTAGCTGGTGCTGCCCGCAGGGACCGGATCCTGCCACAGGAGGTCTCCGTCGGGCACGTCGGGGCCGAGGTAGCGCGACCGCGGACCCATGTCGCGGTGGGTCAGCTTGAACCACGCCTGGGCAAAGACCTCGGCGAAGTGCTCCGGATCTCGGTAGAACCGCTCGGAGATCTTCCGGTAGGCCGGATCCTTGATCATGGCCATGTCCGCGTCGGTCATGATCGGGGCGCGGCGGATCGAGGGATCCTCGACGTCGACGGGCTTGTCCTCCTCCTTGATGCCCACGGGCTCCCACTGCCACGCCCCAGCGGGGCTCTGCTTCAGCTCCCACTCGTAGCTGAAGAGCAGGTAGAAGTAGCCGTTGTCCCAGCGGGTAGGGTGGGTTGTCCAGGCACCCTCGATGCCGCTCGTGATCGTGTCGCGCCCGGCGCCGCTGCCCTGGGGGTTTCGCCAGCCGAGCCCCTGCTCTGCGAGGTCGGCGGCCTCCGGGGCCGGGCGCAGCAGCGCTGCGTCCCCGTTGCCGTGGGCCTTGCCCACCGTGTGGCCGCCTGCGATCAGGGCGACCGTCTCCTCGTCGTTCATTGACATTCTGGCAAATGTCTCCCGTACGTCCTGCGCCGTCCTGAGCGGATCGGGCTCACCGCCGACGCCCTCGGGGTTGACGTAGATCAGGCCCATCTCCACGGCAGCGAGGGGGTCCTCGAGGCTGTCCCGCGCCTCGCCCTCGTAGCGGCCGGCGGTGAGCCACTCCCTCTCAGGGCCCCAGTAGACGTCCTGCTCCGGGTGCCAGATGTCTTCGCGACCAAACGCGAACCCAGCGGTCTTCAGCCCCATGGACTCGTAGGCGATCGTGCCTGCGAGCAGGATCAGATCGGCCCAGCTGAGGCGGTTGCCGTGCTTCTTCTTGATCGGCCACAGCAGCCGGCGGGCCTTGTCGAGGTTGACGTTGTCGGGCCATGAGTTGAGCGGAGCAAAGCGCTGGTTACCCCTGCCTCCTCCCCCGCGGCCGTCGGAGACACGGTACGTGCCGGCGGAGTGCCAGGCCATGCGGATCATCAGGCCGCCGTAGTGCCCCCAGTCCGCGGGCCACCAGGGCTGGCTGTCGGTCATCAGCGCGTGGAGATCTGCCTTGAGGGCCTCGACGTCGAGCCCCTTGACCGCCTCGCGGTAGTCGAAGCCGGGCCCGAGGGGGTTGGTCTTGATGTCGTGCTGGTGAAGGATGCCGAGGTTCAGGGCGTCGGGCCACCAGCCCCCGCTCAAGGCCCCGACGGTCGTGTTGCCGCCGTGCATCACTGGACACCTTCCGCTGGCTCTGTCGCCTCTGCCACCTCTGTCGCCTCTGTCGCCTCTGTCGCCTCTGTCGCCTCTGTCGCCTCTGTCACCTCTGCCACCTCTGTCGTCTCTGTTGCTCATCGAAGCTCCCGGGCCTTGGATCGTGTGGGCTGCTCGGCTCTGATCCCACAGGCGCGATCGGCGCCGGAGCACAGAGATCGCTGCAGGGGTCCATCCACCGAGCACACTCAACTTGCCGTCCTTGACAGAGAGCTTCTAAGAGCATGTTTCGAACGATTTGATAGCTCTGCTCTGTCACTCGCCGCCGATGGGCCAAGACACCTGCTCCAGGACGTGATCCCCCCCCGGCCCCTGGGGCCAGATCGCACAGGCGATCTCCAGCGCCTGTGCGATCGCGGTCCGGATCCGGCCCGCGGCCCGACGCATCTGCCGTGTGTGTGGGCTGCGGGCGCGCCAACCCATCCGCAGGGTGCGCCCGATCCGGGGATCAGCGAACGGGCGGCTGACGACCTCGGCCCGTGCGGTCTCATGGGCGAGGGCGAGGGCCGGGAGCACGCTCGCGCCATAGCCGCTGGCCACCATCTGCACGAGGGTGGGCAGGCTGGTCGCCCGGAACGGCGACTCCCTGACCGAGGGCAGCATGCAGAACGACATCGCGTGATCGCGCAGGCAGTGGCCGTCATCGAGGAGCAGCAGGTCCCACCGTGCCAGCTCGGGTAGATCGATCGCCGAGCCTGCGCTCGAGCCCGGGGGCAGGACAGCCCAGAATGGCTCGAACCCGAGCTCGACGTGATCGACGCTTGGCTGAGACGGCTCGTCGGCGATGATCATCGCGTCCAGCTCCCCGCTGGACAGCCGGGCCTCGCACGCTGCGGTCTGGAGCTCGAGCCAGTGGATGCGGGGCAGCGGCGGATCACGCCGGAGGTGGTGGTGCGCAGCGGGGAGGAGGTACGGCGCCAGCGTCGGCATCACCCCGATCCGCAGCGTCACCCGGTCTGGATCGGACAAGGCTCGCCCTGCGTCCGCCAGATCGCGGGCGCCCTCGACGAGGGGGCCGATCCGATCCAGGAGCTCGCGCCCGGCGGGGGTGGTGAGGACCCTGCGGGTGTGTCGCTCGAAGATCACCACCCCGAGATGCGCCTCGAGCTTTGCGAGCTGTGCGCTCAGGGTGGGCTGAGAGACCCCACAGACCTCCGCTGCCCGTCGGAAGCTGAGGTGCCGATCCACCGCGATCGCGTACTGGAGCTGGCGGAGGCTGAAGGGAAAGGCCAGGAGATCGTTCGACATGGGCTGGGGGTAATGTGACTCCCGGAGGCCTGTCCCCGCCTCTGTGTGCTCAGGGCTCGCTCAGGCGTCGTCGGACGTCGGAGGAACCGTGGTCCGATTCGAACGGACGACCACCTGCTCCCAAAATCGGCGAGGGGGGCTGGGTAGCTGGATTATTCAGGAAGGAACATGCACTGAGGGGTACCGTTTGGCACCGAGCTGCACCTGGTTGCTACCCATGAGTAGCGGGATGGGTGATGGTGTTGGA
>DRPG01000016.1 GCA_011376105.1 Deltaproteobacteria bacterium
GACCAAAAATAAAGTTGGGATCTTTGGAAAACTTACCCAGCTCAAGAAAACGCTACGTGACAAGGATAGAGTTGAGATTTATCGGCCTTTGATTGCTGACCCCAAAGAAGTCCGGAAAAAACGAGCGGCTGCTGGAAAGGCAATGAAGAAGGGAGGGTAGCCTTTGATTCTGGAAAATATTTCTTTGCATCAGTACAACACATTTGGTGTCGATGTAACCTGTGACTACTTTTTGGTAATCAAAAACCTAGATGATATTGACCTGTTACCCCGCTGTGGCCCCGCTGTGACCCTGCTGAGCCCGCTGCGGCCCTGCTGAGCCCGCCGACGCCCCGCTGAGCCCGCCGACGCCCCGCTGTAGCCCTGCTGAGCCCGCCGGGGGCTCACATGCCTGGAGCGATCACGCTACCGCCGACGCCTTGAGCGCCGGCGGGCGCTGCAGCGCTGGACGGTCCGGACCCGGCGGTGGGGGGGGACGGACTTGATGTAGTCCAGCGCCCTCGCAAACGGCTCGTTGGCCCTCAGGCCGTCGATCGTGTGAAGCTCCAGCGTGTCGTCCCGCAGTTCCTTGATCGTGAAGAAGGCATGGACACACCGGTGACAGTCTGAGCAGATCAGCTCGATGTCGAACCGATCCTTGCGTCGGGTCTGGAGGTGGTGGCGTTGCATGCGCGCATCTGGACACTCGCGCTCACAGAGCGGACAGATCATGGAGATTTTATAGCACACCAGCCACCGGGCGCTCGGTGATCTACGCCAGGATCGCCTCGCTCGATCCCCAGCTCCGGACGCCACCCCTCGGCACCCGGCTGGTCGACACTGAGGCGCCCGAGCCCATCGTCACCTAGATCACCGCTCCTCCCGGGGGCCCCTGGCACAGCCCCGCTACCCGAACATCCCCTTGACAGCCCCGCTACCCGAACATCCCCTTGAGGGTGAAGAAGAAGAAGGCAGCGAGGAACGCGCCGACCGGCAGGGTCACCACCCAGGAGACCACGATCGTGCCGATCACCCGGAGATCCAGAGCGGACAGGCCCCGGGCGAGGCCGACCCCGATCACCGCACCGACGGCCACGTGGGTGGTGGAGACCGGCAGCCCGGTGCGCGAGGCGATCACCACCGTGGCCGCGGCGGCGAGGGTGGCGCTGAAGCCCCGGCTCGGCGTCAGCGCGGTGATGTTCGTCCCGATGGTCTGCATCACCCGATACCCCATGGTGCCCAGGCCCACGATGATGCCCACCCCACCGAGGATCAGGATCCAGTTGGGCAGCGAGGCGTCCTGCGCCACGCTGCCGCCGTTGTTGACGATGCTGACCACCGCGGCCATCGGCCCGATCCCGTTGGCCACGTCGTTGCTCCCGTGGGCGAAGGCCATCGCACAGGCGGTGAAGATCATCAGCGGGGAGAACACCTTCTCGACGCTGGCGAAGTGGAAGTCCTTGTCGGCCTCTGGATCGATCTCCACCCTCCGCACCAGGGCACAGCCGGTGGCTGCACACAGCCCCCCGAAGCCCACCGCCACCGCGAGGCTGCCCCCCACCGACAGATCGAGGGACAGGTGCGCCAGCCCCTTGAACACCGTCACCAGCGAGATCGTGAACCCCACCAGGAATGCGTACGCCGGGGCCCAGCGCTGGGCCGAGCGAAACGGCGTGTCGGTCTCGAAGATCAGCTGCCGGATGGAGATCGTGAGCAGGAACGCGAGGAAGCCGCCCATGATCGGAGACACGATCCAGCTCGCGACGATCTGCCCGATCTTGGACCACTGCACCGCGTCGGGGCCGATCCCGACCACCGCGAAGCCCACGATCGCGCCGACGATGGTGTGGGTGGTGGAGACCGGCCAGCCTCTCCGGGACGCGACCATCAGCCAGATCGCGGCGGCGAGCAGCGACGCGAGCATGCCGTAGACCAGGATCTGTGGCGAGTCCATGATCGACGTGGGATCGATGATGCCCTTGCGGATGGTCCTGGTGACGTGGCCACCTGCGAGGAACGCACCGGTGAACTCGAAGATCGCAGCGATGATGATCGCCTGGACGACGGTGATCGCCCCCGATCCCACCGAGGTGCCCATCGCGTTTGCGACGTCGTTGGCTCCGATCCCCCAGGTCATGTACAGGCCGAAGACGATGGCCATGGCGATCAAGATCGTCCCGTGGACGGCGAGGATTTCCATGCAGCCCTCCCTTGTCCTTGTCAGCGTGGGTCAGCGCGCGATGAGGAGCCGGACGTTGTTGCCGACCTTCTCGGCGTGGTCAGCCAGATCTCCGATCCACTCGATGAGCTGATAGGTGAACATCACCGAGACCGGGCTCATCTGATCCTCGAGAGCAAACAGCTCACTGGTGAGCTGCCGCCCCAGGGCGTCGGTGTCGTCCTCAGCCTCGTTGAGGCGCGAGGTCAGCGTCTCGACCTGCTCGGCCACCCGCCCCCGGAAGCCGACCTCGATCAGCTCGTCGAAGTGCTCGATGACATCGCCACACAGGCCCACCACCTCGACGCAGCGTCGACACAGCGCCGCGAGGATCGGCCGCATGGGCTCGGGCGGCCGCATGTCGCGCCGGATCATCAGGCCCGCGATGTCCTCGGCGGTGTCCGCGATCGAGTCCTGGACGTGGAGCACATCCAGCAGATCCCGCCGGTCCACCGGGAGAAACAAGCTGCGGGGCAGGCGCATCCTCAGCTCGTTCTTCAGCACGTCGGCCTCGGCCTCGAGGGTGAAGATCGCCTTCGCCTCGGCACGCAGGGTCTCGTCGTCTCCGGCGATCAGGGCGTCCGCCAGAGGGACGACGTGCTCGGCGCACCGCCTCACGACGCGCATGTGTTCCTGGAGTTGCTTGAACGGAGCGTGCCCTCCGAACAGGTTGGTGATGGTCGGCACTACAGCCTCCTGCAGCTTGGGATGCGGTTAAGGGCAACGGTCGCCGGCGCACACCGACGTCGCGCGTTCGTTTCACAACTGGCGCACAGTGGTTTCCGATCGGTGGAGCAGGCGATCCACCTCGGGGAGGGAGAGCTTGTCGAAGCGGAACACCGCCGATCGGCCGATGGTCGTGGGCCGGGAGGGGCAGCACCGGTTTCAGACCGGCATGATCACCGCGACCCTGCTCGCCCATGGCGTGTCGATGGGGGAAGCCTTCACCCTGTCCAAGCAGCTGCGGCGCCAGGTCGAGGGGCTCGAGACGATCACCACCGCTGAGCTCAAGGACGCGATCTGCAGGCTGCTGGTGCGCCATGGCTACGACCCAACGCCCGCGACGGCGATGGAGACGGATCTCGGCCTGCTGCGGGATCTGTCCGCGGTGGGGGTCCCCCACGCCCGGATCGCCGAGCTGGCCCGGAAGATCACCGCCAACGAGCTGTCGATCCACAAGATCCCCAAGCCCTACCGCCGCCGCCTGAGGCTGGTGCAGTGGATGCGCAGCGCAGATCGACCCGTGATCATCTTCCTCGCCGGGGCGACGGGGACGGGGAAGTCCAGCCTGGCGATGGAGCTCGCCTTCCGGCTGGGGATGCGGATCGCGGTGGGCACCGACATGATCCGGGAGGCCATGCGCACGGTGCTGTCGGCCGAGGTCGTGCCCGGGCTGCACGATCACTCGTTCCGGGGCATGCTCCAGGGCGGAGGTGTGCTCTCCGATCCCCGGGAGCGGGTGCTGGCGGGCTACCGTCAGCAGGCCGCCCAGGTCTCGGTCGGGGTCCGCAGCGTGGTCCGCCGCGCCCTGCGGGAGAGCGCCCACATGATCATCGAGGGCACCCACCTACAGCCACCGTTCGAGCAGTACCTCGATCCAGAGGCGGAGCTATACCATGCGGGCCTGATGTTGGCGGTCCCCTCCAGCAAGGTCCACCGTCGGCGCTTCCCGATGCGCGCCGCGGCGCAGCGCATGCGGGATCCAGCCGCCTACCTCGACGCGTTCGAGTCCGTGCGCTGGATCCATGACGATCTGCTGAGCCAGGCCGAGGACGCAGACGTCGTGGTGCTGCCCACCGAGGATCTGCAGGCGAGCATCGGAGCGGCGCTCGATGCGCTGGCCAGCATCCTGCCCATGTCCCGCTCCAGGGGAGCGAGCCGGAGCGCCACAGCGAGCGATCCGGTCCCCGATGTGCGGACCCTGCTGTTGATCCTCGACGGGATGTCGGACGAGCCCTCCGGTGCGCTGGGGGGGCTGACGCCGCTGACGGCGGCCCCCACCCCCACCCTCGATCGCCTGGCCGGCATCGGAGGCCAGGGGCAGATCCTCACCGCCGTCGACGGCAACCTGCCCCACACCGATGAGGGGCTGTGGGCCCTGCTGTCCCCTGAGCGCCTCGGGCAGCGGCTGGGGCGTGGTCTGTTCGAGGCCGCCGGCCGGGGGATCTCGCTGCCCCGCGACGGGATCTTGTTCCGAGGCAACCTCGCGACCTGTGCCCCGAGCTCCCTCGCGATCCTGGATCGGCGGGCGGGGCGGATCAACGCCGGGGTCCGCGATCTGATCGCGGGACTCGAGGACGTGCCCCTGTCCGGAGGGATCCGGGGGCGGCTGTACGAGGGGCACGAGCACCGGGTGGTGGTGGTGCTGGTGGGCCCGGGCCTGTCCGCCGCGGTGGCGGACACCGATCCAGGCAGCGCGGCCCCCACCCAACAGGTGATCCGCCCCAGGCCCCTCGACGACACCCCCGAGGCCGCCCGCACCGCCGCCGCCCTGCGGGAGCTCCTCAAGCTGGTCAACGATCACCTCACCGATCACCCCCTCAACACCGAGCGGGTGGCCGCTGGCCTGCCCCCGGCCAACACCGTGCTCACCCGTGGAGCAGCCTCGACCGCCGAGATCCCACGCCCGGTCCACCGGCCGGAGCACGCAGCGATGGTCGCCTCCTGCCCGACCGCCCTCGGGGTGGCCCGCCTGCTCGGCATGCACGCGGTGACCAGCGCCAACATGACCGGCAACCTCGACACCGACATCCACGGGAAGCTGGCCACCGCAGGCCAGATGCTCCAGAGCCACCCCCTCGTCTGTGTACACCTCAAAGGCACCGACGTCGCCGCCCACGATCGCCGCCCGATCGCCAAGCGAGACTTCATCGCCCGCTTCGATCAAGCCCTCGGCGAGCTCCTCGAGTCCAACCCCGAGCTCCAGGCGGATCTGCGGGTGGTGATCACCGCGGATCACGGCACCTCGTCGAGCACCGGGGATCACCTGGTGGATCCAGTCCCGCTGCTGCTCGCCCACCTCCACGAGGGCGTGGACGCCGGGACCGCCACCTTCGACGAGATCAGCGCCGAGCAGGGTGCGCTGGGGCTGCTCCACCCCGGGGAGCTGGCCGCGCTGCTGTGGCATCAGCCCTAAGGCGCGACCACAGGTCCCCCCGTCCAGAGCGGTTGAAGGATCGGGATCACCCCGCTACGATCCACCCGTGATCCCCCGCGAGACCCAGCCCAGCCCGTCACAGACCCAGGCCACCGATCTGTCAAGGGGACACCACGGGTAGCGCTCGCTCCACCGAGCCGCTGCTGAGCCAGGGAGGCCCCCCGGTACCCGCCGAGGGGGCCCCCGCGTCTGGATCCACGGCCGATCATCTCCCCCCAAAAACCAATCATCTTTTCCTTGACGTCTCCAGCACCGTCCCCTTAGATGAGAGACAGAGCTTAGGAGCTACCCGATGTCGAACCACCCCCTCATCACCATCCAGGCGATCGTGGTGCCGGTGTGCGTGCCGACCCAGCGACCTGAGCAACCTCAGGGCCCGGGCGCCGGGGGCCCCGTGTAGCGGCGACGCTGCACGGTGAGAGCCCCGGCCTCCCACAGGAAGCCGGGGCTCTCTGTCTCAGGTGCCCGGGGGCAGACAGACACAGACCATCGGAGGCGATCGCCTCCATAGATGGGGCATGGTCCAGCTGGAACGGACGCCTGGCTCTGACCCAGGAGACCCAGGTTCGAGCCCTGGTGCCCCAAGCTCACACGGGTGTGGCGCAGTCTGGTCAGCGCGGGGCGTTCGGAACGCTCAGGTCGCAGGTTCGAGTCCTGCCGCCCGTATCTCACCGGGGAGAGGAGGCGCTGCCTCCAGGCTTTGAACCTGGAAGGTCTGGGTTCGATCCCCAGCTCCCCTGCCACCGGGATGTGGCGCAGTCTGGCCAGCGCGGGCGTCTGGGAGGCGCCAGGTCACAGGTTCGAATCCCGCCGTCCCGACTCCCTGTCCAAGATCCTCAGGGCTGGGCCCGGCTGTGTCGGGGCCTGGATCCATGCGGACGCACCGCTCCCCGGCGTCGCTCCGGCGCCCCCCTGTGGCCAGTCCACCCGGCAGAGGAAATCGATTTCCTGTGACCGCTGCGCCGGGGACCGGCCTGCGCTCCACCCACAGAGGGTGTACCCTCCCAGCGGAGGGCTGCGGATGGCCAGGCCGAGATATGATGATCCCTGCCCCTGCGGGAGCGGGCGCCGGTACCGTGACTGCCATCGCCGCGAGGATCGCTCGGCGAGGGACCAGGGAGCAGACGAGCGCGCCCCAGCCCCTCCGTCCCCATCGACGCCAGCTCCAGCTCCAGCCAGCGCTCCGGCGCTGTGGCTGCGTGCTGCGCCCTGGATCGTGGGCCCGATCGGGCTCGGCCTCGCGGGCTGGATCGCAGGCACCCGGGGCCCACAGGAAGCTTTTGTGGTCTTCCTCGCCACCGGGCTGTGCGTCGGAGCCTTCCTCGTGTTCGGAGATCCCCCCCCGCCCAGAGACGATCCCGGCGATCCCGCGGGCATCAACTTTGGCCGCTGAGATGGAGGCTCGATGATCGGACTGCTCGCGCTGAGCTGCACCGACCTGTCTACCCCGCCAACCCCACCATCCCCCGAGATCACCGAGATCACCGCCAGCCTGGTCGAGGGACTCGAGACGGTGATCGCGGTGTCCTGGGCCCAGAGCAGAGGGGCACCGGCCCACCTCGTGTTCCGCGCCGAGGGAGGCCCCTGGCAGCAGAGCCCCCCGGGCACCCCCCGGGATGGCCTCGTCCACCAGCTCATCGTAGGGGTCCCCTTCGATCGCGAGATCGAGTACCAGATCGTCGCCCCCTCCGGAGAGGCCAGCGACGCCCAGTGGATCACCACCGGCGCCCGGCCCGAGACCCTGCCTGTCCCGATCGTCCTCCACAACGATCCAGGGCTGTGGGATCCAGCCTCGCCCTGGCTGATCACCAGCATGAACCGCGACGGAGACGATCGCTATGGTCGGTGGTGGATCTTCATCATGGATCGCGAAGGGCAGATCGTCTGGGCTCAGGAGACCCCCCGGAGCTGGGTCTCCAGACACGTCAGCGTCGATCACGACGGCAGAGCGCTGCTCGTCGATCACGACACCTTCTGGACCCAGCTCGACGGTGGAGCGACCTCGCAGATCGTCCGGATGACCCTCGACGGCACGATCGAGCACACCTACGACACCCCGGGGCTCCACCATCCCTTCGTGCCCCTCCCCGATGGGGTGATCGCCTGGGGCGCGGCGAGGGGCAACGACGAGACCCTCGAGCAGGTCGATCGAGACGGCGTCCAGGAGCAGATCTGGGCGTGCTCCTTCTTCCAGGGCATCACCGACACGAGCTACACCTGTGGCTCGAACGCCCTGTGGTGGGACGAGCGCACCGATCACTTCCTGTTCTCGTTCTGGTCCACCGACACCGTGGTCGAGATCGATCGACCCTCGGGCACCGCCGTCCGCTGGTTCGGTGATCTGCCCGGCTCGTGGCGCTTCGATCCACCAAAGTCCCAGTTCTGGTGGCAGCATGGCGCCCTGTTCACCGACGAAGGCACCCTGCTGGTGTCGACCAAGGACCAACAACAGGGCACTGAGACGGTGGTGCGGGAGTACCAGCTCGACGAGCAGACCGAGACGCTGACGGAGATCTGGAGCTTTGGCCAGGGCCGGGGCGTCTTCGGCCCCTACATGGGGGAGGCCCACCGGCTGAGCAACGGCAACACCCTGCACGTCTACGGGGCAGGGGGGCAGCTGACGGAGGCCACCCCCGATGGCTCCGTCGCCTGGGAGGTCACCTGGGAGGGCGACAAGCACAACGGACGGACCACCCCCTGGGCGGATCTGTACGCCCTGCTCCCCTGAGCTGAGCCACCCCTCTCTGAGCTCGGCGGGGCAGAGTTCTCAGATCACCGGGCAGCTCCGATCGCTCCGGATAGCCCTGGGGCTGCCCCTGGAGAGGGCGACGATCCACACAGCGCCGGGCGTCAGCGCCGGGCGTCAGCGCCGGGCGTCAGCGCCGGGCGTCAGCGCCGGGCGGGCGTCAGCGCCGGGCGTCAGCGCCGGGCGGGCACCGGGCGTCAGCGCCGGGCGGGCGTCAGCGCCGGGCGTCAGCGCCGGGCGTCAGCGCCGGGCGTCAGCGCCGGGCGGGCACCGGGCGGGCACCGGGCGTC
>DRPG01000017.1 GCA_011376105.1 Deltaproteobacteria bacterium
CCGGCGGTGGCGGACAGCGAGGCGAGCATCATGATCGCAGCACAGAGGATCGCGGTGGGGAACCGCGGGACCTCGCTGGTCCGGGCCAGGGTGACGAACAGCGGGACCGCGAGGCCCACCGACAGGGCCGCCAGCGACGCACCGATCCAGCCATAGAACGGCAGGGGGCGCTCGCGCTGGACCAGGCGCACGATGGTGCCGAGGATCCGCACGCCGTCCCGGATCGTGTGCAGCTTGCTCGGGTTGCCCCTGGGGCGATCCCTGAACGGCACCGGGCGCTCAGCGATGGGCATCCGGAGCTCCAGCGCGTGCACCGTCAGCTCGGTCTCGATCTCGAAGCCCTTAGACAGGGCGGGGAACGACTTGACGTAGCGACGGCTCAGCACCCGGTAGCCCGAGAACACGTCCGAGACCCGATCGCCGAACAGCCAGGCCACCAGGCCGGTCATCGCCCGGTTCCCCAGGCGGTGCCCCGGGCGGTAGGCCCCCGCGGGTGCGCTGCGTACGCCGGTGATCATGTCGGCCCCCTCCTCGATCAACGCCTCGATCAGGCCCTGCGCCGAGGCTGCATCGAGCTGATCATCTCCGTCCACCATCACGTACAGATCGGCCTCGATGTCGGCGAACATCCTGCGGATCACGTTGCCCTTGCCCTGCAGCCCTTCGTGACGCACCACCGCGCCCGCGTCGCGGGCGACGGCCGCGGTTGGATCGGTGCTGTTGTTGTCGTAGACGTAGATCGTGGCGCCGGGCAGCGCCGCACGGAAGTCGGCCACCACCCGCCCGATGGTGTCCGCCTCGTTGTAGCAGGGCACGATCACCGCGATCTCGAGGGTGTCGGGGATTGGATCGGAGCGTGGCTCCTGGGGTGACGTCGATCCTTCGCCCACCGGGCCTCCGAGCTGCGGAGCAGCCTACAGCCTGAGGTTGCGCTCCTGGAGCTCAGCGGCCCGTAGATCGCCTGCGGCCCGGGCCTCGATCAGCAGCCAGCGGGTCATCGCGTTGGACAGCCAGCGCTCTCCGCGGTGGTTGAACAGCTCCACTGAGAGGGTGCACAGGGGGTGGTGGACCGCACGGAAGACCAGGCGCCGGACCTCGTCGCCACCGGATCGGACCCCCTCTGAGTACAGCCGCGCCAGGGCGAGCCACTCCCGCGCCTCGTCGGCGGCGGGCAGCCACCGGCCTGCGTCGAGCCGGCGCTGCAGGCCCTCGGCCGCGAGCTCGATCGTCGAGAGCCGATCCTCCCGGAGCCGATCGCGGGCCGCCGACAGCAGCCCCCCCCGGGACAGCTCCGCCAGCGACAGCCCCTGAGCCTCAGCGATGGCGGCCAGGGACTGCTCGATCTCGGCCCGGATCGCCTCGAGGGGGACGCCACGGCGGGCGCCGAGCTGCTCGGCCCGGGCGTGTAGCCAGGGCTGTAGCTCGTCGAGGGCCCGCTCCCAGGCCGCCGCGGCCGCGGCCAGGCCCCCGGGGCTCGGGCGCTCCAGCAGGCTGGCGTAGAGTTTGAGCGCGGTCTCTAGGGGATCACCACCGTCGGCGGCGGGGGGAGCCTCGGCGACGCCGGAGGGGGCGTTGCACCCCGCCCGGGCCAGCAGCTCCCGATCCGGCCTGCGCAGCAGGGGCACGCGCTCCCACAGGATCTGCAGCTGAGCGTCACCGGGGGCGTCGGGGTGGCCGACGACGCGCTGGGCCACCCCCGCCACCAACAACGCCTCGGCTGAGATCTCGGTGGCTCCACGGGTCAGCTCGATCACCCGGGCCCAGCGCCCCTGCGTCGCTGCATCGGCCACCAGCCAGTCCAGCGCCCGCTGCAGCAGCAGGGGATCGGTGATCCGATCGTCGAACAGAGGGATCGCCTCGAGGAACGCTCGGGCTTCCTCGAGATCCCCCCGGGACGCGGCCAGCAGGCCCAGGGCCCCCAGGTGGGCCGGGCTCAGCGCCGGGGCGTCGGCGATCCTGGCCTGGAGCCAGCCCCGATCCGCCGCTGAGGGCTCAGGTTGCCGCAGCAGGGCCCAGGCCCCCGAGAAGGCGGCGCCCCCCGCACGATCCCTGCGCCACTCCAGGCTGGACAGCCGCGCGGCGTGGTAGGTCGCACGGACCCAGCCCAGGGGGATCAGCAGGGCCCGGGTGAAGGGCCACGGCAGCAGGATCGGCAGCAGCAGGAGCGCGGCGATCGTGAACAGGCGGAGGGGGAGCATGACGCCCAGGAGCAGGATGACGAGGACGTTGGCCGTCCACCAGAGGGTAACGCGGACCCACCCCCCCCCGGGGCCGACCGGGGTGGAGGCCCGCGGGGGGCCGATCCCCCGGATCGACAGGGCGACGGCGAGGCCCACGATCAGCAAGAGCAGCCCGATCATCGACGCCGTCCCCAGCCCAGGGCCGCCATCGCCCCGGGCCAGGGATCGGGCTCGGTCCGCTCCCCGTGGGCCCCTGGAACAAGCTGCAGCGTCGCCTCGATGTCGGGCTGCAGCGTCGCCCACAGCTCATGCACGATCCGGCGCTCTGGATCCCGCAGCTCGTCGACGGCTCGCCGGACCTGATCGGGATCCCGGGGCATGCCCCCGAGGGGGGTGGGGTAGGAGGCCGCCGCCTCGAGGCCGATCTCGAGCATGGCGAGGAGCTTCTGGCCCGCGCGCTCGATCTCGGCGGCCGTCGCGTCGGGGCGGAGCTCCAGGACGTAGAAGGGGTTCTCAGCGATGCGGGATCGGCTCACGGTGACCTCACCGCAGCCCCGAGCCATGGCCCAGGCTGCGATCCTTGACGTCGGCGGGCAGCAGCCCCCACAGGGCGTTGACGATCTCACGCAGGCGGCCCCGATCATCGGACGCCAGCGCCTCCCGCCCCTGTCGGACCAGCGCCTGGGCCGCGATCAGATCGGTGGCGCGGTGGAGATCGGAGGCTGCACGCTCGAACGACCGGCGCCAGGCGTTTGGATCGCGGAAGTAGGCGGCGGTGCCGAGCTGGCCGACGACCCGTAGCTGGCGCTGGAGCTCGGCTGCGCGCTTGCCCTGGCGTGCACGCTCGACGGACGCTGCGGCCTCGTCGAGCATCCTGCGCTCTTGATCCGTGCCGTTGGCCGAGACCCACTGGCTCGCCCAGACCAGCTGATCCCGCGCCTGGCGCTCGAGCTCGGGCCAGGCGCCGGCGTCTTCGATCTCAGCGAGGGTGGCGTCGATCTCGATCAGGGTCCGGCGGGCCTTCTGAGCTGCGTCCTCGTCACCGCCCCGGGCGGCGGTGACGTCGTCGTTGGTGTCCTGGAGGGACCACTCGACGTCGATCAGGCGATCGGAGAGGGCCACGTCGTCGCTCCGCATCGCCGCAGCCCGTGCGGCCTCGAGCCGGGTCTTCAGGCCGCGCAGCTGCAGCTCCAGGGTCTCGGGGGGCGCGTCGGGGACCACCAGGTGGGCGACCTCCTCGAACACCTGCTGCAGCCGCGGCACCAGGGCCTGGGCGTGCAGCCGGCCCCCACGATCCACCTCGACGGTCACCTCGATCTCGGAGCCTGCGGGCAGCGAGTCCCCCAGGGAGCCCCCGCCGATCTCGAGCCGGCCGACGAGGCGACAGAGGTGGGCGTCGTCGAGCTCCCCCTGGACGATGGGGATCGTCAGGACCGAGCTGGTCTCGCCCTTGGCCACCCCCTCGATGGTCCGGTGGACGAAGGTGCGCTTGGCGGGCAGCGGCGTGCCCCGCTCGAGGTACACCCGCACCCGATCGTTGGCCAGAGCCACCCCGACCGAGCGGGACAGCGGTGGATCGGTGATCGTCATGCCCTGGACCACGGTGAAGTGCTCGGGCAGCAGCGCCACAGACACCTCCTCGCCCCCGCCCCGGCGGCGGCCCTGCAGCAGGAAGCGGTTGGGCCGCCTCGGCAGCAGCTCCAACATCACCACCAGCCCCCCGTCCGAGCCCAGAGCGGTCCAGCCCGAGGACCAGCCGCCGTCGCTGCGGACCAGCTGGATCTCCTCGGGGGCGGGCCCGTCTCCGTCGAGCAGCCGGCCCGCGACGTGGGGGTACAGATCCGAGGACATGGCCGGATATTGCAGCCACATCCTCCTGCCCTGGCTCGATGGGGGCTCCACCGAGGGCCCGGGGCGGGCGTCGAGATCGGCGGTGGCGGCGTACAGGGCTGCCCCCCTCGCCACCAGGGTCATGGGATCGAGCCCGTCGCTGAAGGTGGTCCCCAGCGCCTCTGCGACCCGCTCCCGCAGGTAGGGGATCACGGTGGGGCCTCCGACGAGGACCACCCGCTCAAGCTGCTCCGGCTTGAGCCCGTGCTGGGTGAGCAGGCGGCTGCAGACCCCCAGGGATCGCTCGACGATCGGCGCCATCAACCCCTCGAGGGTGCTGCGGGGCAGGGGGAGATCGACGTCGATCTGATCGCCGTCGAGCTCGACGCCCTGCGGCAGGAACAGCTGGGACGAGGCCGCGCGGGTCAGATCGATCTTCACCTCCTCTGCGGCGGCCTTCAGCCTGGAGAGGATCGAGCGGACCCGGGGATCGTCCCGACGGATCGTGACACCCTCGCGCTCGAGCTGGGCCAGCGCCCAGTCGACGATGGCCCGATCGATGTCGCGGCCCCCGAGGAAGTTGTCGCCGTCGTGGCCCACCACCCGCAGCAGCCCGTCGCGGGTCTCCAACAGGGAGACGTCGAAGGTGCCCCCGCCCATGTCGTAGACCAACCAGGCTCCACCTGCGTCCTCGTCTGAGGACCAGCCCGCGGCCAGCGCGCTCGCCACCGGCTCCTGGATCAGCTCCACCCGCTCGAACCCCGCCAGGCGAGCGGCCTCGCTGGTGGCGGCGGACTGGGGTAGCTCGAACAGGGCCGGCACCGAGACCACGGCACACCGCGGGGTGAAGCCGAGCTGAGCCTCCACGTCGCCCTGGATCGACTTGAGGATCTCAGCGGCCAGGGCCTCGGGGGGATGATCGAGGCCGGCGGCGGGGAACGGCAGCGTGCTCTGAGTGCCCATCAACCGCTTGAACTCAGCGTGGGTGTTGTCTGGATCGGACTCGAGGGCCCTGCGTGCCCTCGATCCCACGGTGATCCTGCCCCTCCGATCGATGCGGACCACCGACGGGGTGAGGGTGGCGCCGTCTGCGGCTCGGATCAGGGCGAGGGACTCGCCATCGAACACCGCCGCCGCTGAGTTCGTGGTCCCGAGATCGATGCCGAGGTAGCGGGGACCGTCCTGCTGCATGGTGGCTCCAGGGCACACCATCGATGTAGCCTGGTCTCATGGCCCAGCCCCGTAGATGTCGGATCCGTGCCCCGGCCCGGGTCGGGGGCCTCCGCGCTGGGCCCCGCCTGGATCGTGGACGGATCGCGGCCGATCCCTAGATCCAGCTCCGGGCCGATCCCTAGATCCAGCTCCGGGGCTGGGCCAGGCGGGGCTACACGGCGAGCCGGCACAGGCGGAAGCCCAGGTTGGGGGAGTCATAGCGCTCTGGAGCCCGGCTCATGCGGTACGACACGGTCACCGCCGGGGCTGGATCGGTGAAGGATCCTCCCCGGAGCACCCGTGCACCCTCGGGGTTGGGGGCGGAGCGGCCGCTGTGGTAGGCCAGCGCGTCGTACTCGCTGCTGGTCCACTCCCACACGCCGCCACAGCAGCCATACAGGCCATAGCCGTTGGGGGGCAGGGAGCGGGTGGGGACGAGGTGGAAGTCACCGAAGTGATCGAAGTCGCACCGCCGGGGTGTGGGGGGCTCGTCGCCCCAGGCGTACCGGGCTCCGATCCGACCACCCCTCGCCGCCTTCTCCCACCGGGCCTCCGACGGCAGCTCGAACGACGTCCCGCCCTGGGTCATCCGCTCAGCGAGGTGCTCGGCATGGACCGGACCCACCGCCACCAGGGGCTTGGCGTCGTAGCGCGGGTGTGCGCCGGCCCGGGCCCCGGCGGGGCTGGGCGCAGGGGCGGGCTCATCCTCCTTAAGCTCGCTGTACTGGCGCCACATCTTGGCGACGTACCAGATCTGGCGGAGGTGCTCGGGGAGCTGCTCGTCGTCGCGGTCCAGCGCCTCAGCGGGCTCGGTGGGGCTCCTCCAGCCCAGCAGCGTGGTGTAGGCCGCCCAGGTGATCGGGGTGTCCATGATCCAGAACGCATCCAGCTCGACCCGGTGCACCGGTCGCTCGTCGGCCTCTCCATGCGCTGATCCCATCAGGAAGGCCCCGGCGGGCACATAGCGCCAACACAGCCCGTGCTCGGTGATCGCCAGGGTGTCCAGCAGGCTCACCCTCCGGGCCGCGAGCTGCGCGTCGCCGGGATCGAGCCCATGGGCCCGATCCAGCATCGAGGCCGCCGTCGCACGATCGCCCCGGCGGAGACACCAGTCGGCGGCGACCAGCGCCTCGCCGGGATCGCCGCCGGGGTCCGCCTGGGTCAGGATCCGCTCGATCACTCCCCGCACGTGCGCTCCACGTTGGCCAGGGGGGGCAGGTGGCCGCCGCCGCCGCGCCAGGCGTCGTGCCAGGGATCGGCGGCGAACGGGCTGCCCCGGAGCGCCTGCGATCGCGCTCTGCAGCCGCCCTCGAAGCCCCCACAGCCCGGGGCTCCAGGGGAGCGGAGCTGCTGGAAGCGGTGACCCTCGTCCCAGATCGTGCGAAAGCTCGTCCGTCGCACGTTGCCCGAGGTGAACCCAGGGCCGAGGAAGCTGCACGGGCTGACCTGGCCGTCGGACGCGACGCTGGCCACCAGGTTGGCCGCCCCGCAGCCCCGGTTGGCGTAGGTCCGGGCCCGTCGATCGTGGCGGAGGGTGGGGCTGAAGGGATCGATCTCCGACAGCTCGGCGTGATCGGCGAGCCGGGCCAGAGCCTGGGTGTAGTCCTCGAAGGAGGGCATCAGCTCGGGACGCTGGGCCGCGGCCCCCACCGGGTACAGGGGACGGAACACCGCGGTGTGGGCGCCGACGGATCGGGCCAGCTCGGCACAGGCCTCCACCTCCTGGTGGTTGTCGGCGGTGATGGTGAAGGCCAGGGTGAACCGTGCGTGCTCGGCCAGGAGCTTCAGCCGCTCAAGCACGCGATCGAAGGTGCCCTCCCCCCGGATCGCGTCGTTGCGGGCCGCGGTGGAGCCCTCCAGGCTGACGTTGAGCCAGACGAGCTCACGCTCGCCAAAGGCCCGCGCGATCCGCTCGTCGATCCGCAGCCCGTTGGTGGTGACGCAGGGGTGCAGCCCAGCCGCCACCGCCTCGTCGAGGATCTCGAACAGATCGGGCCGCAGCAGGACCTCTCCGCCGGTCAGCCCCAGCCGGAACGAGCCCATCGACGCCAGCTCGGCGAACAGCGGGACCAGCTCGGACAGCGACAGCTGACCCCGGCGGGGCAGGGGGGTCGCGAAGCAGTGGGTGCAGGCCAGGTTGCAGGTCGCGATCAGCTCGAGGTGCACCGCCAGCGGCCCCAGCAGGTGATCCACAGGGGGATCGGCGTCGAGGAGCTCGCCGCAGAGCCGCCCACCGATGTCGAACAGCCCGGCCCGGTAGAAGGTGGAGACGAAGGCCTGGGCCTGGGGCTGCTCGCCCGTGGGCAGCGCCTCCACCAGCGCGAAGACGCTCTCGTGCAGGGAGCGGGACAGCAGCTCAGTGGCGGCGCGATCGAACGGTAGGTAGCGCGAGGTGCGCCGATCGAACACCAGAGAGCCAAAGTGCTGCGGGATGAGCACCAGGGGCTTCATCGGATCCCCCCCCGCTCGTCGACCACCACGGATCGCAGCACCCACAGCGGGCCTCTGGGGGGCACCTCGAGCAGATCGCACCGCTCTCGCTGGTGATCGAACCACCACCGCCGCTTGTCCCCGATCGCGGCTGGATCCCCGTGGAAGGGCGGTAGGGGCTGGCCCTCCCCGATCGGAGGGGGCCCGGCGGGCTGACGTGCGCTCGCCCCCCGGAGCGAGCCGTCTGCGCGGCTGACCAGCAGCGGGGTGTCGTGGGCTGCGGCGCCGTGGCGCACCACCAGGGCGACAGGTGACGGCTGATCCGGGAGCCGATCCACCCGAAACGCCAGGGTGTGTGCCCCAGGCGCGAGCTCTATCTGGGACGAAGGCGCGAGCTGTCCGTCGATCCACAGCTCAGCCTCGCCCAAGGTGGCGAAGTACACCGACAGGGGCAGGCCGGTGGCTGGATCCCGCCAGCGCAGCACCACCCCGCCGCAGCCGGCCGGGACCTCGCAGTGGGAGTGCTCCTCGAGCACCAGGCGCTGGGCGTGCTTCGAGAAGCGGTGCAGCGTGTTCAGTCGCAGATCCTCGCGCTCGTCCGCCACGGCCCCTCCGCCCCGGGAGTGTAGCGGACGGCGGGCGGCGGAGGGTAGGATCGTCTCGACTGCCCGTCGGGGGGGGCGCGACGCTCGGCCCAAACACGCAACAGCCTCCTCCGCAACAGCCTCCTCCGCAACAGCCTCCTCCGCAACAGCCTCCTCAGTAGCGGTAGTGCTCGGGCTTGTAGGGGCCCTCGATCTTCACCCCGATGTACTCGGCCTGAGCGGGACTCAGCTCGGTCAGCTGGGCCCCGAACTTGTGCAGGTGTAGCCGCGCCACGTGCTCGTCGAGGTGCTTGGGCAGGGTCTCCACCTTGCCCGCGTACGCCTCTGCGTTGCGGTGAAGCTCCATCTGGGCCAGCACCTGGTTGGTGAAGGAGGCGCTCATCACCAGGCTGGGGTGGCCGGTGGCGCAGCCGAGGTTCACCAGCCGACCCTCGGCCAGCACCAGGATGCTGTGTCCGCGGCCGCCGGGGCCATGGGTGGTGTTCGCGAAGCGCCACTCGTGCACCTGCGGCTTGATCTCGATCTTCTCGACCTCGCCCCGGCGGGCCAACTCCTCGAGGCCGGCCATGTCGATCTCGTTGTCGAAGTGGCCGATGTTGCACACGATCGCGTTGTGCTTCATCTGCTTCATGTGATCGGCGGTGATGATGCCGAAGTTGCCGGTGGTGGTCACGAAGACGTCGATCTCGGAGACCACGTCGTCGAGGCGGACCACGTCGAGGCCGGCCATGCAGGCCTGGAGCGCACAGATCGGATCGATCTCGGAGACGGCGACCCGGGCCTGCTGGCCCCGGAGGGACTGCACCGAGCCCTTGCCCACGTCGCCGAACCCGCAGACCAGGGCCCGCTTGCCGGACAGCAGCACGTCGGTGGCCCGCATCAGCGCGTCCACCAGGCTGTGGCGGCAGCCATAGACGTTGTCGAACTTGGACTTGGTCACGCTGTCGTTGACGTTGATCGCGCCAAAGCGCAGGGCGCCGCTCTCGACGCGCTGGTACAGGCGGTGGACCCCGGTGGTGGTCTCCTCAGA
>DRPG01000018.1 GCA_011376105.1 Deltaproteobacteria bacterium
CGCCGCTGGAGGTGCTGGAGTCCGGCGCGGCGGCGCTGGATCCAGCCCTGAGGGCCCGGGCCCTGGAGCTGCTGATCAGCGAGGTCGGTCCTGGCTGGAGCGCCCGGGCGCTCGGTGATCCCTCCCCCTGGGTCCAGCGCGCGGCGGTGCGGGCCCTGATCCATCGAGACGATCCGGAGAGCCACAGCCAGCTCGAGCGCTTCACCGGCCAGCCCGATCGCGATCTGATCGTCCGCTCCCTGGCCGCGGTGTGGATGCCCAGCCCCGGGATCGCCAGATCGATCGCGGGGGCCTGGCGCCGGGAGCCCGAGCCCTGGCGTCGGGTCCCGCTCGCGCTCGCAGCCCTGGTCAACGGAGAGCCCGACGCCCGCGATGGCCTCACCGAGGCGCTGCAGACCGGTGAGCTGCCGCTGGAGATCGAGCTGATCCTGGAGCTCGGCCACACCGGCGACACCGCGCTGCTCCCGTCCCTGGAGATCGCCCAGGGCCGCGTCGAGGAGGAGATCGAGCTGGCGATCGCGGCCGCCCGGCTGCTGCTCGGGGACGCCGCCGCGGAGCAGCCCTTCCGCAGGGCTGTGTCGGGCAGCGACGTCGAGCGCCGCCTCGAGGCCCTGGACTACCTGGTCGAGATCGAGCGCCCCGCGGCCACTGCCCTGCTAAGGCGGGCCCGCTCCGAGGGGCCCGAGCTCGTCTCCTGGTACGTCGATCTGGCCCTGGCGGCGCGCTCGGGCACCGATCCCGAGCTGTTCAGCCGGGCCGCCCGGGATCCAGATCGGGAGGTCCGGCAGCTCGCGGTCCGCTTCTCCCGCCTCGCCGCAGCGGGGGGCACATCCAACAAGAAGGTGGCCAAGGCCGTCCGCCGGGGGATCCTCGAGGCCCTGACCGATCCCGACACGGCGGTACGGATCGAGGCGGTGCGGGCGGCCCGGGGCCTCGCCCTGCTCGAGGCTCAGCCTGCGGTGGCGGCCCTGCTGGCCGACAGCAGCCAACAGCTGAGGATCGAGGCCGCGGGCACCCTGCTGTCCCTGCAGTGAGCCCCGTCGAGGCCCAGGGACCAGGCCCCACCGACCATCCCGGGTCCACCGGGCGATGACCGCTGTCCCCGCAGTGAGCCCTGTCGAGGCTCAGGGGCCCGACGCGGCAAACCCCATGGCGCTGCCGAACAGCGCCAGGACCTCCTCAGCCAGGGCCTGGGGCTCACCGAGCTCCGCGCCGGTGAGGATCTCGAAGACTAGCCGCTCGACCGCTCCATAGACCACCAGCGCCGCGACCCGGGGGTGGCGCACCGAGATCAACCCGCGCTCTGCGGCGTCGGCGGTGAACCGGACCACGGTGTCGATCAGGGCCTGCTCCCGCTGACGCAGCAGGGCTCCGGCGGGACCGGGCTGGCGGGAGGCTCGGAACGCCACCAGGATCTCCTCCCGGTGGGTCACCCCGATCGTGGCCAGGTGGAGCGTCATCCGGTGGTAGATCTCGCGGGCCTGGTCGCTGGAGTCCGCCTCCGCCAGCGCAGCCTCGACCTGGGCGAGGGCCTGGGCGACCGGCACGCTGAAGCGATCCATCAGCGCCCCGAACAGGGCGAGCTTGTTGTCGAAGTACAGGTAGAAGGTGCCCCGGGCGACGTCCGCGGCCGCAGCGATCTGCTCGACGGACGTGCGCTGGGGGCCCTGCTCGCTGAACAGGGCGAGCCCGGCACTCAGCAGGGCCTCGCGCTTGCGGCGCTTGTTGTCCTCGCGGCGACCCACGCTCTACAGGACGCGACGCCCGAGCTGGGCCCGGAGCTGATCGAGGCGTGCCTGGACCTCGTCGGTGCCCAGCGACTCGTACCGCTGGGGCAGCATCCGCTTGGCGGAGCACTCGAACACCGCCAACATCTCCATGTACTCGAGCATCCGGGTGTCCCGGCTGGGGATGATGTCCCGGGAGGCCTGATCGATGTGTGCCTGCTCGATCACGTCCTTGTCTTCGTCGCCGGCCAGGGCCGCGGCGGCGAGCAGGACGGCCTCCAGCTCAGCGCCGGAGAACCCGTCGGTGTGGGTCACGGCGAAGTCGAACGTGAGATCTTCGGCGACCTGGAGCTTGTTCTTGCGGGTCAGGGCTTCGAAGATCAGGTGCCGCTCCTGCGCGGTCTCCGGGAAGAAGAACGGGATCTTCATGTCGAACCGACCCGGCCGCTTCAGATCAGTGTCGAGCTTGTCGGGGCGGTTGGTCATCATCAACATGACCACGCGCCCACGATGGCTGGTGTCGCTCATGAACTCCTTGAGCCTGGCGATCACCCTGGAGTTGACGCCACCATCGGAGCCCTGGCCGCTCGATAGGCCACGATCGGCCTCGTCGAGGACCAGCAGGACGTAGCCGAGCGCCTCCACCAGATCGAGGACCTTCTCGAGGTTGGCCTCGGTGGAGCCCACCCACTTGTCACGGAAGTTCTTGAGCTTGAGGCAGGTGAGCCCCGACTCGGTGGCGAACGACTCGGCCACAAAGGTCTTGCCGGTGCCCATCGGCCCGACGAAGATCATGCCCATCGGGACCCGGGCGCGGTTGCCGCTCTTCACCGCGTCCGCGATCTTGTTCAGATCGCGCTTGATCCGCTCCATCCCGCCCACGTGGCTGAAGTCGTGGCGGGGCGGGATGAACTCGACCAGGCCGTGGCACTCCTGCTCGATGATGGACTTCTTCCGGGTCGAGACCTCGGCGAAGGTGATCGGGTTCTTGGTCAGGGCCGCAGACTGCAGCACGTTGCGGATCTGCACCAGGGACAGCCCCGCGGTCATCTTGCCCAGGACCGCGGGCTCCATCTCCATCTGGACCTCGGACAGATCCTGGGCCAGGATGAAGGCCGCGCGCGACTCGACCTCGGGGAAGGTGATATGGATCGTGGCGAGCTGAGCGCTGGAGGTGATCCGCCTCGAGATGTCGGAGAGGTGCTCACAGACAAGGATCACGAGGTTGTCCGTGGCCACGAACGCAGGATCGGAGGACCAGCGCTGCAGGGAGACGAGGTTGGCCTTGTCTTCGTGCACCATGAACGCCACGTCTGCGTTGGGGGCGATCATCTCGAAGTAGTCGACGATGACCGCGCTGCTGTGGGCCGGATCGGTGATCAGATCCTCGATCACAGGGATCGTGTCGGCTGCGGTCACCGGCAGAGGCCCGAGGCGCTCCTCGCCCCGCATCTGCCTCCGGGCGTCCACGATACTGCGGAACAGGCGGGCCTGGGGCTTCTTGGTGAACTGTAGCCCCTGGCTGACGTTGTAGTAGGCGATGACGTCGCGGGTGCGCTCGAGGAACCGCTCGAGGAAGCTCCGCAGATCCAGCCAGGTCTCCTTGCCGCCCTCGTCTCGCCAGCAGTGTAGATCGCGCACGTTGCCGTGCAACAGGAACATGCTCGCCTCACCAGCGAGGTATCGGTTGCGCAGCTCTTCGGCCCAGGCAGGCAGCTCGACGCCCATCAAACCTCCGTCAGACCGAGAACCTAAGCACGGTCGCCTCCACCCACAAGCGCCATCTGGGATACTCCCCCCCGGAGGTCCGATGCTGCTCGCCGCTGCCCTCACCCACCCTGTCCTCGCCTGCACCCCGACCACCCTCGGGGAGATCACGTCGGTGGAGGGGCCCGCGATCGTGGTGCTCGGTGAGCGACACGGGAACAGGCGAGATCTCAGGCGAGCCACCCGGATCGTGAAGTCTCTGGCTAGAGATCGCCAGGTCACCGTCGCGATGGAGGCCGTGGCTGAGGCCAGGCAGGAGGTCATGGATCGGCTGGAGCAGGGCGAGCTGAGTGCACGACAGGTGAAGGAGGCCGCCGACTGGGCGCAGACCTGGGGCCACCGGTTCGCAGCCTATCGCCCCCTGCTGGCGGTGGACGGGGTCGACTTCGTCGCCGCGGGCCCCCTCCTGGGGGAAGCCCTCGACGACGACGTCCAGGTGCCGGTGCCCGAGGCCTACGACGACAAGCTGCGGCCGGTCGCTGAGGCCCACGGCATGTCGCCGGAGGACATCCCCGGGTTCTCACGGAAGATGGCCTGGCGGGATCTAAAGATCGCGTCCCTGGCGGTCGAGGGCTGGAGCGGTCGGGGGATCCTGGTGGTGGTGGCGGGCCGCGGCCACGTCGCCGAGGGCCTCGGGATCACCTGGCAGCTCGATCAGGGCCTGGCGGAGGTGCCCTGGAGTAGCGCCCTGCTGGGCCCCCCCGACGACGCATGCGGTGTCGACGATCGCTACCTGCCCTAAGCGATCTCCGACAGCTCCCCTCCGGCGATCTGGCTGACCGCCAGCGCCCCCACATGATCGCCGAGCCTGCGCTTCACCTGGCCCAGCGCACCGCGCAGCTCCAGGTGGAGCGCGCTCAGGGTGTGGACCTGCCCGAGCCGGCGCCGCATCGCGTGCACGCCCTCGATCGCACCGATCCGGCCGAGGCCCCGCACCGCGCTGCGGGCCACGCCCGCGTCCACCGCGTCCAGCAGCCCGATCAGGCAGGCCTCGCCCCGGCGCCCCGCGGCCACCGCCAGCGACACCGCCAGCGACAGGGAGGCCGGATCCGCGACCTCGCACAGGCCCTGAGCGGCCTCGAGCTGAGCCGAGGACGCACCCTCCAGCGCGCACAGATCCCGGGCCGCGGCGAGGCGGATCGAGGGCGCGGCCTCACGGCTCAGGCAGAGCTCCCGGAGCACGTCGGCGTCGCCGAGCTGTCGCGAAGCGATCCACCGCACCTTGGGATCTCCATCAGCCAGGGACGCCCGAGCAAAGCGCTCGATGCTCCCAGGACGCTCCCGCGCCAGCGCCGCCAGCGCCCGCCAGCGGACCCCGGCCACCGGATCCCGCCGGATCAGGGACTCGAGGCGCATCTCAGGGGACACCGGGGCCTGGTACAGGACCGAGGCCACCCACGCGAGGGTGCTCAGCGCCCCCTGGAGATCGGTGAGCTTCAGCTGATCCGGACGCTCCTGGTTCCAGATCAGCCAGCCCTTGTCGATCTCGATCCTGGATCCGACCCGGGTGAGGGCGAGCCGGACGGGGCCGGTGAGGATCCCCCGATCCACGATCGGCCCCCGGACACACCAGGCCGCATCAAACCCGGGATCTCCGAGGAGATCGGTCCACGGAGGCTCAGATCTGCGGGCCACCAGCCGCAGGGCCCCGGTCGGGACCTTGGTGCCCAGCCTGAGGCAGGGAGCAGGGCCCGGCAGGAGCTGGGCGACCACCCTGCGATCCCGCCACGTCCCCCGCCAGGCTCCGCTCCCGCTGGAGTGGAGGCCGAGCTGCCGCAGACACCGCTCGAGGTAGAGCGTGAGGCTATGGCTGCGACGCCGCCGCAGCAGCAGGGTCGAGCCCCCCAGGCACAGCCCCGGGACCAGCAGCGCGACCACGAGCCCCCCCAGGACCGAGACCCACATGAGCACTCCCCCTCCCCCCGCATGCTATACGCACGCACCTCCGATCGGGGGTGTGGACTGCTGCACATCCAACTTGTCCCCCAGAGATCCAGCGCTCACCAGGATCGGGCAGATCAGGCTCCAGCGAGCCAGATCACCCCCTCCCCCAAGCGAGACACCGCGGGTGGATCGTGCGCCCGGGGACACGGCCACACGAGGTGCCAACGCTCAAGTCGTGACGACCTGACTCAGCCAGCATCAGCCGGGGGCGGCTCGTCGGCCGGGGGCGGCTCGTCGGCCGGGGACGGCTCGTCGGCCGGGGGCGGCTCGTCGGCCGGGGGCGGCTCGTCGGCCGGGGACAGCTCGTCGGCCGGGGGCTGGCGCTCGGGGAGCCCCACCGCCAGCCGGTAGGAGCGGGAGCCGCTCGCGCCGAGGGTGGTCAGCTCGACCAGCTCGATCCCTCCGGCCTCGAGGGCCCCGCGGAAGTCGGCCTCGTAGGTGACCGTGCCGAAGTCGATGGTGGTGAGCTTGCGCAGCAGGGGCTTGGCCCGCTCCATCCACGGGGAGGGGCGATCCTGGAAGGTCTGGGTGAAGAAGATCCGCCCACCCTCGGCCAGCAGCCCCGCCACGTGGCGTAGCGCCGCCGGTGGATCGGGCATGAGCATGAAGGAGGCGCTGAAGTAGACCGCATCATAGGGGCGATCCCCGTGATCGTAGACAGACTGGAGGCGCACCTCGACCCGATCGCCAAGCCCCGCGTCCTGTAGGATCCGGCTGCTGCGCTCGACATAGTCGGCGTCGATGTCGACCCCCACCACGTGGAGATCCCGCTGCAGGACGAGCTCTGCGTTCCGAGCCAGCGCGCCGCCGGTGCCGATCCCCACGTCGAGCAGCCGAGATCCGGGCTCGAGGTGGCGGAGCACCTCGGCGTACCAGCCAGCGGTGAGGGGGAGGAGCGCCTTGTCATAGATGAAGCCACGCATCGAGCCCTGGCTATACGACCTCGGATCGCTTCGCCACCCGAGCGATCGACAGCAGCTGCTGTTGATCGGCCTCGATCGCCTGGACCTCAGGGGTGGCGAGGGTGGCGGCCCGGAGCCGCTCGCCGATGTGGCTAGCGATCCAGGCCAGCTGCCCTGGATCCCCCTGAACAAAGGTCAGGGTCCGACGCTCCCCGGCCAGGATCAGGGTGAGGGAGGAGCCCTCGACCTCCACCCCGAGCAGATCCTCCCAGCAGTACACCCGCCTGCGCCAGGGGATCCCCAGGATCCGCTCGGTCAGCACGAGGCGGTGCAGCCCCACGACCACGATGGATCTCCGGAGGGTGAGCCAGCGAGCCAGCTCGGTGCCCGCAGGCAGTGGGCTGAAGGCGATAGCTTCGTGGGTGACGCGGGTGGGTGGTTGCAGGCTGCGCATATCTTATGGTGACGGCATCTACGCGTCGCGGCAACCCACGCCCGGGGAGCCAAAGGGCAGTGGAGAGCGCATGTCCATCAGCGTCCACGAGATCCACAAGCCCCGACAGATGGCGGCCCTGTTCGAGCTACAGAGCAGACTGTACGCCAACGATCCAGCCTGGGTCTCCCCCGTCGAGGCGATCGAGATCCGGCGGATCCGGCCCTTCCTCGAGCAGGGGCGGCTGCGGGTGTTCCTCGCCGAGGAGCACGGGCAGGTCGTAGGCTCGATCAGCACCCTGCGGGATCAGCGGCTCGAGGCGGATCGGGGCGAGGCGATCGCCTGGTTTGGGTTCTTCGAGACCGTCGACGACCCCGAGATCGCGGGGGCCTTGATCGCATGTGCAGCAGACGCTGCGTCCGCCTGGGGCTGCGATCACCTCCGGGGGCCCCGCAACCTCACCCGGTTCGAGCACATGGGGCTCACGGTGGAGGGTCACGAGCGCCGACCGCCCTTCCTCCAGGGCCACCACCCCCCCAGCTACGAGGGCCTGCTGGAGCAACAAGGGCTCACCCCCCACCACGACGTGCTGGCCTACCACACCCCCGTGGTGGACGAGCGCGGGCTGCCCCGTCCCCTGCCCGAGCCCCTGGCGTCGAAGGCGGCCAGCTGTGCGCTGGACGGCCTCGAGGTCCAACCCACCCACCGGTGGCGGATGCGCCGGGATCTGGTCGACGCCCACACCGTGCTCAACGCAGCCTACGCGACGGTCCCCGACGTCTCCCCCATGCCGAGGGCGACGTTCCTCGCCCTCGGCAGGACCTACCTCACGGTCAGCGATCCCCGCCTGCTGCAGATCGCCCGGGTCCATGGGCAGCCGGTGGGCTTTGCCGCCACCTTCCCCGAGCTCAACGAGGCGATCGCCCCGATGCAGGGCCAGCTGCTGCCCGCGGGCTGGCTGAGGGGTGCGCTGGCGATGCGGCAGATCCGCACCGCCTCGTTCAAGCTGATCGGGGTGATCCCCGAGCTCCGGGGATCGGGGCTGCACGCGGTGCTGATCGACAGCGTGCTCGATGGGGTGCGCAGGGCCGGCTACACCCGGCTCGAGGCCTCGGTCATCGACGAGCGCAACGGGCCGATGCGGGCGGTGGTCGAGGGTGCAGGGATGCAGATCTATCGCCGCTACCGGCTGTTCGAGACCCTGGTCTGACGATGCCATAAGCCGGTGTTAGGTGCCGCCATGTCCGACGACACCTCGCCTCAGTCCCCCTCTGAGATCCTCGACCGTCTCGAGAACCGCTACCGCGTCCGGTTCTCGGGGCACCCCAGGGTCACCCGCTCCCCCGATGAGCTGCAGGAGATGATCGACGAGCTGCAGGCCCTCTCAGACAGGGTCACAGGCGATCCGGAGCTGTCTGAGCGCGTGCAGACCAGCCTTGCGCTGTACACCAACGAGCGAGACGCGATCATCGAGGCCCGTAAGGTGCCCGGCGCGATCGGCGCCTTCCGGCTGCGCCTGTGGACCGATCTGTGTGTGGGCCGGTACCGCCGCAACTTCGCGGGCCAGAGCCGGCTCACCCGGGACGCACAGCTGCTCGAGGAGATCTCCGCCTTCCTCGGCTCGCTGCAGGCCCAGCTGCAGCCCCTCGATGCCCGCTTCCCCGCGCTCGAGCTGGCGTCCACGCTGCAGAGCGTCCAGCGCACCGCGGAGCTTGCGCGATCGGAGCTCGGGCAGATCCGGGGGGTCCGCTCCACCGGCTCCCAGGCGGATCAGGGCTCGCGCTATGCCCAGCTGGCCAACCACCAGTTCGAGCTGTACCAGCAGGGCTTCGCCGGGGCGTCGAGGATCAGCAGGCACCCGCCGCTGCTCGAGCGGATCATCGCCGCCCTCGAGGAGATCGCGGCGGGCATGGTGCGGCTGCAGCGGGCAGGGTTCACCGATCCTAACAACGATCGCAACCTCAGCCTGGTGAGCGATCGGATCCGGGCCTACAAGACCGAGCTGGGTGAGATCGTCGCCGCTCAGGGGGCCGCGAGCCTCGACGATCGGGTCAGCGCGCTGGGCGCTGCGGCCAACCAGGTCTTCAACCAGTACCGCGAGCACTTCGCGGGCAAGGACCGGGCGAGCTGCGATCCAGACAAGCTCAACCGCCTGTTCGAGCTCCTGTGGGCCGCAGCCCTCGAGATGGACGCCATCGATCGTCGTGAAGATCACGAGATCAACGAGCGCAACCTCAGCCTCGTGCTCGACAACCTGCTGCTGTACCATCGGGAGTGGGGGGCGATCCAAGAGGCCAGGTCGGACGCGTGAGCGCGTCGATCCCGAGCCCGGATCCAAGCCCACCCCGCCGCAGTGTCCTCCCCCTCCCGGGCCGCCGTCACCTCCCCGGCGAGGGACCCCACCCCGCCGCCGAGGGCTTCGTCGCGGTCGCCGACTGGGACTGGGCGTGCGACCTGTTCGATCATCGATACTATTGGGAGGCACACGAAGCCTGGGAGGCCGCGTGGGCCCCCCTGCGGCGTACATCCCCGGAAGCCCGGTTCCTCCAGGGCCTGATCTGTGGCGCAGCCTTCGTGATCAAGCACCACCAGGGGAGGCACGGGGGCGCCGCCCGCCTGCTGGAGCGGGCCCGGGATCACCTCACCGTCGCCACCGCTGCGCTGGGTCCACGCCCACGGGGGATCGACGTCAGCGCGTTCCTCGACTCCCTCGAGGCCTTCCGCACGGGGGGGGCCTGGCCGATCCTCCCTGATGGCTGATCCACCAGCTCCGCCCCGATCCCCGGAGCCCACCCCCCCCCGCACCGGGCAGCCCACGCACGAGCCCTCGGCTGCGTTCGCTCCCCCCGCCACCCCGATCGTGGTGGATCCAGGCTGGCGTCGGATCGCCAGCTTCGTCCGCACCCGCCTCGTGCGGCTGCTGATCGGGGTGGCGGTCTGGGGCTGCTGGATCAGCCTGGTGATCCCGGGCACGGCGTGGCTCTCGCTCGGGCTCGGGGCGGTGGTGGGGTTGGTGCTGTGGCTGCCGACCACCAGCCTGCTCGCCCGGATCGTGTTCTTCCCCGGCCCCGTCGATCCCCGGATCCTCGACGCCTCGGGGCGCCCCATCGCTCCCGACGATCACCGCCGCCGCCAGCGGGTCTTGCTCGCCGAGCACCTGCTCAGCTCGGTGCCCCTGGGGCTGTGCCTCGTGTGGATGCTGCTGGTGGGGGGGGCGGCCCGGGTCCTGGGGCTGGCCCTGGTGCTCCCCGTCGGCCTCGCCAGCGTGGTCCAGCAGCTCAGAGCGATCCGGGGCGTGCTGTTGGCCGAGTCTAAGCTGGAGCTGGCTCTAGAGCAGGACGATCGCGCCCTGCGCGCCCTGCGGTGGCTCGTCCGCCTCCCCGGGGGGCGGCGCGATCTTGCATGGCAGCTGCTCGCGATCGCTCGTCACCGGACCGGGGATCCCATGGGAGCCCTCGACGCCCTGGATCGGATCACAGAGGTCGAGCGCTACGAGGTCGACCGGCTCCGGCGGGAATTCACTGCAGCGTGAGCTCGACGCTCCTCGACTCCACACCTAGGTTGAACGACAGCACAGGGAGCGCAGATGTGGATGGTGAGCTTAGGATGGGCGGGATGGGCGGGATGGGCGGGATGGGCGGCGACACCGTCCATCCAGCCACCACCGATCCCATGTGGCATGCCAGCCCTCGCGGGCCTCGCTCCACCCCCACGCACAGGCCCCGTCCCGCTGCCTCCCCTGCTCGGTGCTGGCAAGGGCGTCCGCGACGCCTTCGGCCTGCCTAACACCCGGGGCTCCCAGAACTTCGCGGTCCACTGGGGCAACTCCGGCTCCTTCAGCAACAACCAGGTCCAGAACCTCCTCGACTCGTTCGAGCACGCCTGGAGCGTGTACGTCGGCGAGATGGATCACGCCACGCCCTACGGGACCGAGAGCGTCCGGTTCAACGTCTACATCAGCGACAGCGGCGACGGCGCGCCGTCCTCGCTGGGGGCGGGGGGCTACTACTGGTTCGATGATGAAGGCTGGCCGATGATCGTGATCAGCCGCGATGTCCTGTTCGACAACCAGTACGCGGCCCAGGTGTCCCACCACGAGTTCTACCACGCCATCCAGGGCGCCACTGAGCGGTTTGCTTACTCGGGGATCTCCGCCTGGTTCACCGAGGCCACCGCCGAGTGGGGCGCATACGCGGTCGACTACAACAACCCCTACAACGGAGAGTTCCTCTTCGCCTACGGCCTGCTCAACGAGTACCCCCTGCCCTTCTTCGACTACCCCGACACCGGGGCGTTGCAGGAGTACTACCAGTACGGCGCCTTCCTCTTCCCCGTCTTCGTGTCCGAGCTCGGCGGCTGGCAGCTGATCCGGGACACCTGGATGGACACCGGGGCCGAGCCCGATCCCCTCGAGGTCCTGCGTGCCCGGATGGCGGACGATGGGCTCGATCTCGACGAGGTCTGGCTGGATCACACAGCACACAACGCCGTCTGGGACTACACCCTGGGCGCGGGGTTCAAGGAACAGGTCAACGACTACAAGGACATCTTCGGCATCGATCCGATCATGGCCACGTTCTCAGGGGAGGGCACCGGAGGCACCGAGGAGGTCACGGAGCGGGCCCCGGGCCACTATGGCTACAACGTCATCCGGCTGCGGAGCCCCGATCCGGGGGATCTGACGATCACGATCGATGGCAACCGGGGGGACGAAGGCAGCCGGGTGGGCTTTGGAGCCCGCCTGATCCAGGACTTCGGCGAGGACACCTACACCTACCACGACGTCCCCTTCGATGGGCGCCGGGCCTCCTTCGTGCTTGAGGGCGTGGGCGAGGAGGACCGGATCTGGCTCGTGGTGGGGGCCTGGGCCAAGGAGTACAACAGCCTGTGGGCCGAAGAGCGCTTCACCTACAGCTACTCCATGGAGATCGTCGAGGCTGAGCCTGAGCCCACCGAGACCGTTTTTAGCACCGAAGACGGCACCAGCGAGCAGCCCAGCAGCAGCTGCGGCTGTCGATCGGGCTCTCCTGTGGCGGCCATGCTGTGGGCTCCCCTGTTGCTGCTGCTCCGGCGCCGGAGGCCCGCCCGCTGGTAGACACCTCCCGGCCAGGGCCCCTCGATCCCTCACCCACCGATGAGGACGGGCCCTTGGATCTCAGCCACATAGGACCAACCAAGGGCCCCCAGCGGGTACACCAGCCGCCAGCGCCCCCCCGGCAGCGGCAGCCCTGCTGAGCGTCCCGCGATCGCGGCCTCCATCACCGCGGGATCGGGGTGGGGAGCCGGGGCCGGCGGCGTCGTCGGCGACGAGGCCACCAGCAGGATCCGACCGTCTTTGTCGAGCAGCCAGGCCTCCTCGATCGGCAGCCCTGGGGGCGCGAGCAGCGCCTCGGCCAGGTGGTTGAGCGCGATCTCGACCCCGACCACCCCCAGCAGGGATCCACCCGGAGAGTGCAGGGCACGGCTGCAGGAGATCAGGAGCCCCTGGCCTGGAGCGGAGCGGAGATCCCCCCAGACCGGCCCCGACCGGTGCATCGCCCGGCGATACCACGCCTCGCGTCGGGGATCGTATCCTTCGTCGAGGGCTCCATGTCCCGGCAGCGCCATGTACAGCCCGTCCGCGGTGCCAATGTGGACGGCGTCGACCCGGGGGCCCTGGCCCGGGACGCCGGTGACGACCCGCTGGAGCTCTGAGCGAAGGCGCACCAGCCGGTGGGCCGCGGCCAGCAGCCGGGCCCGGGGGGCGCCGGGGGCCAGCGCGAACACGGGCTCCGAGCGGCTCACCGGCCGATCCAGCCTGGGATCCAGGGCCAGATCGATGGGCTGAAGGCCCCCGGGGGCGAAGTCTGCGGGCTCGAGCAGCCGGGCCTGCAGATCCGGCGTCCCCGCCAGCAGCAGGGCGCCCGCGCCGCTCGCCAACACCTCCAGCGTCTGCTCGTGCTGCTGTAGCTCGCGCTCGATCCGCAGCGCCTGCTCCCCGAGACGGACCAGGATCTGCCCCATCCTGGCCTCCCGCTGATCTTGAGCGTAGGTCCCCACAAAGATCGCGATCCCCGATCCGAGCAGCCCCGACGACAGGGTGATCGCCACCAGGGCCCCGACCAGGATCAGCAGCCCCACGCTCCCCTGCAGCCACGCGCGGCCCTCGGACAGCTCGCCGCGCTGGAACCTCCGGACCTCCACCGCGAGGGAGGCGACGTCGGGGAAGCGTGCCTCGGGACGTCGAGCGCAGGCCCGATCCACGATCCGCCGCAGCGTAACGGGGCCGCCCTCCATCGCCCCCCGACGAGCCAGCGCGGCCTCCTCCAGCGCCGCGGCCGCGCTGGAGGAGGCCACCGCGGGCTCGAGGGTCACCAACTCCTGGAGGATCAGCCCCAGAGCATACTGATCGGAGCGTCCATCCAGGGTCGTGTTGTTGCCCCTCGCCTGCTCCGGCGACATGTAGGCGGGCGTGCCCACCGCAGCCCCCACCCGGGTCCGCAGGGGGTGGGGGCTGCGGCTCGGGAGCTCCCGGACCTCCTCCTCCTCTCCGATCAGGCGCGCCAGCCCCCAGTCCATGAGGTAGGTGGCCCCAAAGCGGCCCACCATCACGTTGTCGGGCTTGAGATCGCGGTGCAGCACCCCCCGGCTGTGGGCGTAGGCCACCGCATCACAGACCCGGAGGAACAGCTCGAGGCGATCGGCGAGCCCCACCCGGGGCGGGCGCCCCTCCCCACGGCGGACGCGCTCCACGTCGAGCAGCTCCCGCAGGGTCTGGCCCTCGATCAGCTTCATCGCGTAGCCCATGTGCCCCCCCGAGCCTAGCTCTAGGCTGTAGACCGGGGGGATGCTGGGGTGATCGAGCTGGGCGGTGAACTGGGCCTCGGCCAGGAACCGCTGTCGGACGGCATCCTCCCGCCGGTACTTCTCGGTGAGCCGCTTATAGGCGACCTTCCGCTTGAGATCGTGGTCCTTGCCGACCAAGACCTCCCCCATGGCCCCAAAGCCGATCCGCCCCAGCAGGGCGTACTGGCCCGCCGGGCTCATCGTAGCGTAGGTCCGCTCGGAGCTGCCCCGCCCCTGGATCCGCAGATCGAGGGTGCGGATATCGGTCAGCTCGGGACGCCCCCGCAGCCGCAGGGCCGCGACCAGCTGGTCGTGGCTGATCAGGCCCTGTTGATGCAGGTACTGGACGAACAGATCGCGATCAGCGCTGCCGGTCCGGGACACGAAGGCCTGCCAGTCCTCAGCGAGGCCGTCGAGCTGCTCGGGTGTGAGCACCTGGCTCAGCAACGGATCGTCAGGTCGCGTGCTCACCACCCAGAGGATAACCCCGCCCGCCGGAGGCATCGGTGGCACAGATCAAGGTCCCAGGAGCGCAACTCGAGATCCTCGACACCCACGAGGGCGACGAGACGATCTGCTTCTCCCACGGGCTGCTGTTCTCGCACGAGCTGTACCAGCCCCAGATCGAGGCCCTGCGGGGCCGCCACCGCTGTGTGGCCTGGGATCATCGGGGCCAGGGTGCTAGCTCGGTGCCCCCCGGGCGGATCGTCACGATCGAGACGGTCACCGCCGACGCGATCGCCCTGATCGAGGCCCTTCAGATCGCCCCGGTCCACTTCGTGGGGCTGTCCATGGGGGGGTTCGTCGGCCTGCGGATCGCCGCGAGGCGGCCGGATCTGGTCCGCTCCCTGATCCTGCTGGAGACCGCAGCGGATCCCGAGCCCACCGAGCACCTCCGCCGCTACCGGGCCCTGAACTTAGCGGCCCGCACCCTGGGTATCCAGCGCTGGCTCGCCGACCGGGTGCTGAAGATCATGTGCGGGGCCTCGGTCCTCGCCGATCCTTCCCGGGCACCGCGCGTCGATCGCATCCGCGGGCTGCTGATGGCCAACGCGCGCTCGGTCTACAAGGCGGTGAACGGGGTGCTGGAGCGCGACGGGGTCGAGCACGAGCTCAGCCAGATCCGCTGCCCCACCCTGGTGGTCCGTGCCCGGGAGGACGCGGCCATCGCGCTGCCTCGTGCCCGGCAGCTGGTCGAGGGGATCGCCGGCGCTCAGTGGGTCGAGCTGCCCCGTGGAGGGCACTCCTGCACCCTGGAGGAGCCCGAGGCAGTCAACGAAGCTCTGATGACCTTCCTCGACGCCCTGCCCCGTGCGGGCGACCTGACCTGACGCGGCAGCCGTGGGGCTTGGGGGTCGAGGGACAGCAGCGCCCTGGATCCATCGATAGTGTACATGTCCGGCGTGGTGACCGCGACCGCGACCGTGGAAGGCCACGACCCCCAAGGCCACGGAGATGCCGATGCTCGCCCTGTTGTTCACCCCATCCTGGGCCGCACAGGTCCTCCAGGCCCACGAGCTGTCGATCGTCGACGTCCGGGGGATCGCGGCCCGTGACGACGAGCTGCTGGCGCTCGATCCCAAGCGCGCCA
>DRPG01000019.1 GCA_011376105.1 Deltaproteobacteria bacterium
CGGCGGGGCGTTCGCCTCCGCCACCGACGCCGACAGCCCAGCCCCCGACGGTCACCTCGAGGAGGGCCGCTTCTTCACCTGGATCCCGGCCGAGGTCGACGCGATCCTTGATCCTGAGTCCTCCGCCCTGGTCCAGGAGCTCTATGGGATCACCGCGGTCGGCCCCGTCGAGGGCCGCTCGGTGCTGTATCAGGCCCGTCCACCGGCTCCGGGCGAGCGCGAGGCCCTGCAGCGGGCCCGACACGCGATGCTGCAGGCCCGGAGCACCCGCCCGGCGCCACAGCGCGACGACAAGATCGTCACCGCATGGAACGGCTACGCGATCTCAGCGCTGGCCCGGGCCGCCGTCGCCCGGGCCGAGCCCCGCTGGGCCCAGGCCGCGGTACAAACAGCGACCGCGGTCCTCAGCGGAGCCCTGGGCGAAGACGGCAGGCTGAGGCGGCTCGCGCGCCAGCCCGGCGGGAGCGGAGGCACAGCCCCCCTGCCCGACGCGGTCCTCGAGGACGAGGCGAGCCTCGCGCTCGCGTGCCTGGATCTGTTCGAGGCGACCGGCGATCCAGCGTGGATCGATCAGGCCAGCGCACGCCTGCAGATCGTCCAGCGCCACTTTGCCGCCCCCGGGGGGGGCTGGTTCCGCACCCCCGACGATGGCGAGGCCTTGCTGGTGCGCTCTAGGCCCGATCACGACGGCGCGGAGCCCTCGGGCACGGCGCTGGTGCTGGAGGCGCTGCTGCGGCTGTCCCACCTCACCCTCGATCCCCAGTGGCAGGCGCTGGCGGATCGGGGGTTCGCAGCCCACGCTCATCAGCTCACCGAGCGCCCCACCGCGGTGCCGGCGATGATCGGGGCCCTGGCCCGTAGGCACGCACCCGCGCAGGAGCTCGTGATCGTGTGGCCCCCCGGGGCCGATCCAGCACCGCTGATCGATGTCGTGCGCAGCCGATGGCTCCCCTACACCACCCGGATCATGGTCGAGCAGAGCCAGCTCGACGCGATCGCCCAGCGCGTGCCCTGGATCCAGGGCAAGCTCCCCCAGGGCGAACAACCCACCGCCTACGTCTGTGAGGGGGGGGTGTGCCAGCGACCCACCACGGATCCAGGGCAGCTCGCAGCGCTCCTGTGACCGCGGGCTACAGCCTGCGCGGCCTGGGCGATCTGCGGGTCACCTCCTCCGGCGCCTCCTCCGGCGCCTCCTCCGGCGCCTCCTCCGGCGCCTCCCCCTGGAGCCCGGAGGCTGGAGCCGACCCAGCGGACGGAGCCCCGGATCTGAGCCGCATCTCAGCGGGGTTGAGATCTGGATGGGGGGTGCCCTGCTGCCAGATCAACAGCTTGCCCCGCGCCACGTTCGTCAGCCGACGCCACACGCTCATCGAAAGCCCTCCTCACGATCAACGTAGCCCGAGCCGCGAGAGGGCACCTCGTGCGGGGTCTCTCGCCGCCCCGGGGCCATCCGTGGAGGTCGCCCGCCCGGGGCCCTCGCTCGCCCGTGGACGCCGACCGCCCGGGGCCATCCGTGGAGGTCGCCCGCCCGGGGCCCTCGCCCGCCCGTGGACGCCGACCGCCCGTGGACGCCGCCCGCCCGGGGGCCTCTGCCAATCGGGACATCACTGAAGCCTCCATGCTAGGTGGACGCCGCCCGCCCGGGGGCCTCTGCCCAGACCCCGCTTGTGGCTACATCACCTCGGTGGGGGGCTCACAGTCGTCGAAATTGTAGACCGGCTCAGTGCCGTCGCACGACGAGTTCTCCTGCAGGCACCGGTAGTAGGGCACCATGTCCACCGAGCTGGCGTTGGCCCCTGCGCAGAAGTTGTCGACCTCGTAGCTCACGCCCATGCACGGGGTCAGGGTGTTCATGTGTGCGACGTAGCTCTCGCAGGCGACGCGGTTGGTCTGGGACCCCTCCCCCCTGCTGCCGCCGAAGAGGCCCCGCAGCCCACACCCCGGAGCCCAGAGCAGCCCGAGGATCAGGATCGAGGAGAGGTGGATGGTGTTCGTGCGGCGATCCATAGACGGCAAGATAGCGCAGCTGGGCCGCGCCGTGCACCCCCGGGGGTGAGAAGCGGCCCGAGCCAGCGCGCCCCGACCTAGGGCTGCGTGGCCTCGCCCTCGCCCTCGCCCTCGCCCTCGCCCTCGCCCTCGCCCTCGCCCTCGCCCTCGCCCTCGCCCTCGCCCTCGCCCTCGCCCTCGCCCTC
>DRPG01000020.1 GCA_011376105.1 Deltaproteobacteria bacterium
GCCGGACCCTGGTCACCGGCTCCTACAACTGGACCCGGGGCGCCGATCTCAACAACCGCGAGAACTTCCTGATCACCGAAGATCCTAGCCTGGTCCGGGCGTTCTCCGAGGCCTTCGAGGCGATGTGGTCGGAGCTGGGCTCCGGGTGAGCGCCCCGGGGCTCGTCAGGAGCAGGCTCGCCAGGAGCGCGCTGGTCGGTGTCGGACGGAGCAGGGGTGTGGGCCCTGGTCCCCGGGGGGGGCTGGGCTGGGGCGTGGGGGTGTGGGGAGGCGCGACTTCCGGGGCGGGCTGTGCCGGAGCAGATACACTCTGCCGCCTGCTGTCCCGGAGGATCCATGCCACAGCTGCACTTTTACGAGCAGGGGCGTTCCCTGTTCGTCCACGTGCTGCGCAGAGGGCGCACGGTGTTGGGGCGCTCTGACCGCTGCGACGTGGCCCTGCCGTCCGAGAGCGTCAGCCGGATCCACTGTATCGTGGAGGGGCGTCCCGATGGCTGGCGCCTGCTCGATCGCAGCCGTCATGGCACGATCCTCAACGGATCCCGGGTCGAGGACGTCACCTTGTCCGATGGCGACGAGCTGACGGTCGGGATCTACCGGATCCGCTTCACCGAGGACGTCGACGGGCTGCTGCGCTCCCCCACGGCCACAGTGCCGGTGCCCGCGGCCGCCCATGTGGAGCTGATCGAGGGCAGCGAGCAGGGGGTGGCCATGGTCCGGGCACAGCTTCGGCTCTCACGGGGTCCCCTGCAGGGGCAGGTCGTGCCCCTCAGGCAGATGCGCACCAGCGTCGGGGGCCCCGGCGCGACGGTGGAGCTCGACGCGCAGCTGCCCGCCAACGCGCTGTACGTCCGGGTGGTCCGGGGGCGTCCGATGATCGAGGCGGGCACCGCCGCGGTGTTCCTCGCCGGCACCCGGGTGCGGGAGATCACGCCGATCCTCACGGGCGAAGAGGTCCGGGTGGGGGAGCACGGCTTCGGGGTGGAGCTGAGCACCACTGAGGATCACAAGGATCTCGAGTCCTTCGGGGAGATGGTCGCGGCCTCGCCGATCATGCACCGCCTGTTCGGGGCCCTGTTCCGGATGGCGGCCCACGACGCACCGGTGCTGCTGGTGGGGGAGAGCGGCACTGGCAAGGAGCTGGCCGCCCGGGGGCTCCACGAGGCGAGCCCGGCCGGGGAGGGGCCGTTCGTCCCGGTCAACTGTGCTGCGATCGCCGATAACCTGTTCGAGTCCGAGCTGTTTGGCTACGAGAAGGGCGCGTTCACCGGGGCCGTCACCCAAACCGACGGCGCGTTCCATCACGCCGACGGGGGCACCCTGTTCCTCGACGAGATCGGGGAGATGAAGCTCGAGCTGCAGGCGAAGCTGCTGCGGGCCCTGGAGTCCGGCGAGATCCGACGGGTGGGAGGCCGAGAGCCGACCTTCCCCGACGTGCGGGTGGTGGCGGCGACCAACCGCAACCTGGTGGAGATGATCCAGGCCGGCACCTTCCGCGAGGATCTGTACTGGCGGCTGGTGGTGCTCGCGGTCCGGCTGCCGTCGCTGCGCGAGCGCCGAGACGACGTGCCGGTGCTCGCGAAGACCCTGCTCGCCCGGAACCACCCCGGCCTGGAGCTCTCACCCGAGGCGATGGCCGCCCTGCAGAGCTACGACTGGCCGGGCAACGTGCGCGAGCTGCGCAACGTGCTGATCCGGGCCAGCGTGATGGCGGGGCCCCGGATCGGCGCCGGGGATCTGTCGTTCAACCCGTGGTCGTTCGAGGGGGAGCCTCCGCCACCCAACGCCCGGCTCGGGGGCAGGGATCCAGAGCGCCGCATGGTCGAGGATGCGCTGCGCCAGGCTGAGAACAACCGCGCCCGCGCTGCACGGATCCTGGGGATCCCTCGCTCAACCCTGCTGTACAAGATGGAGCGGCTCGGGCTGAAGCCCGGGCGGCGCTCCAGGAGCAGCTGAGGCGGGCTCCGGAGGGAGCGCTCAGTAGCTGAAGATCCCGATGGCGCACATCACCAGCTCCTCGGGATGGACCGGATCGTTGACCCGGTTGTAGGTGCCGTTGATCATCCCGTTGGGATCGTCTCCGCCGGCGATGCAGTCCGCCAGGGCTCCGTCGCGATCATAGATCCGCATCGCGTAGGACATCACGTCGGCGTTGTGGTGGTAGGGGTAGCCCCCGACGGAGTCGCACCGGAAGGAGGTGGCGACGTTGAGCTCCCAGTCCTCGGCGGGCACGCCGGTGATCAGGCTCCGGGTGAGCTCGTCGTAGCGGCCACAGGGATCGGCGTCGACGCTCTCGAGCTCGTGCTCGTCGGACCACTGAGCGATCAGATCGCTGTTGCCGGTCTCCTGGCTGAAGATCAGCCCGCCGGAGGTCAGCCCGTCGGTGCGGGCCCGGAACAGCACCGATCCGGGGGTCTCGCAGCGGATGTACGCCTCCTTGATCAGGACCGGCCCGCCGTAGGGGGTGGCGCAGAAGGCCTCGTCGGCGCTGTCCAGGACGTCGTCCTTGTCCGGGTAGGTGCCATGGCAGGCCACCAGCAGCGACAGGCTGAGCGCGGCGGTAGGGTGGTTCATCGGATCCTCGCCTCTCCAGACCCAGGCTTGTACCACCTGACCCCACCCCCGGCGAGCCATCAGGTCCCCGGGGGCTCCGATCCGTGCGCCCTGAGCCCCCGCAGCGGGGCTCCATGCCAGCCCTCCGCCGCCAGCTGGGCCTTGACCTCGCGCCACGCCTGGCCCCGGGTCCTGGCCAGCGCCCGGCAGGCCTCGATCACCTGGCCCTCCACCACCTGGATCCCGCAGCGCAGCGGGCCCCGCCAGAGCTGCCACAGGCGTCCCTGCAGGGGGCCACGGATCACGACCTCGATCCGAGCCGCCCTCGCCCTGCGGACGCAGTCCCAGGTCCCCCGGGAGCCCCGCAGGGGGAACGCGAGGCACACCTCGGCTCCCCGCTCCACCATCACCCGGTTGCGCATCGTCCCCGCAGCTCGGCCGTGGCGATCCCAGTCCGCGGGGTAGATCTCCACCGGCCAGCCGAGCCGAGCCGCCAGCGCCCCTGCGATCCGATCCGCACCCCGGGCTGCACCATGGATCACCACGCCGGGGCCCCACAGCAGCAGCGCCCCGTGCACCGCGGCCTCGTCGGTCCACTCCCTGGAGCCAGTGATCAGCAGGCGCCTGGACACCCCCGGAGGATAGCCCGGACGTCGACGAGGCGTCAGGCCCCGGACGATCCGGGCACGACCGATGTATCTAGGTGCTCCGGAGCTCTCGACAAGATCCCTACACAGGAGCCCTGGAGAGCGAGGCATAATCCCTTGCGCTTCTCGAGCCCGGGACAACGATGCGACAGACCTCGATCCTCTTGTTGATCTCTGCCCTCAACGCCTGCGGAGGGGACAAAACGGTGAAGGACACCACCGTGGATCCCAACACCGACGGCGACACCCTCGAGGACACGTCGTCAGACACCGGCACCGACACCGACACCGGCACCGGCACCGGCACCGGCACCGACACCGGCACCGGCACCGACACCGGCACCACCGCGGCCTACCCCGTGCCGACACAGCTGGAGGTCAGCTGCCAAGACACGAGCAACCCGCTGCGGTTTCGGTGCATCGTGATCGTGGAGCCTGCGCAGCCGGTGGAGCTGAGCTACGTCCGGACCGACGGGCTCAGCGTGGTCCGCTCTCAGCCGTCCGACGAGGAGCTTGCGAGACACGAGATCCCGGTCTACTTCCTGGCGCCCGACACCGAGTACGAGATCTCCGCCTCGCCGACCAGCTGGCCCGCGCAGATCGCGACCGACACCTTCACCACTGGAGCGCTCCCCGGCCGGATCGAGAGCTCCCTGGCGATGACCGGCGCCTCGACCATGGGGCTGATCGGCACCCACCTGCCCTGCAACACCGACGCCACCGCGGTGATCTACGACACGAACACCGGCGATCTGGTCTGGTACGAGGAGATGGACAGCCCCGGGGCCTTCGGCCTGATCGACATGGTCCAGTTCACCGACGAGCACACCATCCTTGGGGAGTCTGAGGGGGATCTGATCGAGGTGGATCTGACCGGAGCCGACGTGATCCGGTTCAACAACCTCGACGACACCCTGAACGCGACGGGGGGGCTGTGGAATGGTCTGCACCACGACGTGTTCAAGCACGACGACACCTACTACGTGATGTTCCAGGACACGGGCGGCTCCTGGTTCGGCCTCGATGGGCTCGACACGCTGATCCTCGTCGACGACACCGGCAACGAGATCACCCGCTGGCTGCCCGAGGAGCACCTGCCGATCCCGGCGAACTGGAGCGGAGACTGGCTGCACACCAACACGATCTACGTGGACGAGGCCGGCGACATCTACCTGTCCTGGCTCGCCCAGAGCGCGATCGGCAAGATCGTCGGCGATCCGACCAGCCCCGACTTCGGCACCCCGATCTGGATCCTGACGGGGGATGACAACAGCGGGCTGCCCAGCGACATCACCGTGGACTGGTCCCAGGTGGGGCAGGCCGATGGCTTCAGCTTCCAGCACGGCCTGAACCTGACGCCTGATGGTCGGGTGATGCTGCTCGACAACGATCGTGGCCGTAGCCTGATCATCGACGTCGACGAGGTCAGCTCCACCGCCGTGGTCCAGCACGCCTACGACGCCCACGAGGGCAGCTGTGGTCCACAGGGCACCTCGCGCACCACGTCGACGGGCAACCCGATCGTCGGCTGCTACGGCGACTGGATCCGCGAGTACGATGGCTCGACCCACGCGATGATCTGGGAGGCCCAGGTCCAGTGCGCCCAGAGCGGAGGCTGGCTCAGCTCGGGCGCCGCCCGCTGGTACGCCCTCGACACCTGGTAGCGGCTCCACCGCACCCGCTGCGGGGGCACAGCCACCTGCGCTGCCCCCCTGGACGAGCGAGGGATCCACAGGTGCGATCACCGGATCCAATCGATAAGGGCGGGCGCGGAGGTTCGATGTCCCACCCCCTCGAGGACGTGATCAATGGAGCCGACGGGTTCTTGTTGATCGGGGAGTCCGGCGCAGATCGCTTCCCCGCCTACTCGTTCTATGCCTACACCCGGGCGGGCAAGCGCTTCTACTGCCTCGATCTCGACGGGCTGAGGGAGTCGAGGGGGGGCGCTCCGGGGCACCGGATCTACACCTCGGTCGACGAGCTCCCCGCCGATCGGGGCTCGCTGGCGATCGTGTGGGTCCACCCCGGGACCGCGGTCCGGGCGGTGGAGCTGGCCCACGAGGCCGGCTGCACCCAGGTCTGGTTCAGCTTCAAGAGCGGCCACCGCGACGGGGTCGCCCGGGCCAGGGAGCTGGGGCTGGAGGTGGTGGAGATCGGGCGCTGTCCGGTCTACTACCTCGACGACAAGCCCGCGGGCTGTCGGATGCACGCCGCCGTGACCCGGATCAGCGGCTCCTGGGGGCGCCCACCCCAGACCGATCCCGACGCGGATCGCAGGGAGCTGTGGTAGCGAGCCCAGGCCCGGGCTGGCCCCTCAGCGTGGGCTGCGATCGAGGTGGAGGTGGGGGGTGCTGCCCCCGCGCACCTCGATCGTCTGATCGGCTGCGCCCCGGGTGAGCAGGGCGGTGAGATCCACCCCCAGGGCCGCGAGCTCAGCGAGGTGTCGGCGGTGGCGGGCCTGCTGGGTCGCGGTCAGCGCCTCGGCCTGCTCTGCATCGAGGCGGGCAGCGGCGCGGTCTGCGTCCCGGCGCTGCTGGGCCAGCGCCAGCTCGTGGGCGGCCTGCGCGCCTTGCTGCTCCCGCTCCTTGCTCGCCCGCTCCAGGCGGCGATCGAGCTTGAAGTCCTCGAGCTCCTGCGCCTGCTGCTCGGTGGCGCGCTCCAGCTGTAGCCGCACCCGGGACTGGGTGGCCTCATCGTGGAGGCGCTGCAGGGCCGGGGGGGCGCCGTAGCCCCGGTACACGATCTTGTCGATCCGGTAGCCCGACTGTGCTGCACGATCGACGAGCTGGCGGTAGGTCTCGAGCCGGTTCAGCGCCTCGGTCTGAGCCTTGAACCGATCCAGGGTGAGCCTCCCCACGAAGTCGATCACGTCGCTGGTGGCTGCGTTGACGAAGTCTCCGATCGGATCGTGGGTCGCGGAGAGCATCTGCTCGATGTCGGTCAGCTCGTAGAACAGCATCAGCCGGATGGTCAGCACGGCGTCGTCGGCGGTGCGCACGTCGACCACGTCGTGATACATCTGATCGGGCATCAGCCACAGCTTCTGGAACACCATCGCACCGGGGACCTTCTGGAACCCACCGACCTCGGGGCTGGGGCCGTGCCAGCGGAAGGTGTGCAGCCACTCCCCGGGGCCGGGGACGAAGGTGGCGGGGCCATAGACGAGCCGCCTCGACACGCTCTCTGCGCCGCTGTCGCCCTCGCTGTACACCACCACCGCTTCCTTGGCGGAGATCTGTACCGCCTCCTCCTTCTCGATCTCCATGTGGACGCGGGGATCGAACCAGCAGTGATCGGGCCCCGCCAGGTGCTCCTGCCGTCCGTCCCGGAAGCGCACGATCAAGAACTCGCCGGGGTGGGCGACGTAGTGCACCATGGCGCGGACCGTCTTGCCCCAGCTCCAGAAGCGCCGGGGGCCCTCCACAACCTCGATCTTGCCGCTACGATCGGTGACCAGGACCCGCTGACCCTCTGCGACGGTGTGGAAGAACATCGTGGAGACTCCGGAGTGGGCTTGGGGATCGCGGCCGGTCGGGGGCTGGAGCGCTCCGATCTGGGGGGGAGCGGGGGCTGGCTGGGCGAAGTTGGTGCGGGTTCGGTCGTGGACCTGGGCCCGACGCCCGCGCCGGGGGGCTGGCTCCCCCAGCCCGGCCTTGTCGTCGGCGGGCTCGCTCACCAGATCCTCATCGAAGACGTTCAGCGCCTGGCGAGACATCACCTGCAGCGGCGGGGACATCTCTGCGGCCTGCTGGATCGGTGGCTCGGCCCCACGCTGGACCATGGCATCCTGCACAGCCCCCGCGGACTTGCTGTATTTGTATCTGCGCGCCATCCAGCCCCACTATTGCGCTGCTCGGGATCTGGCAGCCCGGGCCTGGGGGCGGAGCGCCCGGGGCGCCCGGAGCGCCCGGAGCGCCCGGAGCGCTCGGAGCGCCCAGGGTGCCCGAAGCACCCGAAGCACCTGGGGGGCCCCAGGGATGCCCGGGGACGCCTAGGGTGGCTCAGGGCGCGCGGAGATCGGCCAGCGACATCGAGATCAGGGGATGGTTGGGGTAGCTCGTCTCGAGCTGCTCCAGCACCGCGATCCCCTCGTCGATCCGATCGAGGCGCTGCAGGGCCTCGACATACGCCAGCGCAGCCCCGAGGCCGTCGGGGCCGAGGCGCACGCTCACCTCGTCGGTGATGGGCAGCTCCAGGGACAGCTCTCGACCGCACTCCTCGAAGACATGACCCAGGACGTCTCGGCTTGCGAACGCGCTGCGCAGCAGGCTCGCGGCCCGCTCGTGCGCTCGGTCGGCCCGCAGCAGCAACAACCCGGAGAGGAAGGCCGCGTCGGGGTGGTGGTTGAGGCTGCTGAGCATCTCGAGGCCCTGATCCTCGTCACCTGCAGCGACCGCGTCGCAGGCGGAGGCAAAGGTGTCCTTCTCGAGCTCGTTGAGGGGGATGCGTGGCCCCTCCTTGAGCGGGGGCAGGGCGATCTCCGCCCGGGCCGCGGCCTCGAGCTCGGACTCGTCGATGCCTCCGGTGCCGGTCGCCTCAGCGGAGCCTCCGGCCTCGGCTCCTCCCTTGTCCTTGTCCTTGTCCTTGTCCTTGTTCTTGTCCTTGTCCTTGCCGCCGGCGCCGAACTTGTGGGTGTAGAACAGCCCGGTGCCCGGGATCCCCACCGTGAAGCGGCCTCCGGAGGTGCCGATGGTGGCCTTCGCGCCCTGGGGGCCGAAGGAGAAGGAGAACCCGGTCTTGCTGATGTTGAGGGTGACGCCCGGTGCAATCTTGAACCGGCGCCAGAAGCGTACGTTGCCCATGAAGCCTTTCTTATATGGCGGATCCGGACCCGGCCAGCGCGGCGTAGGTCCCGGGGTCTCGGGTCGTAGGTCGCGGGCATGGGCGCCCGTGCCCGGGGGGTGCGCCCGGGGGGTGCGCCCGGGGGGTGCGCTGGCCCTGAGCAGTCGAGGCGTTGGATCGAGCGATCCAACGCCTCGGAGGGCGGGGTGTCTCGATCAGCAGCCGTCGGTGTTGACCTCGAGGCCGGACGCGCCCGGGGCGCCGAGGCTGCTGCCGCCTTGGCCGCCTCCGGCCTGGCTGAAGGCGGCGCCGGTGATGGTCGCGGTGGAGCCCCCCGAGCAGATCACGCCGACGGAGGGGCCGCCACCGCCGCCGCCACCGTGACCGCCGTCTCCACCGTTGCCGCCGTCGCCGCCGTCGCCGCCCGAGCCGGTGGAGCTCAGGAAGGCACCCGCGGGCGCGCCGCCGTTGCCGCCCTGGCCGCCGGCGCCGCCCCGGCCGCCGACGCCGCCGCTGCCCCCCCGACCCCCGAAGCCGGTCTCGATCGAGCCACCGAGGATCGTCACGTGGGAGCTCTGGGTCAGGGCCAGGCCAAAGCTCGCTCCACCGCCCCGGCCCCTAAGGCCCCGGTAGCCGCCGCAGCCGCCACCGCCGCCGCCGCCGCCGCCGCCGCCGTAGATGATGTAGATGATCTGGGTGCCGCCGCCGCCGCCGCCGCCGCCGCCGCCGGAGCCCGCGTAGCCTCCGGAGCCATCCCCGCCGTCGCTGGCGGCGTAGCCGAAGGCAGGCAGCAGCGTGCCGATGGACGCACCGGGGGTGCCGTTGTTGCCGCTGCTCCCGCTGCCACCGACCTCGCCCGGATCGCCATCGAAGGAGCTCTGCCCTCCGACGCCGCCGGCCCCGGAGATCGTGCCGCCACCGTCTGCGCCATCGCCACCGGCGGTGACCGCGTAGCCTGCGGCGCCGCCCCGGCCGCCCGAGACCGAGCCCGAGCAGGCCGCGCCCTGTGCGCCCCGGGTGGGGGCCCCGCTGCACGAGCCCCCGATCGGATCGGTGGAGCAGCCGCTGCCGCCGTCGCCGCCGTCGCCGCCGTCGCCGCCGTCCATCCCGTCGCCGCCGTCGCTGCCGTCCATCCCGTCGCCGGCGTCGATCACACACTCGTTGAGGATCAGGCCCGTGGACTGATCCAGCCACAGGACGATCGACGAGCCCCCGGTGGTGGTCGCGTCTGCGGAGCGCAGCTCGATCTGCTGCCACTCAGTGGGGGTGGACCAGCCGGTCAGGCGCTCGCCCTCCGAGACCAGCTCGATCCGGGGTAGGTTCGCCGCCGAGCGATCGAACAGCCCATCGTAGCCCCCCGCCAGGTTCACGCCCTCGACGAAGTCGTCGGTGGGGCCGTTGAACGTCAGGGTGCCGTCGGCGATCAGGATCCAGCTGCGGCCGCTCACCAGCGCCTCGGCGTAGGCCGCCCCCAGGGTGAGCAGGGGAGAGCCTGGATCCAGGCCGATGTTCACGTCTGAGCCGCCGACTGGATCGAGGAAGACCGAGTCGAGGATGTCGCCGTCGATCCCGTCGCAGTTGTGATCGATCGAGCCCAGCAGATCGGGCAGATCCACCGCGCCGGGGAAGGTGAACGGCTCGTCGTCGTCGCAGTCGCCGTCGGCCAGCGCGCCATAGCAGGACTGCTCGCTCGAGCCGGTGCAGGGCCCGATCTCACAGAAGCAGTCCCCGTCGTCGTCGAAGGCGGTGCCTCCGTTGTCGATCGCGCCGTCACAGTCGTTGTCGAGCCCGTCCGCCAGCTCGTAGGCGCCGGCGTAGGTGAGGGGCTCGTCGTCGTCGCAGTCGTCCAGCGGTGCCCCGCCGGTGTAGTTGACGCAGGCCTCGTCGATGTGGCCGTCGCCGTCGAGATCCTTGTCGTCGATGAGGCCGTTGCAGTCATGATCGGTGACGTCACCGCAGGTCTCGTCGGCGTCGGGGTTCACCGTCGGGTCGCTGTCGTCGCAGTCGCCGAAGGCCGGCGCGTAGCCGTCGCCGTCGAGATCTTCGAGGCTGGGATCGGCCACCACCACCAACACCTCCTCGACGGCGGTGTTACCGTCCTCGTCGAGCACTGACAGGGCGATCCGGTAGAAGCCCTGCCCCAGGGCGATCCAGGTCGCGGAGGTGCTGCCGGCGGCGGTGGCCGGCGCGACGAAGGTGTCGACCACGTCGTTGGTGGCGTTGTCCGTCACCACCCACTCGACCTCGAGGGTGTTCGGCGGCTGCTGGGCGTCGGACACCGTGCCGACGAGCTCCACCGCCTCCCCCGGCAGCGTCTGGAAGAAGTCGACGGGGGAGTCGATGGTGGCCGACGGCTCCTGGATCGCTGGCTCGACGACGAGCTCCAGCGTGTCTTCCCCCACGGCCCCCGCGAGATCCGTGGCGGTCAGGGTGATCGCGTGGGTCCCGGGGGACAGCGCCGTGGACAGCCGCGTCAGCCCGTCTGCGTCGACGTTGGCCGAGTCGATGTCGGCCAGCTCCCCGTCGATGCTGCTGTTCCAGAACACGGTGGCCAGATCGTCCAGCCCGTTGCTGTCGGACACCAGGCCGACGAAGGTGATGGCGTCGGAGGACAGGAACAGGCTGCCGTCGCTGGGGGACTGGATCGCTGCAGCGGGGGCTGTGTTCTGCGCGCCGGCCACCTGGATGTCGCTGCTGCAACCAGCCAAGCTGATCAACGGCAACAAGAGGGGCGTTCGCATGGGGGCTCCTTGTGCTACCCCAAGCGTACCCCAGTCCACGCCCGATCGAGGCTCGTCTTTGTTACACGACAGCTTCGTCTGGATCGGTAGGAACCTCCTGTGACCCTGCGGAGGCTCTCCGGGGCCTGTCTCCCCGGGCCGGGTCCCGGGGCAGGGCGCGGGATCTGAGGCCAGCAGCACCTCCTGGCGATCCTGAGCGGCTCCTGCGGTGGAGCTGGGCACCTGGGGTGGGGTCGTGGGTGGGCTGCCGGCCCGCGGCTGCGGCGCTGGGTGTGGCTACGCTCCGGGGGCGACCAGCTCCACCGTCAACACGACGTTGTCCTGGATCAGGTCGTCGGGCTTTCCGGGGTAGGTGATCCCGAAGTCCTGGCGGTTCAGGGCGAACTCGGTCGAGGCCTTGACCTCGCCCTCGCCGAGCTCGAGCCTCGCGGGGAAGGTGATCCGCTTCGTCTTGCCGTGGATCGTGAAGTCCCCCTTGATCGTGTGGGTCATGCCCTCTGCGTCCGAGCCCTCGGTGATCTCGGTCGACCTGAACTCGGCGGTGGGGAACTGCTCGACGTCGAAGAAGTCGGGGGTGAGCAGGTGGTTGGTGAGCTTCTCGTTGTCCGATGTCAGGGTCTTCATCTGGACGGTGAACATCACGCCGGTGGGCTTGCCGTCCGCGACGTGGATCTTGCCCTCGAAGTCGTGGAAGGTGATCGGGTGCTTGGCGGTGATCTTGGCACCGAGGGCCTCGATCTTCGACTGCTCGACGTTGACGATCCAGGGATCGCCGGCCACCTCCGCCCCCTCCCCGGGCTCGGCCGGAGCGGGCTGCTCGACCGGCGGTGGCTCCTCGACCACGGCCTCGATCTTGTCCTTTGCGACGTCTTCCACACAGGCGATCAGGGCCAGCAGGGTGAGCATCATCTCTCCTCCAGGTGCCCGCGGGGGCGGGGGTTTGGTAAAGATGGCGCATGTATCGCGACAGGTTTGAGTAGTCATCGATCCTCCGGAGGGGCCCCACAGCGCGGGGACGGTCACCCGCCGTCGGGCGGGTCGCCCTGCTCCACCGCGCCTCCGAGCCCGATCCGGACGTCGCCGATCAGATCCAGGCGGTGGTCTCTCGCCTCCTCGGCATAGCGCCGGGCCCAGGATCGCCAGGGCTGGAAGCCTAGCACCGCGTCGAACAAGGCGTAGGCGCGCTCGAAGTCCTGCTCCGCCCGGGCGGCGAGCCCACCCCGGTACAGGCGCTCGCCCAGCCCTGCGCTGACCCGCTGTAGCTCCGGGCTGTGGTGATCCCACCAGTGGGCGCGCCTCAGCAGGGCGGCCGCCTGCAGCTCGGGGAGCCCCTCGGCCTGGCGGGCCAAACAATCGGCGACGTCGAGGCCGATCCCGGGCCTCGCCTCCTCGTGCCAGCCCCAGTCCCGGGGACGGTGGCGCTTGGCGTCGTGCCAGCGCGCGATCCCCGCGTCGCAGTCCCCGGATCGGGCGAGGGCGCGGGCCTGCTGCAGGGCCTCGTCGGCGTGCTCCAGCACGTCCTCGGCGGGGCGCAGCCGGATCATGGCGGGGAACCGGATCTCGCCGTCGGCGAGGTGAGCCTCTCCGGGGGCGGGCACGATCGCGACCGCGGGGGTGGGCAGCTGCCCGGACGCGCCGCCCGCGGGCAAGACCCGGCCGTCGGCGTCGAGCACCAGCAGCCCCAGATCGTAGACCCCCAGGGGGAGCCCGGCGGGCACCGCGAGCGCGTGCTGGCCCCTAGAGTGCTCGCCGGGCCTCCAGTCGGACATCGGGATCAGGCCGTAGCTCACCGGCAGATCCCAGGTCGCGAGCTCTGTGCCGTTCGACAGGAACGCGATCACCGTGATCTCCCCCTGCTCAGCGCTGCGGGGGGGGCTCGACAGCGGCGCGGTCAGGAAGCCATCGAGGCCCGGGGCCCAGCGACGGGTGGGCAGGTGCAGGTCCTCGATCACGATCCCGCCCTCGAAGGCGATCCGGCGGGGGCTGCGCCGGGGCGCAGTGGTGGACAGCACAAGATCCCGCCGCATCCAGACGCCCCGGTGGACCACGAAGGGGGGGACGTCCTCGTAGGGGGGTAGCTCGACGTAGCGCTCGTCCCAGGCGTCGTAGGTGCGCAGGCCGCTGTACTTGGCCCACCAGCCGTGGACGTGGGCGAAGTGGGGCTGGCGCTCCTCGAAGATGTACTCCTCGATGAAGTCGCGCTGCTGGTACCAGTGGCGGCCCATGGGTACGTCCACCAGCATGGCCATGTCGACCTCGACATAGTCGGGCGCCCACCACAGGTGTGCGCCCATGTCCATCTCGAGGTTGACGATCGGGCCCTCGTGGAACGTGCGCTGCGCCACCGAGCGGGTGTAGTCCACCCTGCGCTTCACGACGGCGGGGGTCTCGTTGCGGTTGTACTGAACATGATCACGGGTCTGGTAGCCGCTGGCGGGCAGCAACAGGCCCACCCCGAACGCGATGATCAGCCAGCCGGGCGCGCCCCAGCGGAGCTGGCCGGAGCTCCGCTGCTCCAGCGCGTCGGCCAGCTCGACCAGCCCGGTGGCGAGCAGCACCGAGCCCACCGGGGCGATCAGGGACATCCAGCGGTAGGCCCCCATCCAGTCGCCGTTGGCGTAGATCGAGAAGAAGATCCCGACGAGCGCGCTGTACCAACACAGCCCCCGGGCACCGGCGCCGGGGCGGCCGACGACCAGCAGCGGCAACGACAGGCCAGCCACGTACAGCAGGCAGACGCGGATCGTGGTGAAGAGCTCGGGTGGATCGGGCAGCTGAGGCCAGATCGGCAGCCGCTGTAGGCGGGTGGGGCCCGGCCACAGCAGGGACAGCCCCAGCAGACCCACCACCCCCAGCGCGATCCGGAGCCTGCGCTGCTGCAACCCGCTGAGGGCCAGGACGTAGACCGGCAGGTAGAAGCCCTGCCACAGCCTGGAGGCATAGCCTCGGAGGTGCACCCAGCCCCGGGCGTCCCAGTCGAAGGGGTAGGAGCCCCGGGAGAGGATCTTGGCGTAGTAGGTGTTGGGCAGGGGCCAGGCGAAGTAGGCGATCCTTGCGGCCTCGAGGAGCAGCGAGGGGATCCAGAACACGGCGAGCCAGGTGGCGATGGGCCGCAGCCCGCGGCCCTGTCGCAGGGTCCACAGCGCGAACCACAGCCCGCCGAGGGCCGCATACCCGATCCCCTCGGGTCGGGTCCAGGCCAGCAACAGGTAGCACAGCGAGGCCAGCGGCCAGCCCCCGCCGCGGACCTCCTGCAGCGTCCGCAGGATCGCCACCGACAGCAGCAGGCAGAACAGGCTGTTCTCCAGGCCGCTCGCCGACCAGATCGCGAACTGGGGGTTGATCACCAGCAGCACCGGGGCGATCAGGGCGCCCTCGCCACCATGATCCGGGAGGGCCTCCCGGGCGAGCCTCCACACCACGAACACGGTGAGGGAGCCCAGGATCATCGCCAGGGGCTTGGCGACCACGAACCCATCCAGCCCCAGGGCCTGGAACAAGGCGATCAGCAAGACCCAGGTAGGATCTGAGAACCCCTCGATCCGCTCGGCCCCGGGCCAGGGCACGATGCCCTCCCCCTGGACCAGGGTGCGGGCGTAGGAGAACACGATCGCCGAGTCCTCGATGAACCAGCCCCAGCGGGTGGCCTGGTGGACGATCCCCACCAGGACACACAGCGCGAGGACCGCCAGCCGGCCCGGGCGCTCCCACAGCTCGTCGACGGCAGCCACCATGGGGGTCTTTCCTATCCGCTTCCAGCGGTTACGGGGCCCCGATGTCCGGCCGCGCCCTCGCTGTCCTGGAGCGGGTCCTGCCCCTGGCCGTCGGGGCGGGGTTGCTGCTGCTGCTGGGGAGCACGATCGCGGTGCGGGCGGGCCACCCGTTCGATCTGGAGTGGACCGAGGGGGGGACGCTGGCCCACGCCTGGCGGTTACAGCGCCACCTGCCCCTGTATGTGGTGCCCGGCCCCGACTTCGTCCCGTTCGATATCCCCCCCGGCTATCCAGCGATCCTCTCAGCCCTGGGCAAGATCTTTGGCCTGTCCCCGCTGCTGGGGCGGATCGTGTCGATCGTGTCGATCGGAGCGGCGGCGGCGGCGGCGGCGGCCGTGGTGCGGCGCGCCGGTGCCCCGCTGCGGGTGGCGCTCTGCGCTGCGGTGATCTTCCTCGGGGCCTACCCCCACGTCGGTGCGTCCTACGATCTGGTCCGCCCCGACAGCCTAGGGCTGGCCTTGCTGGGCTGGGCCGTCGCGCTGGGCCTCGACGCCCGTCGTGGGGCGGAGGTGGCGTCCGGGCTGTTGCTGTGTGCGGCCACCCTGGTCCAGCACACCCTGGCGGGGTTTGCCCTCCCGATGGCGCTGGGGATCGGCCTGATGCAGGGCTGGCGGGCCGCGGGCCGCTTCCTAGGGGTGGCGCTGATCCCCACCGGGGCCCTGGGGGGTTGGTGGCAGTGGCGCTCGGATGGTGCGTTCCTCGCCTACCTCGTCGAGGTGCCCGCGAGCCAGCCCCGGGACTGGGGGCGGGCGTGGCTGGCGGTGCCCCGGGAGCTCGGCACCCCGCTGCCGCTGGCGGTGGGTGCGATCGGCCTGTGGGCCGTGCTGTCGTCGATCCAGCGCCAGCGGGGGATCGGACCGGGGATCTGTGCGATCCTGGGGGTGTGGAGCGGGATGATCTCCGCCTTCCTCGGAACCTACCGGCCCCCGCCCCCCGACTCCGGGCTGTACAACGCTCCGTCCGCGGTGGCGTTCTGGGCCCTCGGCACGATCCCCGTGGCCACGGGCCTGTGGTTGCTGGGCGCGGGGCTGCAGCGCAGGCGGGGCGCGGCTCCGTCCGGGCGGGCGCTCTATGGCCTGGGGATCGGCTGTGTGGCGTTGATCGGGGCCGCAGCGCTGCGGGCGCGGGGTGGGGGGCTGCTCGGGGCCTACCTGCCGCTGCCGTGGTGCCTGGCGGTGGGCCTGGGGTGCGTCTGTGGTCGCTGGCTGGCGCAGGCCCCCACGCCCTGGGTCCGGGCCTTGGTGGCCGGGGGGCTGACCACCCAGCTCAGCTGGTCGGTGATCCTCTTCGATCGGGCCGCTGTCGTCCCCACCAGCGCCGATCTCGACGCCGGGCGGCGGGTGCTCTCGTCCCTGCTCGAGGTCGAGGGCCCGGTGCTGTCGCCCTATGCGGCCTGGCTGCCGGTGTACCTGGGGCGTCCCCCCTCGCTGCACCACGCGGGGGTGTGGAGCATCGAGGCCCCCTCGGGGCCGTTCGTGCACGAGCTGGCGTCGATCGAGGGCGCGCTGCGGGGTCAGCGCTGGGCGCGGGTGGTGGGGAGCGACCGGCGCTTCCTCGAGGCCTTCTACGAGGCCTACGAGCCCGCGCGGCAGGTGGTGGATCCCCGCTCCGATCTCCTGCGGCCCAAGACCGGCTGGGACGTGCAGCCCTGGCGGCTGTGGCGCCCCAAGATCAGCCCTCCTCGGGCCCCGGCGGGGTGAGGGTGATCGTGGTGGGGGGCGACACGTCTGGAGCTGAGACCGCCGGCTCGCCGAGGCGCCACTCGGTGTCGACCTCCAGCTCTCCGTCGCGCCAGGTGCAGGCCCGCCCGTGGCGGACCCCGTCGCGCCAGTGGGACACCAGGTTGAGGTGGCCCGAGGCGTCGATGTGCCACACCGGGCCGGTCTGCTCCCCCCGTACCCAGCTGGAGATCGTGATCCCCCCAGACAGGGAGGCCTCGACCCGCTCGCCGTGGCGCTCCCCCCCCCGGACCTCGGTCGTCGACACCAGCACACCCTCGGGGTTATAGACGCGCCGTACGCCGGTCTCCTGGCCGACGGACCACCCGGTCTCCAGCGAGATCCGGCCGCCCTCGAACGAGGTCTGGCGGCCATGGCGCCGCCCTCGACGATCCTCACACCAGACCGCATCGCCCGTCGGAGGAGGAGCCCCCGCCAGGGTGTCGCCCTCACAGGGGTCGTCCTGGATCCACCAGAGATCGGGGGGCTCGCTCTTCAGGCTCCGGGTCTCAGAGGCGAAGAAGCGCGCCTGGACGTCGCACGGCGCAAACTGATCGGGAGCAGCCAGGGCCGCGGCGGTGAGCCATGAGATCATGCGCTCCTCCTTGGCGCTCGCCTCTCCCGACCCGGGCCCCGGGTCGGGTGCACCTCTGGGTGCGGTACCATCTTCCCCTCCTGTGTACGCCCAGATAGCCCGACCCGCCAGGATGGTCCGGTGTTCCCTACGGACTCGAGCCAACTTTGACGCTCTGTGGTGGGGGGCGGCCTGGGCCGGCGTAGATCCGCCGGCGTAGATCCGCTGGCGTAGATCCGCCGGCGTAGATCCGCTGGAGATGCACCGAGCCCAGGAGACGATGGTCCCCCGCTGCGGGAAATAGGGGCCGAGGGGCGCCAGCGTTCGGGTTGCGTGGTACCTTCAACGGCATCCTCGGGGGCGATGGGTCATGAAACGGCTGGTTCCGACATTGGCGGCGGTCTATCTGGGTGCATGCAGCGGTGATCCACCTCCCCTGGGGACCGTCGGGGTCTCTCCCTACCTCGACAGCGACGGCGACGGGCTGTTCGACAACGACGAGCAGCTTATCCACTTCACCGATCCCTATGATCCCGACAGCGACGATGATCAGCTGACCGATGGGCAGGAGGTCGATCGCTACCGCACCGATCCAACCTTGCCCGACACCGACAACGACGGGCTGTCCGACTACGACGAGATCGAGCTGTACGGCACCGATCCCCGCTGGTCCGACAGCGACGACGACGGGATCGATGATCTGACCGAGCTCGAGACCTATGGCTCGGATCCAACCAGCGACGACAGCGACGGCGATGGGCTGCACGACGGCGAGGAGCTCAGCGAGACCCTCACCGATCTCCTCGATCGCGACAGCGACGACGACGGGCTGTTCGACGGCAACGAGGTCGATCGCGGCACCGATCCCAACGTGGTCGACACCGACGGCGACGGGATCAGCGACTACGACGAGGCCCGGGTCCACCGGACCGATCCGCTGGATCCCGACACCGACGGCGATGGGCTGTCCGACGGCGAAGAGCTGCTCGACATCGGCACTGATCCCCGCCTGGCCGACACCGATCGCGATGGCCTGTGGGATCTCGACGAGCTGCTCGCTGAGACCGATCCCTTCGATCCCGACACCGACGACGATCGGCTCGGCGATGGCAGCGAGGTCGACTTTGGCTCCGATCCGCTGGATCCCGACACCGACGACGATCTGCTGGGGGATCTCCAGGAGTTCCTGAGCGGGACCTCTCCGATCCTCGCAGACACCGACGGCGACAACCTCAACGACATCGTCGAGCTCCAGACCACCCTCACCGATCCGACCAACGACGACACCGATGACGACGGGCTGTCCGACGGGCAGGAGCTGTCTCAGACCAACACCAACCCGCTGGATCCCGACACCGACAACGATCTGCTGAGCGACGGCGACGAGGTGCAGGTCTACCTCACCAACCCCCTAATGCCGGACACCGACGGCGACGGACTGCTCGACGGCGACGAGCTGACCCTGTACGGCTCCGATCCGCTGGGGACCGACACCGACGGCGATGGGCTGCTCGACGGCGACGAGGCGTTGATCCACCAGACCTACCCCGCGGTGGCCGACAGCGACGGCGACGGGCTGTCCGACGGGCAGGAGATCAACACCACCGGCACCGATCCGCTGAACACCGACATGGACGACGACGGCGCCACCGACGGCGCTGAGCTGCTGACGCTGAGCACCGATCCTCGGGACCGCGACAGCGACGACGACGGGATCAGCGACGGCGACGAGGCCTACGTCCACGGCACCGATCCAGCCCTGGCGGACTCCGACGCCGGCGGGAGCAGCGACGGCGCTGAGCTCGGCAGCGGCACCGATCCCTCCTCCGCCGGAGACGACGAGGCCTGTATCTACAACGACACCCCCCGCTATGACGCGGCCTATGTCCCGTCGGGCCCCCCGATCGAGCCCGTGTATGTCGAGGTCGAGTGGCAGGGCATCGTCAATGGAGGGGGCTTCGAGGACTACAGCTACCTCGCGAGCGCCCGATCCTCGAAGGTGGTCTTCACCTTCCTCGACGCAGGCAAGACGCAGCCACCGCTGTGCACGATCGAGTTCGATCTCTCCACCTCGATCAGCGCCCACGACACCTGGGTGGGGAGCTCCGGTGCTACGCTGTATGGCACCTATGATCTCGATCTGGTCAACGGAGTGAGCGACTGCCGCACCGTCGATCCCTTCGTGTACGGAGGCTTCACCGATCTGCGGGCCCTGCTGGCGTCGGTGCCCTGGGGCCTCGGGATCGGGCCGCTGACGCTGCACGCCGCCGAGCTCGAGCGCGACGTGCTGGCCGGGGGCGGGGACTGGGCCAACGACTGGCTCCCCTACGTCCTAGGCCACTACATCACCCTCGATCGCGAGGGCGCGATCGAGGTTGGGTGGGCCATGGGGTACGACGCAGACTGTCGCGATGTCACGGTCAACGCGGGCGATCTCCAGCCTGTCGCCTCCGCCACCGTAGCGCCGGCGGAGGACTACCATGAGGCCCACGCGATGGACTCGTTGTTCCTGTTTGAGGTCGTCGACGCGATCCCATAGGGTAGCCCCATGGAGCCCGCCCGCCAGAGGCAGTTCCGGATCCACCACTGTCTCGGCCGGGGGGGCTACGGAGAGGTCTACCGCGCCACGATGATGAGTCCGGGCGGGATCAGCTCCGATGTCGCCCTGAAGATGCTGCGCCTCGACGTCGACACCACCGGAGACGCGGTGGGGCGCCTGCGCGACGAGGGGAAGCTGCTGAGCGCGCTCCGGCACCCCACGATCCTCAGGGTGCACGACATCGCGGTGCTCGAGGGGCGGATCGGGCTGGTCACCGAGTACATCGAGGGCCAGGATCTGTCCTCGCTGGTGCGGATCGTCGCGCTGCCCCCGCGGGCGCTGCTGCAGGTGGTGGGGGCAGTCGCCGAGGCGCTGGATGTCGCCTGGTGCACCCTCACCCCCGAGGGCGGCCGGCCGCTCCACCTGATCCACCGGGACATCAAGCCAAGCAACATCCGGCTCGGCAGGCACGGGCAGGTCAAGCTGCTCGACTTCGGCATCGCTCGCTCCGTGAGCGGAGAGCTGACTCGGGAGTCGAGGACCGGCACGGGATCCGCCATCGGCAGCCTCTCCTACATGGCGCCGGAGCGCTTTGGCCGGGATCCAGTGGGCTCAGCCGCCGACGTGTACGGTCTGGGCTGCACCCTGTACGAGGGCCTCTCCGGCGTCCGCCTGTTCCCCGATCCCGTCCCGGTGGAGATGTTCAGGCTGGCCGCGGATCCAAAGCTGCACGCCACACACATCCGCGAGGCGCTGGCGGATCTGCCCCCCCGGCTCAGCGCCGGGGTGATCGCGCTGCTGTCGCGTTGCCTGGAGCACGATCCAGTCCAGCGCCCCACCGCTGCTGAGGTCGCGGCCACCTGCGACAGCCTGGCGGACGTGCTCGAGGGCCCCACCCTCAAGCGGTGGGCCAGGGAGCGACAGTGGCCCGAGCCCGAGCCCGTCCCGGGCCACTTCGACGGCAGGACCATCACCGAGGGCACCCTCTCGGATCCCTCGCTGCGCCAGACCCCTTCGCTGGCCTCCCGCCCGTCCGAGACCTACGACTTCGAGCTCCCCGACACCCCCACCGCCCGCGATCGGGTTGGATCCACCGCTGTGCTGTTCGGGGTCGGGGGGCTGGCTCTCAGTCTGCTGTATCTTGGGATCTTCCAGCTCGATCCACCCGCTGCGAGGCCCCGATCCTCCGGTGGAGGCGGCCCGGCTCAGATCGTGCATCCTGGGCCCCAGGATCCGCCTCTAGAGGCCCTCCCCAGCGGAGGTGTCGATCCGACTGAGGCAGCACAGCCCAAAGGCGCCGGGGGCGCGTCTGCTGCGGGCGAGCCCGACGGGGGCGCGTCTGCTGCGGGCGAGCCCGACGGGGGCGCCGAGGGCGCTGAGCCCGACGGGGGCGCGTCTGCTGCGGGCGAGCCCGCCGGGGGCGCCGAGGGCGCTGAGCCCGACGGGGGCGCCGAGGGCGCTGAGCCCGACGGGGGCACGTCTGCTGCGGGCGAGCCCGCCGGGGGCGCGTCTGCTGCGGCCGAGCCCGCCGGGGGCGCGTCTGCTGCGGCCGAGCCCGCC
>DRPG01000021.1 GCA_011376105.1 Deltaproteobacteria bacterium
CGCCCGCCTCGATCGAGCCCACCTCAGCGGCTTCATCGAGCGGCTGCTGCCTATGGATCGCGACGAGCGCAGGGCCCTGGTGGCGATCGATCCCGATCGGGCGGACTACCTGCTCGCGGGCATCCACATCCTCGATCGGATCCTCGCGATGGCGGGGTGTGAGGCATTGATCGTCAGCGTCCGGGGCCTGCGCTATGGACTGCTCGCCGCAGATCGAGCGTGCTGAGCAAGAGAGGCCCACAGGGTGGGCCTCGACTTGTCTTGAAGAGAGCGGGCGACGAGACTCGAACTCGCGACGCCAAGCTTGGGAAGCTTGTACTCTACCAACTGAGCTACGCCCGCTAGCCCCAGCAGCTTAACCGACCCCTGCGGCGATTCAACCCTCCGCGATCGGATCGTGGACGACCGGGGGACGGATCATCAGTCATCGAGGTGCAGCGAGCGCCCCGGCGGGGTGGAGAGATCCGCGACCCAGTCGCCGAGCCATCCCCCCAGCACATCCCCCGCGCCGTTGCTCAGGACCCAGATCCCCACCAGGCCGACGGCGGTGATCGAGGTCACCAGCGCTCCGGCTGCGATCCAGGATCGTGGCTGCTGGCGGCGCACCGGCGCATAGGCGGTCTCACGCCGGGAGCTGCGGAGCACCTCGGGCTGCACCACGGTGGCGGCGGCCTCCTCGGACAGGTGGCCGTCGGCGTAGAGGAACTGGACCAGGCGTTCAGCGTGGTTCGCGCTGGTGCCGAAGGAGGCCAGCTCGTCCTGCAGGGCGTTGCGGAGCTCGGCGGCGGAGCCGTACCGGTGGGCGGGGTTGGTCGCTAGGCCCTTGTGGATCACCGTCGCCAGCGAGCGCGGGACCTCAGGCTTGAGGTTGCGCAGGGGACGGATCTTGCCCTCGAGGATGTGGCGGTAGATGACCTCGGGTTGTTGCCCCTTCGGGAACATCCCCTCCCCGGCGAGGCAGCGGTACAGGGCCGCGGAGAGGCTGTAGATGTCTGCTGAGACGCCGGCCTCCTCCCCGCGCAGCACCTCCGGCGCCATGTAGGTCGGGGTGCCCACCAGCATCCCGGTGCGGGTCAGCACCTCGAGCTCGTCGCCCCGGGCGATCCCGAAGTCCATCAGCTTCACGTCGCCCCGGCGGGACACCATGACGTTGGCTGGCTTCACGTCGCGGTGGATGATGCCGTGCATGTGCGCGTGTTGGAGCGCCTCAGCGACATGGATCCCGACGATCAGGGCCACGTCGACGGGGAGCGCGCCCTGCTTCAGCAGGTCCCGGAGATCGTAGCCGTCGACGTACTCCAACGCGATGTACTGGGTGCCCCGCCAGGAGAACAGATCGTACACACCACAGATCGACTGGTGGTGCAGCTGAGCCAGCACCTTCCCCTCGCGCTCGAAGCGCTCCTCCAGCTCGACCAGCAGGTCGTCCTCTGCGTCATCGGGGGGCACCAGCCGCTTCAGGGCACACGGACGCCCCAGGGTCTGGTGGTTGCCGAGCAACACCTCCCCCATCCCACCAGACGCGATCTTGCCCTCGACGCTGTACGCACCGATGCGCTTGGGTATGCGCTTGGATGCCAAACCTGCCCCTCAGCCAGCCCGATGGAGAACACCGTATCACGATCCCCTGGCTACAGAACGTAGCGGCCACGCAACGATCGCCAGCACCGCGGCCGATCGGGCGGGAGATCTTGGGGGTGTCGTCGGCCGCCGCCTTGCATAGTCCAACCTCCATGAGCACACCCCTCGACCCCCCACCGAGCCACCGTGTCAACTTTGTCCGTGCCTTCCTGGCGTCTGCGCTGGGCACCGGGCTGTCCCGGGTCCTGGGGGCAGCACGGGACGTGGTGATCGCAGGTCTCCTCGGGGCCTCCGCCTCCTCCGACGCCTTCTGGATCGCGTTCACGATCCCCAACGTCTTCCGCAGGTTCGTGGCCGACGAGGGGCTGACCGGTGCGATGATCCCGGCCCTGGCCCAGGCCCGGGCGGAGGAGGGCCCGGAGGCGGTCCGCAGGCTGGCTGCGAGCACCTTCGGCGCCCTGGTGGTGGCCAACCTGGTGCTGTGTCTGGTCGGGATCCTGGCCGCCGAGCCGCTGGTGCTGGCGTTTGCCTGGTCCTGGCGGGACGATCCCGAGCAGCTGCAGATGGCCACCACCATGACCCGGTGGATGTTCCCCTTCGTGGCGATGGTGAGCACGGTCAGCTTCTTCGAGGGCCTGCTCAACTTCCGGGGTCACTTCTTCGTGCCGAAGATCGCCCCGGGGCTGGTGAGCGCGGGGATGGTCGCCGGCGCCCTGTCGCTGAGCACCCGCCTCGAGGAGCCCGCGTTCTCGCTGGTGATCGGAGTGCTCGCGGGGGGCTTGGTCCACGTGCTGGTCAACCTGGTGCCGCTGTGGCGCCTCTGGGGTCGGGTCGGCCTGGCCCTGCGCATGACCCCACGCCTCCGCGCCCTCCTCTCGGAGATGAGCAAGGTCCTGGCGATCGGCGTCTTCGCTCAGATCAACCTCCTGGTGCTGCGCCAGCTGGCGACCAGCCTGCCCGAGGGGGCGGTCACCCACTACGTCAACGGCACCCGGATCGTGGATCTGGCGCAGGGCATGGTGGCGGTGGCGATCGGCAGCGCGCTGCTGCCCAACCTGTCGGCCTCGGTGGCCGAAGCCTCCTGGGGACGGTTCCGCTCGGATCTCACCGGCGCGCTGCGCCTCGCGGCCTTCCTCCTGCTGCCGATCGCGGTGGTGGTCTATGTCTGGGCCGAGCCAGCCGCCGCCCTGCTGTTCCGCCACGGCCGCTACAGCTGGGAGGACACCCTGGTCACCGCCAGCGCGGTCCGGTACCTGGTGCCCTTCCTGCTGGCGGTGGCGGCGGTCAACATCCTCAAGCGGGTGTTCTTTGCCCTAGAGGATCGCACCACCCTGTTGGTGGTGGGGGGCATGGGGGTCGCGCTCACCGGCGTGATCGGCACGCTGCTGGTGAGTGCCCACGGGGTGGCGGGGTTGTCCCTGGCGCTGTCGGTCGCC
>DRPG01000022.1 GCA_011376105.1 Deltaproteobacteria bacterium
GCCGACCTGGCGGTACAGCATCACGTCTCCACGAAACACCATCAGGGAAGGGATCGACCTGATCTGCAGATCCTGGAGCAGGGTCCCTCTGGACTCGGCGTTGAGTTTGCCAAAGAACACGTCTTTGTGGATGCCTGCGCAGCGCTCGAAGATCGGCGCAAATTTCACGCAGGGCTCACACCACTCGGCCCAGACATACAGGACGACGATGTCGTTGCCATGGGTTGTTGTCTTCAGGTTGTCTTCGGTGATGGGGTGAACGGGCACGTGTTCTCCGTGTCTTCCCATACCTATAACAGATACTTGCTGATATCCCTGGCCTGGCTATGCAAATCCGGCTCAGCCGAAGGCGCAGGCTCAGCCCTGGGGTGCGAACAGGAGGAGGAGCAGCACCACCAGGATCAACAGAGACGCGATGCCCAGGATCGCCGCGAGGCCGCCACCCATCAACAGGAACCTGGAGGTGGTGAGGATCGGCATGCCCCCCCCCGAGCCCTTGTTCCGCACCAGGGGGGTCCCGTCCACGAAGCATCGATCGATGTCGTGGGCGTATTTGGCGCCGCAGGCGGGGCAGACCTTCACCGGGGATCTCCGGGGCAGAGCACGGGCAACGTCTGGCCCCCTCCAGCGTACCAGAAGTCGTCCGGGTCCGCACAACCCGCGGCTGTTCGGCCCGACCCGGTGGGTCTGGATCGCCCACGTGGCCCAGCTCTAGAGCCCGCCGGCCTGCGCAGCCGGCCTGCGCGCCCCGGGCGAGGTGCCTGTGTCGCTACCGCGAGCCCGGTCCGGTGCGCTGCAGGAAGAACGGCCGGGGTGACTGAGACCCCGTCTTCGCCGTCGGGCGGGTGAGGCTCCACCCTCAGGGCAGACACGAGGCAGGCGGTGAGGCCCGAGGGCGATGTGAGCGGGGCTGACGATCGCCGCTGGGGTGGCCCTGCTCGGCTCGGCGGCGATCGTCAGCGATCGAGGGGCTCGATCTCGCAGCGGTGCTCCTCGAGCTGGCGGGCGCAGATCTGCGGGGTCTTCCGTCCGCCCGCGGCGCTCGCCTCCATGAACACGTCAAGGCACGACGCTTCGTATTCGTCGCGATCGTCATGACCCGTCCAGGTTCCCCAGTCGGCGTCGAAGGCGTCGATCTCCTCCTCGATGCAGGCCCCCTTGAGCTCACACAGGGACGCACAGTCCTCCAGGGACGGGCCACACCCCACCAGCCCCACGATCCACCCAGACCAGAACAGCGTTCGCATGGCGAGCCAGCCCTCCAGGAGTCCACCCCCGATCCCAGAGCACACCGGCGGCGTGACAGGGGGGATGATGATATCGACGATCGCGCACCTCTGTGCAAGCCAGCCTGTGGATGGAGAGGGAACGATGTGGCTGATGTCAGCTATCTTGCTGGGTTGCAGCGGTCCCCCCGTGGTCTGGGACGCGGTGGAGGATGGAGACGTGTTCGACAACCTGGCGACCGCCATGTTGTTGTTTGGGGCCGTCGAGCCCGACGGCCGGAGCATCGAGGGGCCCCACCTGTCGGGCGGCACCCTGAAGGTGAACGCGAGGCCGCTCAAGGGGCTCCAGCCCAAGGCCTGGCCCGTCATCTCCCTCGCCCCCGACATCGTCAGCGTGGCGTCCGTGGTCTCAGGCTCCTCCGGGGTGATCGTCGATCTCGAGTTCCACCAGCAGGGCACCGCCGATCTAGTGTTGTACGACGAGCGCGGCAGCATCCTCGATGTGCAGACCCTCCGGGTACGGGATCCAGAGGGGGTCGAGCTCCGCTCCTGGGATGATCTGACGATCCAGCTCGACGAGCCCCTCGACGAGCCGGTGCACGTGCTCCCCGGCGCTCAGGTCAGCCTCGCGATCTCCTGGAAGGACGCCCTGGGCAACCGACTCCTCGGCGGAGGGGTGCTGGAGCTCGGCGACGACGACGTCCCCGGGGATGTCGACGCGGTGGGGCGCTTCACCGGAGAGACCGACGTGATCGATCTGTTCGTCGACGACGACGCCGAGCCTGAGACCTTCGAGCTCCGCCTCGAGGCCTCCGACAGGTCCTTCGTCTGGGGGATCGAGCTACACGATCTCGACGACGTCGACGAGCTCGAGACGATCCTGGAGGAGCCCCGGGGCGGGGGCCAGGGCACCCTGGCGGTGCGGGCCATGGCCGATGGAGATCGCCTGGTGGGTGCTCCCATCACCTTCACCTGGGGGATCGGGATCCCCCAGACCGGCACAGTGCTGCTGTGGGACGATCGGGTCGACGGAGATCGGGGTCCGACCCTGGTCGAGGCCTGCTACAGGGACTACTGCGAGGTCATCGAGATCCCGGGCGTGCCCACCGGGGTGATCGGGGCGGTGGCGCCCTGTGGCTGTAGCTCGTCGTCGGGGGGCCTCGGGGCGGGCGGGCTGGCCCTGGGCCTGATCCTGCTGCGGCGAAGGCGGGATCGGCGCTAGCCCCACCCGCTGCGAGGTAGCGTGGGTGGAGGGCTCGTCGAGCTCCCCCCACGCGCCGGGCAGCGTCCAGCACGGCCCGGGTTGTCGCGTCGTGCGCCACCCCAGCGCACGATCCACAGGATCCGCACCCCCTGAAACAGGATGTTGGATCGATCCGCTGCAGGTCCTGGTACAACGTGTCTCCACGTCGAGGATCTCGTGATCACACCCCTGACAGCTCTGTTGTTGCTCTCCACCGCCTGCTCGGGGGATCCAGATCCAACCAAGCCCGCCACCTGCGAGCGCTGGTACATCGACGCAGACGCAGACGGCTACGGTGACCCCGGTCTGCCCATCTCCGTCTGCGGGCCCGGGGACGAGGCCGGGGCGGTGCCCAACAACCTCGACTGCGACGACGCCGATCCTGCGGTCAACCCCCAGGGCGAGGAGCTCTGCGATCCCTGGGATCGCGACGAGGACTGCGACGGACAGGCCGACGATGCCGACGACGACGCCGTGGGTGGGGTCGACACCTGGCCCGACGGCGACGGCGACGGGCTTGGCGATCCAGACGGTCAGGTTGAGATCTTCTGCGACGTCCCCTCCGATCGCAGCCCGCTCCCCGGGGACTGCGACGACACCGATCCCGCGACCTTCCTCGGCGCGGCCCAGGAGTCCCCGAGCGCCTGCATGACCGACAGCGACGGCGATGGGTTCGGTGACGCGACCCCCACCGCCGGGGTGACGCCGGGCACCGACTGCGACGACAGCGACGACA
>DRPG01000023.1 GCA_011376105.1 Deltaproteobacteria bacterium
ATCGGCCTCGACCCAGTGCCGCTGGGGCTGCATCGGAGTGGTGGGCGCGATCACCCGCCGCCCGGGCTGGAGCACCCCCGCCTGCAGCGGCACCCCGGCGACGAACAGCTGCGCGGCGGCGCCGAGCAGGGCCCGTCGATCGTCGACACCCCGGGCCAGGGTCCGGACACAGATCGCGTCGGGGCGATCCTCAAGGATCCGGGACACGAGCCCGCAGAGCACCGGCTGGGGACCCAGCTCCAGGAACACCCGGCACCCCGCCGCATACAGGGCCTCCACCCCGTCCACGAACCGGACCGGCGCCGATGCGTGCGCGGCCCAGTAGGCGCCGTCCCGGTCTCCGGAGATCGCGCCGGTCACGTTGGAGATCACCGGGATCGTGGCCGGCCGCACCTCCAGCGTGTCGGCGTGCTCCCGCAGCGCCCCGAGGATCGGCGCCATCCGGTGGCTGTGGAACGCATGGCTCACCGCCAGGCGCCGGGCACGCACCCCCCGGGCGGCGAGGGCCGCACACAGGGCCTCGACCACCGGCTCGTCGCCCGAGACCGCGATCTGCTCAGGCCCGTTGAGGCCCGCGAGGCCGATCCGCTGCTGATCCGGCCCGGGCAGCGCACCGATCGCCCCGCGCACCGTGGCCTCGTCGGCCTCGATCGCGGCCATCGCGCCACCGCCGGGCAGCGCCGACATCAGCCGGCCCCGGACCACCGCCAGCTCGACCGCGTCGGACAGCGACAGCACACCGCTGGCGCAGACCGCCACCAGCTCCCCCACCGAGTGCCCCAGCAGCCCGGACGGACGCAGCCCGGCGCCGATCAACCTGGACCACAGGCCCCACGCCACCGCGAACAGCAGCGGCTGAGCCACCGCCGTGTCGCGGATCTCAGCGTCGCTGCCCCCGAGCAGGGCCCGAGACAGCGACAGCCCCTGAGCCGCCTCGTCACACCGATCGAAGGCAGCCCGGAACGCAGGATCGTCGTGGTACAGCCCCCGGGCCATGCCCGCCCACTGGCTGCCCTGGCCGGTGAACAGCACCGCGAGCCGGGGGGGCTCGTCCGGCGCGGTGCCCTGCAGCAGGGCCCCGGGCTCACCGCTACGCCAGCGGGACAGGGCCGTGATCGCCTCCGCTGCATCGTCGGCGACCAACGCCAGGCGGAGCGCGGCCGGATCCCGACCCACGGCGACGGTGTGGCAGAGATCGTGGAGCGCCGCGGGCTCGGACGCGAGGCGCTCCTGGAGCGCGGTGACCACCCGCCGCAGCACCGCCGGGGCCCGGGCGGACAGCTGCAGCAGGGCAGGCCCGTCGGGCCCGGACGCCGGGGCCCGGGGGCGGGGGGCGGTGGTCAACACCACGTGGGCGTTGGTGCCGGACAACCCAAAGGACGACACCGCCGCGATCCGCCCGCGATCCCCACCAGGCCACGCGGCGCCGTCGGTCGCCACCGCCAGCCCCAGCGCCTCCAGCTCGATGTCCGGGTTGATCGCCTGCACGTGCAGGGTCCGGGGGACCACCCCGTGCTGCAGCGACAGCACCACCTTGATCAGCCCCGCGATCCCCGCCGCCGCCTCGAGGTGACCCAGGTTGCTCTTCACCGAGCCGATCCACAGCGGACGATCGGGATCCCGCCCCTCAGCGTACACCGAGCCAGCGGCGCGGGCCTCGATTGGATCCCCGAGCTTGGTGCCGGTGCCGTGACACTCCAGCAGCTCTACGTCCCGAGGAGCGACGCCTGCGTCCGCCAGCGCGGCCCGGATCACCTCGGCCTGGGCCGAGCCGTTGGGGACGGTGAGCCCGGCGCTGCGGCCGTCGTGGTTCACCGCCGTGCCCGCGATCACCGCCAGGATCGGATCGCCGCCTGCGATCGCATCCGACAGGCGCCGGAGCACCACCACACCCACGCCCTCGCCCCGGACATATCCATCGGCGTCCGCGTCGAAGGCCCGACACCGGCCGGTGGGGGACAGGGCCCGGATCTGCGACAGCAGCACCGACGAGGCGGGAGAGACCAGCAGGTGCACCCCCCCCGCCAGGGCGAGATCACAGGCCCCGCTCCTCAGATCCCCGATCGCTGCATCGACCGCGACCAGGGACGAGCTACACAGCGTGTTGATCGCCAGCGCCGGGCCCCGGATCCCCAGGGCATAGGCCAGCCGCCCTGCGGCAAAGGCTGGCTCGTTGCCGCTCACCGCATACCCCGCGCTCGGATCGTCGAGCGCGAACCGATCGCCGTAGTCGCCGGCCCCGATCCCGACGTAGGCGCCGGTGGAGGTGCCCGATAGGCTGCCCGGCGCGATCCCCGCGCGCTCCAGCGCCTCGAAGCTCACCTCCAGCAGCAGCCGCTGCTGTGGATCCAGCGCCCGGGCCTCCGCGGCGCTGATCCGGAAGAAGTCGGCGTCGAAGGAGGCGATGTCGTCGAGCAGGCCCGCGTCCCAGGCATAGGTCCGGCCCGGCGTCCCCGGCTCCGGATCGTACCAGCGCTCCTGGGACCAACGATCGGCGGGGATCGGACGCACCGCGTCTCGTCCGTCGCACAGCAGCGCCCAGAAGGCCTCGGGACTCTCCGCTCCGGGGAACCGACACGCCATGCCCACGACTGCGATCGCCTCACCGTGCTCCGCCCCGGGTGCCCGGTCCGCCGCTCCGGGCTCCAGCGCCTCCGGGCCTGCCTCGTCGGCCAAGCCCAGGATCCCGATCAGGGCGTCGGCCTGGGCCTCGACCGTGGGATGATCGAACGCGAACGTGGCCGGCAGGGGCTGCCCCAGCTCCCGGGCCAGGGCGTTGCGCAGCTCCACCGCCAGCAGGGAGTCGAGCCCCAGCTCGGCGAGGGGCTGATCCCAAGGCAGCGATCTCCGCGACAGGATCCGGGCGACGGTGGCCCCCACATGAGCCTGGGCCTCGTCCCGCCGCTGGCCCGGGGGCATGGCCCCCAGCGTGCTGGCCCACCCCACCGCCGAGGCCGGGGCCGAGGCCGAGGCCGGGGCCGGGGCCGAGGCCGAGGCCGAGGCCAAGGCTGGGGTGGCGGGGCCCACGGACGACGCCAGGGGCGTCCAGTCGGCGGACAGCCAGGCCGCCCCCGGCTCCCGCAGGGCGCGCTCCAGCAACGCCAGGGCGTGCTCGGGTCGCAGGGGCCGCAGGCCGCTGGCCCGCCAGCGCCGAGGATCGAGCCCGCTGGCCATGCCCGTAGTCCAGGGCCCCCAGGCCAGGCTGATCGCAGGCTGGCCCCGGCGGCGGCGCTCGGTGGCTAGCCCGTCGAGGAACGCGTTGGCGGCAGCATAGGCCGCCTGACCCGGCGACCCCAGCACCCCCGCGGCGGAGGAGAACAACACGAACGCGTCGAGATCCGCGCCCTGGGTCAGCCGGTCCAGGAGCCTCGCGCCCTGCACCTTGGGCGCCAGCACCGCGGCGATCTGCTCGGATCGTACCTCGGTCAGCGCTGCGTCCGCGATCCCGCCGGCGGCATGGACGATCCCCCGCAGGGGAAGCACCAGCTCGTCCAGCGCCGCAGCCAGGGCGGCCTCGTCGGTCACGTCCGCCGCGACGATCCGCAGCTCGCTCGCTCCGTCCGCCAGCTCCGCCAGCTCCGCCAGCTCCGCCAGCGCCTCCGCCGCGCCCGGCGTCTGCGCCCCCCGGCGCCCCAGCAGCACGATCTCGGGGATCCCGCGCTCGACCAGCCAGCGGGCGAGGACCAGCCCCAGCGCCCCCAGCCCCCCGGTGATCACCCAGGCCCCGTCGGTGCGGAGCCGGCCCGGTGGGATCACGGCGAGCTTGCCGGTGTGGGCCGCGCTGGCCATCACCCGGAACGCAGCCTGTGCGTCGGCGTGGATCTCCACCGGCAGGGGCGGGTAGGTCCGATCCTCCACACGGCTGACCAGCTGCTGCAGGAGCTGTGCGAGCCGCTCGGGCCCTGCGTCCCACAGATCGAAGGGCAGGTACCGCAGGTGTGGGAAGCGCTGGTGCAGCTGCTCGGGGTCCCGCAGATCCCGCTTCCC
>DRPG01000024.1 GCA_011376105.1 Deltaproteobacteria bacterium
ACGACCACCGGAGGCACGACCACCGGAGGCACGACCACCGGAGGCACGACCACCGGAGGCACGACCACCGGAGGCACGACCACCGGAGGCACGACCACGGTCCTGATCACGGGTGACACCGCGCTCCCCATCGACACCTCTCCCCCCCTGCCCACCGGCGACACTCTGGGGCTCGAGACCGCGGACACCGCCCCACCACCAAACGACTATTTCCCAGCAGAGAACCTGTTCCTTGAGGCTCAGCTCGGATTTGACGCGGGCGTGGGCCAGCTCGCTGAGCTGTCCGACGGGCAGGACCCGATCACCTCCCAGATCGTCCTGACCCTCGGGACCGCGAGCTGGGATCAGGATCCGGCGAACACGGCTGAGTACTGTGTGATCGTCATCCCCCTGACCCAGGAGACCGGGCCAGCGGCGTGGGCTGGCCAGCTCCAGCGGATCTGGTGGGCGGTCGACTACACCGAGGTCGAGGCCGCGTTCTCCAGCTGCGGCGCCCCGGGCTATGAGCTCGATCCCCTGGTGTGGGGGGACGACATCGTCGAGATCTTCGTGGGCTACTACAGCACCGACTGGGGTGTCGGGCTCGGAGAGCCCACCCCCCTCATCGTCTCCGAGATCGAGCCCGCCTTCATCAAGGCCGGGCTGAACAACCACCTGCTGGGCGCGAGGCTGGCTGTGCCGGCCTTCCTCTCGATCGACAGCGCTGACGGGATCGAGGACGTCTGGGCCATCGGCTACGAGGTGGATCCGGTCACCCTTGAGCTGGTGTTCGATGGCGATGGGTTCCTGGTGCCCCTCGAGAAGACCGAGGTCTACCCCTTCCCCTGATCCAGGGCTGGATCCCACAGCTCGAACAGCTCCTGGCGTGCGTCTCCAAAGCGCCGCCGGAGCCCTTCGTCCTCGGCCAGCAGCTCGATCACCTGCTGGTTGAGCGCCATCAGCCGGCGGGCCAGCACCCGCGACAGCTCGAAGCCGAGCCGGAGGAACACTGGATCGTCGGCCTCGATCAGGTTCCAGAACGCCGATCGATCGATCGCGAACACCTGCAGGGCGCCGACCGCATGGACCGACGCGGTCCGGGGGAGATCGAGCAACAGGCTCATCTCTCCGAGGACATCTCCCTCACCGAGCGAGGTGATGACCCGCTGGACCCCGCCTGAGTCCCGCCTGAGGATCGCCACGCGCCCCTGGAGGATCACCATCATCCGGGGCCCGAAGGCCCCCTCCTCGAGGACCACGGCGCCGTCCTGCCAGTGCTCGACACGGCCGACCTCTGCGATCCGGGAGCGGGCTTCGTCGTCGAGGGATTGGAGCAGCTCGATGTCGGCGAGGATGGCTCGCAGCTCGCTGGCCATAGGGTACCTCCGCACGGGCCCTGCGTCATCCTACCCCTGTTAAGCTCGTGCCATGACCATGGTCGTGAAGTGCGTCCGGGCCGCCGGGCTGGCTGCTGTGACGCTGCTGATGAGCGGCTGCTGTGTGCCCGACACCACCCCCTTCCTCCTGGGGGTGCCGAGGTACAAGCCTGCGATCTTGTTTGTCACCCTCGACACCACCCGGGCGGATCGTCTCGGCCCCTATGGGTACGACAAGGCCCAGACGCCCGCCCTCGATCGCCTCGCGGCCACCGGCACCACCTGGATGCGGGCCTACTCCAGCGTCCCGATGACCATCCCCAGCCACGCCACCATGTTCACAGGCCTGTACCCTCCGACCCATGGCGTCCGTGACGAGGGCAACTTCCGCCTCTCCCCCGACGCGACCACCCTCGCTGAGCACCTCAAGGAGCGCGGATACCGGACCATGGCGTTCACCAGCGCGTTCACCACTCAGCGCCGCTGGGGCCTCGATCAGGGCTTCGAGCTGTACCACGATCCCATCGTCGCGGGGAACCCGACCCAGATCACCTGGCGGGATCAGCGCCCGGCGGATGAGGTGGTCGACGACGTGCTGGGCACCCTTGACGCGCTGCCCGACGACGGCCCGGTGTTCGTGTGGGTCCACCTCTACGATCCACACTGGCCCTACAACCCGCCTGAGCCCTTTGCGTCCGAGCTGGAGGATCCCTACGACGGCGAGATCGCCTTCGTCGACGCCCAGCTGCAGCGACTGTTCGACGCCTGGGACGAGCGCTACTGGGCAGATGCCTCCTTCATCGTGGTCACCGCCCCCCACGGCGAGTCGCTGGGGGAGGGAGGGGAGCAGACCCACGGGTTTTTGCTCCACGACGGCAGCATCCGGGTGCCCCTGATCGCCCGGGGCCCGGGGATCGCAGCAGGCCACCACACCGGCGTCCCGGTGTCCCACGTCGATCTGGCGCCCACCCTCCTGAAGATCGCGGGGGTTCCCGTCCCCAGGGGCCTGCAGGGGCGCGATCTGCTGCGGGGGGGCTCGGGGCACGCCTACAGCGAGTCGCTGGCGGGTCAGTACAGCCTCGGGCTCGCCCCCATCTTCGCCTACACCAACGAAGACGGCCGCTATGTCGAGGGCGCCTGGGGCTCCTATGGCTCCGCGGTGGACGACATCATCCGCCGCACCGAGAAGGTCGAGGAGGGCTCGTGGCAGGCCCGCAAGCTCCACCGCAAGCGCTCCTCCCTCCCCGAGCGCCTCGCCCCCGAGGTCTCCCTCGATCCCCAGGCGCTGGAGATGCTCTCGGCGATGGGCTACCTCGCCGCAGGGGACCCCGCCGCCAGCGCTGGCACGGTCGATCCCCGCTCGGTGATCGACGCGATCCCGCTGACCTGGCGCGCCCGGGAGCGGATCGGAGCGGGGCTGCTGCTGCACGCCCAAGGCCTGGTCAACCAGCTCGACGAGCGTCTGCCCGGCGCGTTCGGGGTCGAGCTGATCCAGGCGCAGATCCACCGCCGGCAGGGCCGGCTGAACGAGGCCCGGGAGGGCTTCTTTGATCTATACCAGCGCGCCCCCTCAAGCACCCTGGCGCTGCAGCTCGCCGGGATCGGGATCGCCCGCGGAGACTGGGAAGACGCCAGGCATTGGTTCGACGAGGCCTACGATCTCCAGCCGGGCCCCGAGGCCATGGCGGGGCAGGCGCGGGTGGCCCGCATGCTCGGAGACATCTCCACCGCTGAAGATCGTGCAGCGGAGTTCCTCGTCCGCTACCCCAACCACCCAGAGCTGGCGCTGATCCGCGCGGAGCTGTTGCTGGAGGATCGCCAGCTCGTCGCAGCCCTGGAGGAGGCTCAGTTCGGGCTGAAGGGCGTGCCCTGGTCCCCCTGGTCCCACATGACCCTGGGCGAGATCCTCTGGCAGCTGGGGCGCCCCGACGAGGCCATCGACGAGATGCAGGAGGCCCTGCGCCTCGATCCCTGGCAGGCGGCGGTGCGGATGCGGCTGACCGAGTGCCTGCTGGACGTGTGGCGCTCCCACGAGGCGGTTCGGGTGATCGGCCCGCTGGCGAGCCATGCCCCCGACGACGCCGAGATCCAGGCCC
>DRPG01000025.1 GCA_011376105.1 Deltaproteobacteria bacterium
AGCGGTCCCGAGACGCCCAGCGGTCCCGAGACGCCCAGCGGTCCCGAGACGCCCAACAACCCTGGGGGCGCTGCGTCCCGTCCGTCACAGACCCGATGAAGCGAGCGACCCAGGAGAGCGCACCGCGATCCGGACCACCGCCTTGACGTTGGAGCAGGGGCCCGCCGGAGCCGCAGCTCCCGGGATCAACAGCCGGAATGGGCCGCCCCGATCCGCTGGCAGGGGCTTGTCGTCGAGCGAGTGCAGCAGCACCGCCGAGCGCAGCTCCCCCAGGGACACCGGGGGCGTGATGTAGCCATCGGAGGCCACCACCACCGCGTCGCCCAACACGGGCACGCCGGCGGCGTCCAGGATCTGGCACAGGCGGGCCGCGGCCCCCTTCCGGCTGGGGATCAGCGTGGACACATCGGGGATCTGACCGGGCAGGGCCGCCAGCGACGCCCGATCGAAGGGACGCACCCGACCGTTGGGCAGGGCGATCTCCAGGGTCTGGGACCGCCCGATCCGCTCAGACTCCTGCAGCAGCGCGTCGTCCAACGCCTCACGGGCGGCCTTGAGGATCTCCTGGGCCCCCGGAGCGCTCACGATCACGTCGATCCGGCTCTCTCCCCGTCGATCCGAGGAGACCTCCGACAGGCTACCGGACGCGACCTGTAGCAGCACCGTACCCTCGTCGGTGCGGAAGATCCCCTTCAGGCGCTCGGCCCCGATGGCCCGGATCACGTCGAGCAGCCGCCCACGATGGAAGATCGCGTCGGAAGACCAGCGGAAGGTGTCCACGGCGAACCCGTGGGCGTCGGCGCCGTGCTCGTGCGCTCCCCCCCCGGCGTCGGCGCCACCGTGGGCGTGGGCGTGGGTGTGGGCGTGGGTGTGGGTGTGGGTGTGGGCGTCGGCGGCGGGGGCGCCGGGGGCGTGCCCGGCCCCGGGTCCCGGGGACGGAGGCGCAGGCGGCCTGTCGGGCCAGGCCAGCACTGAGCGGGGCACCCGACCCCGGACGGTCTCGTGCACCGCGTGGGGGCCGGGCCACAGGGAGGCGACCCAGCTGCGGAACAGCTCCAGCTCCAGCTCCGACGCTGTGTCCGTGCGGTTGGCCACCAGCACGTCGGCGACGCTGGCCTGAGCCAGGACCTCATCGGACAGCTCCCCCCGGACCAGCCGCCCTGGATCCACCACCACCACCAGGGGCCCCAGCTCCAGCTCCGAGGCAAACGGGGCCCGGCGCAGGGTGTCGATCACATCTGATGGACGCGCCAGCCCGGTGGGCTCCACCAGGATCCGATCGAGGGCGCCGCGCGCCAGCAGCTCCCCCAGGGCCGCCACGAAGCCCTCAGGGGCGGTGCAGCACACGCACGAGCCCTGGATCTCGCGCACGACGCTCCGATCGCCGCCCAGGACCTCCCGATCGATGGCGGCCTCGCCGAAGTCGTTGACCACCACCCCGACACGTTCACGGCTCAGGCCCAGCATCAGGTGCTGCAGGACAGTGGTCTTCCCGGTCCCGAGGAAGCCCGCGACCACATGTACGGCCACCGGCATGGACACCTCCGATCCTGGGAGGTAACCGGCAGGGCATGCGCCTGTTTATCACCGGGACCGACACCGGGGTCGGCAAGACCCTGATCACCAGAGCCCTCGCCGCCGCCGCCCGGGCCTCCGGCGGCGTCGTGGCGGCCAAACCCGTCGCGAGCGGGGTGCCCCCCGGGGAGCCCGGTGAGGACGCGGTGAGGATCGCCGCCGCGGCGGGCCACCCGCCGCTGTGCCTGGCGAGCTTCGCCGCACCGGTCTCCCCCCACCGGGCCGCCCTGCTCGAGGCGCGCACCCTCCCCGGCGATCTGCTCGATCGGATCGCTGCGCTCCGGGCAGACACCGTGCTGGTCGAGGGCGTGGGGGGCTGGGCCGTGCCCCTGTCCCTCGAGCCCCCGCTGTGGGTCGCCGATCTGGCCCGGGCCACCGGAGGCGCCGTCGTGGTCGTTGCCGACGATCGGCTCGGGGTGATCAACCACACCCTGCTGACCGTCGCAGCGATCCAGCAGGCGGAGCTCCCGATCGCTGCGGTGATCCTGAACCGACGTAACAGGGCTGATCCCGACGCCTCGCGGGCGTCCAACCTGGAGGATCTGAGCCTGCTCCTCGACATCCCCGTGGTGTCCATGCCCACCGTGGACCCCGACCACGACGCAGAGGTTACGCAGCTCGGAGGGATGTTGTTGCGCACCATCCGCGCCGCGCTCCCTCCGAGGTGAGGATGTCGGTGATCGGGCTCGAGGTGGGCCCCTTCGAGATCGTAGCGCCTGTTGCGCTGCCGGGCCCCGAGACGTGGTGCCTCGCCACCCGCTCCGGCTCCGGCGGAGACGGTCTCGTCCTCGTCGCCCTCCTCCCGTCCGGCGCTGACGAGCAGGCTCATGCCGGTCTCCGACGCCAGCACCAGGTGCTCAGCGCCCTCGACGATCCCAGGATCCCCTCGGTGATCGCCCTATACGAGGATCGCCTGGCCCTGGTGATCACCCACGCGGGCGGGGCCCCGCTGTCGGGGGTGGTCCTCGGGCGCCGCCGGGGCGAGATCCTGATGACCCCCGCCACGCTCCTGGATCTGATGTTCGAGGCGACGGAGGCCCTGCAGCAGGTCCACCAGCACCGGTGGTTCCATGGCCACCTGAGCCCTGATCACGTCTGGCTGACCCCAGAGGGAGGCGCCTGGCTGCTGGGCCTCGGCCAGGATCCAGGCCTGGAGCTCCCCGAGCGCTGGCGTGCCCCCGAGCAGGTCCGGGGCCAGCCGCTGGGTCCCTGGACCGATCAGTGGGGTCTGGCGAGCCTCGCCACGTCGCTGGTCTCCGGGTGCCCCCCGTGGGGTGATCCCGATCCCCTGCAGCAGGCCCGGGTTGGGGATCCAGGCCCCGCGGTGGAGACGGTGTCCCAGCAGTGGCCGGCCCTCGCCCGGGTGCTACGCAGGATGCTCGATCCCGATCCCCAGGGGCGGTTCCCCGATCTCCACGCGGTGCGACACCAGCTGCTCACCCTGGCGAAGCAGACCCGGAGCACATCCGAGCGACGCGACCTCGGCGCATGGCTGTCTGGGCGCGCTCCAGTCTGGGCGAGCTCCCTAGCCGGAGCCCAGCGCCTCGATCAGATCGACTCGGAGTCCAGCCTCACCCTGCTGGATCACAGCTCGATCCTGCTCGGGCCCGCCGGGGATGTCCAGGCCACGACCCGCCCCGAGCCCGCCACAGACACGCCCCAGCCCGTCCCTGCAGACACCCCTGTGCGCCCCGGGGGGCTGCCAGAGGTGCCCCCCCCCTCCGAGGAGCCGACCGTGCTGCGGATGGGCCCCCCGGAGGCCCAGGCGGACATCGAGCGGACGGTCTTGTTTGTCGATCAGCCCAGCCCGGCTCCAGATCCGGATCTAGAGCTGACGGAGCTCGCGCTGGACGAGACCTCGAGGGTGACCACCGCCTCGGAGCTGCAGGCGGCCCTGGCGCTCGCTGCAGCCCGTGAGCCCCGCTCGTCCCTGTCCGGGGCCCCCACCGAGCCGATGGCCCCCCCCCGGGCGGCTTCCGCCGGCCCCACAAGCCCCCTGGACATCACCGCCGCCGACGCCGCCGACGCCGCCGACGCCGCCAACGCCGACGCCGCCGCCGACGCCGCCGCCGAGCCCGTGGGCTCGATGGGCTCGATGGGCTCGGCCATGGTGCGCGCGCTGATCTTGATCGGGATCTTGATCGGGGCAGTCCTGCTGATCGCAGGGATCCTCATCGCTTCCCTCTGAGGAGCCCCGCTGGGTTACCCGGCCACGACACCCACGAGGCCCACCGTGCAAGAGCCCGCCCCCACCCGACGCGAGCTACGGCGCGCACGCCGCCGACGCCAGATCGCCGATGCGGCTCTGAAGATCGTGGTGGAGGCCGGGATCGACGCGCTGACCATGCCCCGGCTGGCCCGGGAGCTCGAGATCGCGGTGGGGGGCCTGTATCGGTACTTCGACTCCAAGGATCACCTGCTGGTCTCGCTGGAGCTCATCGCGCTGGAGACCTACAGCGCCCGGGCCGATCAGCGGCTCATGGGCCTGCAGCTGCCCGACGACGCCCCGCCCCAGGTCCGGGCCCTGGCCCGGATCTGGGCCCTGCTGCGCTCCTGGACCGAGTTCAGCGCTCAGGAGCCCACCAGGTATCGCCTGCTCGAGACCCTGGTGACCGATCCCCGGCTGCTCCTCGACGACGAGGCTCAGGAGCAGGTCCAGGCCCACATCGATCCGGTGCTCCGGCGCTGTGGCGATCTGCTGGAGTCCGCGGTCGAGGTCGGCGCCCTGGATCCGGGGGATCCCGAGGTACGCGTCCACGTCGTGTGGGGGGCGCTACAGGGCACCGCCCTGTTCCGCAAGCAGGATCAGCGTCGCCCAGCGCACCTGTCTGCCTCCAACCTGGCCGACGCCATCACCGAGTCGATCCTTGTGGGCTGGGGCGCGGATCCAGCGCAGCTGCAGGTAGCCCGCGGGCTCGTGGATCCGCCTCAGGGGCGGGCCTGACGCTCGATCCGCAGCAGGTTCCAGGTGTTGGCTCCGTGGTTGTGCAGGTGGAGCTGCAGCGGCTCCCCCACCTCTGCAGCGAAGGCCACCACCACCGACTCGGTGTAGGGGGTCGCCTCCGCGGGGATCGACACCGTGATCTCCCACACCACCTGATCACCGATCAACAGCGCCACGTGGCCCTCAGCAGGCTCCTCCGAGATCAGGTCCTGGTGCCACAGGGACACCTCGACCTCGTCTCCGGGGAGCAGCCCGGCGAGCAGCGGCTGCTCGAGCCAGGCATAGCTACACAGCCCCGTGTTGACCTCGAGCTTTCCGCCCTCCTCCACCAAGACCCCGCCCAGGGGGCAGGCCGAGTCGGGGGGCCGGTGGGACGCGAGGGGATCGACGCCGGTGGCCTCGACCCAGGCCCCCATGTCAGCGAGGGGTGCCTCCGAGCGGATCAGGGGCACGTCGGGGGTGGAGCCCGGCGTCGTGGGGGTGACCTCCAGTGGATCACCGCTACAGGCCACCAGCACCACCAGCAGCCCCCTCATGGCTGGACCAGCACCTGGTTGGCTCCGTGCAACAGCAGCGCACGATCCTCGAGGCGCTGCTGGGGCAGGCTCGTCCACAGCAGCACGGCACACAGGCCCGTCATCCCGGCCTGGGCGCCGAGGGGCAGGGCTGCGAAGTTGTCGTCTCTGGCCAGGCTCCATGTCGCGGCGACCTCCAGCCCCGTGACACCGGCGAAGGTCACACGGAGCACCGTGCGCCCGAGGCGACGCGCGCGGACCCGCCGGGCCGCCTCCGAGCCCCGGGCGAGGGAGCGCACCTCTCCCCAGGCCACCGGCCTGTGGGCTCCATCCTCATAACGGGGATGGGAGATCTCTTCGATGGGTGCCCGGAAGGGCTCAGCTCCGGAGGCTGCCACGGACAGGACGAAGATCAAGGCGCCCCCTCGCGCCCCCCTATCCCGGCTCTGGCCCGGGGGAGCGTGCGGCTTCAGGCTGCTGGGGGGAGCGGCGACGGAGCAGGCCCACCACGAGCAGCAGCGGCAGGGAGGCCCACGGCGCCGCTCCAGTGGCGCAGGACACCGCGTAGTGATCCCCGATCTCTTCGGTCAGCCCATACCTGGCCTCCATCACCAGCTGAGCGATGGTCGAGCCCCCGAGGCCCGAGGTGGTGAGACGGATGGTATAGATCCCGTCTCTAGGGAGCTCAAACCTTGGCTCCCAACCATCGAGGCGCACGATAGGCTCCCGATCGAGCTGCTGGCCCTGGAAGACCTCCCACCGGACGTGATCGATACATCGGGGCGTCGACACATCGGTGATGTTCACCATCTGGTAGACCCGCCCCCCCTTGTCGATGTAGGAGAACCGGGGGGAGGGCTTGCCACACACGGTGACGAGTGCATCCTTGCGCAGCCCGGGGCTCGAGGTAAAGGGGATCCCGCTGTCGTACTCGACGTAGTCGTCAAGGCTGACCGAGATCGAGTACTGGCCAGGGGTCTGGTAGGTGTGGCTCGCCACATCACCCGAGGCGATGGCTCCGTCTCCAAACAGCCAGACCGTCTCGCCCCACTCACCGTCGGGAGCGTCGAGGGTGCAGGAGACCTCCAGCGGAGGGAGCCCCACGATCGCGCCCTCGTTGGGGAGGCAGGAGAAGCTCACGTCGATGGCCTGGGCCGTCGAGATGAGGAGCAAGGTCGACCACACTCGGCACCTCCACCGTGGGCATAACATACCCCAGCAGCAACCCTGCAGTGCAGCGAATCCCCCAGGGGTTAACACCACCTCCGGTGGGGGGCTGCTGGGGTTAGGGTCCGGCATGGACACCCCCCTCCCCGGCGTCAGCGTCGTCCCGGTCCGCACCCCCACCCT
>DRPG01000026.1 GCA_011376105.1 Deltaproteobacteria bacterium
GATCGAGGTGGTGGGCGAGGTCGCCAGCGCGCTGGATGCGGCCTTCAACGCGCCCAGGCCGGGGGGGGGTGAGCCGGTCCGGATCGTGCATCGAGACGTCAAGCCGAGCAACATCCGGCTTGGCCGGGACGGACAGATCAAGCTGCTGGACTTCGGGATCGCCCGCACCGACGAGCTGACCCGCGAGGCCCGCACCGGCACCGACGTGATGATGGGCAGCCCGCCCTACATGGCGCCGGAGCGCTTTCTCGACAGCGAGCCCCGCTCGGCCTCCGATGTATTCGCCCTTGGGGTGACGCTCTGGGAGGGGATCGCCGGCGAGCGGATGTTCGCGATGCCGGTCACGGTCCAGGCCACCCACGCGGTGGACCCCAAGCGATATCACCTGTTCACCGCAGATCGCCTGGCGGAGATCGAGGCGAAGGTGCCGCCCGAGGTCCACGAGCTGCTGCGCGCCATGGTCTCGTTCGATCCCGCTGATCGGCCGCTCACCGCTGAGCTGGGGCTGCGCTGTGACGCCCTGCTCGATCTCGTCGAGGGCCCGAGCCTGGCGCGCTGGGCGCGTCACCGGAGCTGGCCTCCCCCCAAGCGGATCCGCGGCGCCCTCGAGGGGCTCACCCTCGAGGAAGGGAGCCCTGATCACAGCATCGTCGACACCGAGCTCCGGCGATCGGGGCGGTCCATCGATCCAGCGGTGAGCCTCCTCACTCCGAGCACCGGCAGCCGCCTCACCTCGGCGGGCTTGGTCCTCGGCGGGATCTCAGCGACGCTCCTCGCCGGGCTCGGCTTCGTGGCGACGCTGGTGATCGGTGGGCTGGTGTGGTTTGTCCTGCGGGGGCTCGACCCCGCTCTGATCCAGCCCGTGCCCGCAGAGGCGGCGCCACGGCCTGAGCCTGCAGCGGGCCCTGGGCCCGGCGCAGACAGGCCCCTGCAGGGCGTGCCTCTGCGGGGCGTGCCTCTGCAGGGCGTGCCTCTGCAGGGCGTGCCTCTGCAGGGCGTGCCTCTGCGGGACGTGCCTTGGCAGAGCGCTCCGGGCCCTGGAGCGCCCCTGCTGCCCGAGGAGCAGCCGACCGATCCGGGCCCCCGGAGGCCCCCGCCTGATCCAGCCCCACAGCGCCCGGGCACGGGCACGGGCACGGGCACGGGCACGGGCTCGGCCGGCACGGCGCGGATCGAGGTGAGCGGTCCAGGGGCGCCGCCCGTCGTCCTGGTCTCAGGGAGCAGCCGGATCGGGCTGCCCGCTGACGTGCCCGCTGGCGTCTGGCGGATCCACGTCCAGTGGCCAGACGCCAGCGGGTTCATCGCCGATCGCCGGATCACGATCAGCGCCGGTCAGGACTACCTCGTCCGCTGCAGCGTACGCATGCGGACCTGCTCGAGCGACGCCACACCGTAAGATGCGACGTCGCTGTCCGTTCGGCGACCAAAGGACACCCCATGAGCGCTGGTCGAGAGCTTCACCCTGCCCTCTCCGCCGTCTTGCCCGTCTTCGTCGTGGGCGCGGTGATGTTGGTCTGTGTCGGCGTCTGCGTTGGCTTTCCCTGCCTCACCACCGGGCTGAGATACGGGATGTGGATCGATCGTTGTCCCGCCACCGAGATGCGCCTCGACGTGTCCGCGGAGGGGGTCAACCTGCTGCGGGGGGCCGACACGGGGCAGCTCTACGTCCGCCCCAGCGCGCGCTGGCTCACCGCCACCGGCCGGGGGGCGAGCGCGGCCTCGGGCCTGCTACAGCGTGGGTTCTCGGTGAACGTCGCCCTGCTCGATGACCGGGGGCAGCTTGTCGATGGGCTGCTCCTCGGCCGCTTCGAGGCCACGGGCGACGGCCGGACGGCCGGGGTCACCCTGCCTCAGGTCCCCGACGGGGACTACACGCTGCGGATCGACGTCGACGCTGGGTTCGAGTCCAGGACCATCGATCTGCCGCTGCCCCTGTATGCACCGGCGCTGGTGCACCTAATGACGGATCGACCCCTCTACAAGCCCGGGCAGGAGGTCCTGCTGCGCTCCGTCGTCCTCAAGCGCACCGACCAGACCCCGCTGGAGGGGCGCCCGGGCCGGTGGCGGATCGTCGATCCCGAGGGCAACGAGATGCTGGTCGAGCGGGATCGTGCCGGTCCCTGGGGGATCGCCGATGGGTCCTTTCCCCTGGACGCCCACGCGGCCCACGGCACCTGGATCGCGTCCTGGGAGACCGGCGGGGCGTCGGATCAGGTCCGGTTCGACGTCCGTCCCTTCCGCCTGCCCCGGTTCACCGTCGAGCTGTCGGCCTCGCGGCCGTGGTATCGGATCGGCGACGAGGTGGTCATCGAGGGCCGCGCCACCTACACCTCGGGGGCCCCCATCGGTCGGGCACCGGTGCAGATCCAGCTGCAGCACATCGACGGCCGCTGGCCGATGCCCCTGGCGTGGGAGGAGCCGCTACAGACGATCACCGAGCCGGATGGCACGTTCTCGGTCACCGTCGATCGGGTCCCGTCGGATCTGATGGATCGCACCACCCTGATCGCGATCGCCAGCGTGACCGAGGCTGCGGGTGAGGTGGTCCAGGGCAGTGGGCAGCTGGTGTTGTCCAACGAGGGGCTGCTGATCGAGGCGGTCACCGAGCTGGGCGATGGGCTGGTGGGGGGCATCAACAACCGGGCCTACCTGCGGATCTCCACCCCGGATCGCAGGCCCCTGCCCGGGGCCGAGATCGAGGTCAGCAACCCCTATGATCCAACGGACGCGGGCAAGCTCGCCACCGCCGACGCCGACGGAGTGGTCGCGATCCAGCTCGATCCGGGGGATCCGGTGACGGTGATCGAGCCCGCGCCCCCCGCCCGTCCCCGCCCGCTGACCCCAGCGGCCCCCGAGC
>DRPG01000027.1 GCA_011376105.1 Deltaproteobacteria bacterium
CCCCTCGCCTCCCCCACGCCCCCCGCGGCGCCGACGCCCGCATACCCAAGCGCCAGCCCCACCCGCCCCACCTCGTCCCCGGCTGCAGCGGCGCTGAGCGCCAGCGCCAGCATCGTCCCGATCATCTCCGACCTCCGTCGCGGCTGGTGCGACACCGAAGGACGGAGCAGGTGTCACCCGGACACCGCACCACCCGAAGGATAGGGAGACCGATGGCCCTCTCCCCGTCGATCCGCCACGGCTACGGCGTCGCCGCGTTCTCCCTGTCGCTGGCGAACACGGCGGTCCTGTTCTTCCTGCTCAAGTTCCTGATCGATCACGCGGGCCTAAGCCCGGGCCAAGCCGGCGGCGTCCTGCTGGTCGGCAAGCTGTGGGACGCGGTCAGCGATCCCCTGGTGGGGCGCCTGTCGGATCGGACCCACACCGCCATGGGCGCCCGCCGGCCCTGGATCCTCGGCGCCAGCGTGCCGTTCGCGGCGCTGTTCGCGTCCCTGTGGTGGGGGATCGGGCTGCAGGGATCGGCGGCGGCGGCGGCCTATGCGGTGCTGTTGGTGCTGTACAACACCGCCTACACCGCTGTGGTCGTCCCCTACGGCGCCCTGACCCCGGCGCTGACCACCGACTACGACGAACGCACCGCGCTCAACGGGGCCCGGATGGGCTGGTCCATGCTGGGGGGGATCGTCGCGGGGATCTGTGTGCCGGCGCTCCAGGAGCACACCGGCGGGCTCCGGGTCCCCGGCGTCGTGCTCGGAGTGCTGATCCTGCCGGGGCTGTGGTGGATGGTGGCCGCCACCGCCGGGCGCGACACTGACGCGGTGATCGAGGGAGGACCGCCCATGTGGACGGTGCTGCGCAACCGCGCCTTCCGCCGGATCGCCCTGCTGTTCCTCTCGGCGTGGAGCTCGATCGCGGTGCTCTCGTCGCTGATCCCCTTCTACGTCGAGCACCATGTGCACCGGCCGGATCTGCTGGACGCACTGTTCGCCACCATCCAGATCTCAGCCCTGGTCTCCGTGCCCCTGGTGGTCCGGGCCGCCGAGCGGTCCCAGAAGCACGTCGCCTATGGCTACGGGATGATCTCCTGGGGGCTGGTGCTGTGCCTGCTGGCCGGGGTGGGTCCCGGCCAGCCTGAGCTCGTGATCGGGCTCGCGATCTTCGCCGGAGCAGGGGTCGCCGCCGCCCATGTGCTCCCCTGGGCGATGCTGCCCGACGTGGTCGAGGCCGACACCCTCGAGCAGGGCCAGCCCAGGGCCGGCGCGTTCTACGGGATGATGACGTTCCTCGAGAAGCTGGCCACCGCCGTGGCCCTGTGGGCGGTCGGCGCGGGGCTGCAGCTCGCGGGCTACGCCGAGGGCGCCGCCACCCAGCCCGAGGGGGCGGTGCGGATGATCCGGGTGCTGCTGGGCCCGCTGCCCGCCGTGGTGCTGACCCTCGCGGGGCTGTACGCCCTGGCCCGGCCACCGCTGACCCGGGGCGGACACCAAGCGCTGGTGGCGAAGCTCGAGGGTGAGCCCTGAGGTCCGGATCCATCGGTGGTCCGGTTACATGCACCCCTCTTCCACCACGGGAGTCGCGTGGATCCCTCTCCCTGGAGAACCTTCGATCGCCGGGCCTGGTCCGCGCTGCGCGCCGACACCCCCATGACCCTCGATCGCGCCGACGTCGAGGAGCTCCGGGGCCTCAACATCCCGCTGGACCTCAGCGAGATCGAGGCGGTCTACCTGCCCCTGACCCGGCTGCTGAACCTGTGGGCCCGGGGCCTGGGGCACATGCACCAGACCACCTCGAGGTTCCTCGGCGAGGACGGGCCCCGCCTGCCCTTCGTGATCGGCCTGGCCGGCAGCGTGGCGGTGGGCAAGAGCACCTTCGCCCGGGTGCTGTGCACCCTGCTGGCGCGGTGGCAGGATCATCGCCGGGTGGCCCTGGTCACCACCGATGGCTTCCTGTGGCCCAACGCCGAGCTCCAGCGCAGGGGCCTGATGGAGCGCAAGGGGTTCCCCGAGTCCTACGATCGCACCGCGCTGCTGGCGTTCGTCTCCGATCTGAAGTCGGGGCGCAGCTCGGTCGAGCACCCGGTGTACAGCCACCACCTGTACGACGTCGTCCAGGATCAGGTGGAGGTGATCGAGCGCAGCGACATCGTGATCGTCGAAGGCCTCAACGTGCTGCAGTCCGGCACCGGCACCGCGTTCGTCTCGGACTTCTTCGACTTCTCGATCTACCTCGACGCCGAGCTGGCCGATCTCCGGCGCTGGTACATCGAGCGCTTCCGCAAGCTGCGGGACACGACCTTCCGCGACACCGACAACTACTTCCACCGCTACTCAGCGATGTCCGACGAGGAGATCGACACCCACGCCCTGTCGATCTGGACCCGGATCAACGAACGCAACCTGATCGAGAACATCGCCCCGACCCGGGAGCGCGCCACGCTGATCTTGAAGAAGGGCTCCGATCACCGGGTGAGGGAGGTCCGTCTGCGCCGCAGCTGAGAGCCTGCGCCCCGTGGAGGGATGACCGGTGGACCGCGACGGGTTCTGACGCCTGCCCCGCCGCGCGTGCAGGCCGCCCCGCGCTCCGGTAAGAGGGGCCCCCAGGAGGATCACCCGATGTCGCTGCTCTCCCTTGCCCTGCTCCACCCGGTTTATGCAGCCCCGGTCAAGATCGCTGGAGTACAGGCCAAGTCCTACTACTCTGAGAACGGCGCGACCTACCACCCCGACAACGTCAAGGACGGCAAGAGCACACCCCCATGGTTCGAGGGAGACTCCGGCAACGGCGTGGGCAGCTGGATCGAGCTCGATCTGGGAGGAGAGCACCGGATCACCCGGCTGCAGATCCTCGCGGGGGACTGGACGAGCGGCGGAGACTGGAGCCGCGCCAACCGCCCCGGGGAGATCGAGCTGCGGTGGTCCGACGGCTCCACCGACCTCTGGGCCCTCGATGACGTCTGGCGGATGCAGACCTTCACCCCCTCCTCCCCCAAAACGACCAGCACCATCCGGCTCAAGATCAACAGCCTGCACTCAGGCAGCGCGTTCCCCGACACCGCGATCTCCGAGATCCTGGTGTTCGACGATCAACCCGGCTCCACGATCGAGGTCAAGTCGGTGTCCGCCAGCAGCGAGTACCCCTCCGACAACGACGGTGCGTACTACCCCGCCCAGGCCGCCGACGGTGTGCGCGACACCATGTGGTGCGAGGGCGACCGCTCGAGCGATGGGGTCGGTGAGTGGGTCGAGTTCGATCTCGGGAGCAGCACCCAGGTCAGCGGGATGAAGATCTGTGCGGGCATGTGCGCCAGCATGGCGATCCACAAGAAGGGCAACGCCCCAACCCAGGCCACGGTGATGTTCGCAGACGGCGCCAGCGAGCAGATCTCCCTCAAGGACTTCCCGCTGCCCCAGAAGGTGCAGTTCTCCACACCCCACACCACCGACAAGGTCAAGGTGAGGATCGACGCGGTGCGAAAGGGCACGGAGTACGACGACGCCTGCATCTCCGAGGTCACCCTCGAGCGCTAGATCCTGCAGGAGGTGGTCGATGACATCGTTCAGATCACCCTCGCTGCGCTCCATCGCCCTCGCTGCGCTCTGGATCGAGGCCCCCCCGCCGGGCCGGGCCGCCCTGCAGACGAGCCGGGTGGCTACGTCTCCCCCTCGGGTCGGTAGATCGCCCCGGGGGTGCCTCCGAGGGCGAGCAGCAGCGCACCCTCGTCGGTGGTGAGGGAGCGGCGTACCTCGGGGGGCACACGGACCATCGAGCCGGCGGGGAGGGGGTGGCGCTGGCCATCGGCGTGCAACACCGCCCGGCCCCGCAGCACGACGTAGACCTCCTCCTGGCCATCGTGGACGTGATCGTGCTCAGGGTAGTCGGTGCAGCCGGCCTGGAGCTCGAGCACGTTCATGCCCCAGGCGGACACCCCCAGGATCCGGCGGGCGTGGCGGAAGCGGATCCCGGGGATCTCATGGGGACCCTCGTAGGCGGGGATCTCAGCGGCGTCGTGCACTATGATCTCAGCGATGGCTCACCTCCGTGGAGCACCATAGGATGACGCGCGACGGCGGGCTTGAACAAACGCGACCGACCGGGCGGGATCGCGCCCGGGGGCTGGTCTCGAGCCGAGCGAGCGGCCGCCGGGTGGAAGCCCGCACCTACGCTCCCCCCAAAGATCTCCAGGATCTGGTCGAGGGCTTCTGGATCGGCGCGTGGGATCTACGCGGCCAGCCTCCCCACACCACCGAGCTGATCGGCGATCCAGCGATCCATCTGTGCTTCGAAGCCGGCACCGGGCGCATCGTGGGGGTGTGGACCCACCTGTGGATCCGCACCCTGGAGGGGCGGGGCCGGGTCCGGGCGGTCAAGCTGCGCCCCGGCGCAGCTCGGGCCTTCCTCCCCGGGCCCGCCAGCGCCTACAGCGATCGGATCACACCGCTGGAGCAGGTCTTCGACGCGACCAGGGCGCTGATCGCCTCGGTGCTGGAGCCTACGGAGGAGCGGGCCTTTGGAGCGCTGGCGGCCTGGCTCCGCGCCCAGCGCCGCGACGACGAGGACGTGGCCCGGGCGGTCAAGCTGGTGGCGTCGCTGCGGGGCTCGGGCCTCAACCGGGTCGACGCCCTGGCGCGGCGGGCGGGCCTGTCCGTCCGCTCGCTGCAGCGGCTGTTCCGTGACCACGTGGGGGCGTCACCAAAGCAGGTGATGCGCTGGGTACGCCTCCAGGAGGTGGCGCTGCGGGTCGAGGCCGGGGAGGTGATCGAGCTGGCGTCCCTAGCCTACCAGCTCGGCTACGCCGATCAGGCTCACCTCGCCCGGGACTTCCGCGCGGTGACGGGGAAGACCCCGCGGGGCTTCGAGGCCTCGATCGATCGCCTCCCCGGAGGGCCCCTCCAGCCGGGCGACAGGGGCCCCAAGCCCGCCCCATAGTCAACCCCAGCGCCCCGGACCCGAGGTGTGGAGACGTGGGCGCTGGGGGGAGGAGGCGGAGCCCCTGGAGGCGGAGCCCCTGGAGGCGGAGCCCCGGAGGCGGAGCCCCTGGAGGCGGAGCCCCGGAGGCAGAGCCCCTGGAGGCGGAGCCCCTGGAGGCGGGTCCCGGAGCACAGCGCCGCTCAGGTCCCCGCCCCCTGGCCCCTGGCCCCGAGCCCCTGCACGATCCCCCGGAGGGCCCGGTAGCCCTCGACCAGCCTGGGCCCGGGTCGGCCAAGGTAGGCCTCGGGGACACAGTGGATCTGATCGTGGCGCAGGGCCGGGAGCTGGCGCCAGCCGCTCCGGCGACGCACCACGTCGGGCCGGTAGCGCTCGGGGGGGACCCCACACCAGCAGATCACGATCGCGTCGGGCGCCATCTGCTGCACCTCGTCGTCCGTCACCGGGGTGGACAGCACCTCCCGCTCGCCGGCGGGGTTGCGCCCCCCCGCGGCCCAGAGCAGATCGGTCACCCAGGATCGGCGTCCGGGCACGATCACCGGCTTGGGCCACCACTCGATCAGCACCGAGGGACGCAGGATCGGTGCGTGGGGCTGGATCGCGGCACGCATCTGCTCGATCAGGGCCTCCCCCCGGGCCTCGACCTCCAGCAGGCCCGCGATGGTGTGGACGTCGCGGTAGACGTCGCCGAGGGACTCCGGATCCGGCGCGATCCAGCGGAGCCCTGCTGCATCGATCGCGTCTACGACGCGATCGTGACCCGGGACCGTGCGGGAGGCCAGCACCAGATCCGGCCGCAGCGCCGCCACCGCCCCGACGTCGATCTGAAGATCCGGCCCCACCCGGGGCAGCGCACGCACCAAGGCGGGGAAGTCCGAGTGATCGTCCACCCCGACCAGCTGCTCCCCACAGCCCAGCGCGCAGACGATCTCAGTGTTCGAGCAGGTCAAGCTGACGATGCGCACCAGCACCCCCCCCGGCCAGGCTCGGCCGGCTCCGGGGCGGCACCCCGTGTCTCCCATGGTGTAGCGTGCTCGCTGGGAGGTCGTAGGGTTGAGCCCTCTACACAGGATCTTGTTGTTGTCTTCGGCCATGCTCGGCACGACAACCGCACAAGCAAGCTGCCCGATCACGATCTCCACCACCACCTTCGCCGACGATCTGGCTCAGGCTCAGGCCACCTACACCGAGCTCGATGTCGACAAGTTCCGCACCGCCATGGGGCAGGTGCACGAGGATCTCCTCTGCCTCGATGAGGAGATCCCCCCCCACCTCGCCGCTGAGATGCACCGGTTCGAGGGCCTGCTCGCGTTCCTGGATCGCCGCTCCGATCGCTCCACCACGGCGTTTGCTGCGGCCCGGAGCATCGAGCCCCACTACCGCTTTCTCGACTCCTTCGTCCCCCCGGGCAACCCTGTGCTGGGGGACTACTCGGCCCTGAACCCCGACGATGGAAAGTCCCTCACGCTGATCGAGCCCGAGGAGGGTCGGATCGTCCTCGATGGCCGCTCGAGCCTGTCGCGATCCACCTCCTTCCCCACCATCTTCCAGCTGGTGGACGACAGCGGAGACGTCCGCTCCACCCACTACCTCTGGCCCGAGGAGCCAAGCCCACCCTACGCCGAGCGCTCCGTCCCGATCACCCACCAGCAGCGCACCCGGGGCAGCGACGCGATCGCAGCGGTCCGCACCGGGCCCGATCGGGGGCTCCTCACCGGCGCGGGCCTCAGCGGCCTGACGGCGATCCTGCTGTACGGAGGCGCCTTCGTAGTCCACCAGCGCTACGACAACCCCGACACCAACGTGGCTCAGCTCGGCGGGCTCCGCGCGGTCAACAACGCGCTGGTCCTCGCCTCGGGCGCCTCCGCCACGGTCGCGGTGGGCCTGGGCTCCTCCGCCTTCTTCGTCGCCCGCTTCTAGCATGCTCAAGACAGGCCAGCAGATCGGTCAGTACCTGATCGTCGGCCGGATCGGGGAGGGGCGGCTGGGCGACGTGTACCAGGTCCGGGACGCCGGCCTGGGGATCTCCGCCGCCCTGAAGGTGCTCGATGTCGAGACCGGGGTCCGCGAAGCGCTGGTGCAGCAGGTACACCAGCAGTCCACCGTCCAACACCCGAACCTGGCCCCCTTCACCGACGTGCTGGAGATCGGTGGGCAGCTCGGCCTGGTCACCGAGCTGATCGACGGGCCCACCCTCGAGCTGTGGCTCGCCTCCTACCAGCCCACCCTCGACGAGACCCTCGCCCTGTTCCGGGGCATCGTCTGTGGGCTGGGCCACGCCCATGCCCACGGGCACGTCCACCAGAACCTGAGGCCGGGGAACATCATGCTGTCCCTCGGTGACGACTGGATGATCCCCAAGATCACCGATCTCGGCCTGGCCGAGGCCCTGGGGCCGGTGGCCACGGGGCAGGGATCGCGAGGGGTCGCACCCAACTACACCGCGCCGGAGCTGATCCACCACCCCCAGGAGATCGATCGACGCGCCGA
>DRPG01000028.1 GCA_011376105.1 Deltaproteobacteria bacterium
AGATCCACCTGCTCGTAGATCGCACCCGGTGGTAGCTCGATCTCCTCTCGATCCTCCCGGCCCACCACCACCACCGGACCGTGGCCCGCCCCGAGCAGGCGCTCGGCCAGCCTAAGCCCCAGGGGCTGGGTCCCGCCGCTGATCAGCACGCCACGCATCAGAGCCACCCGTCGCGGGCGGACAGCCCCAGCTCGATCAGGGTCTGTACGGCGTCCTGGACCAAAGCGGCCAGGGCCATGACCTCGTCTGCGTCCGCTGCGTCCGCGGGCTGAGTGCGGCCGGGCACGTCGATCGGCTCGCCGTAGTAGATCGTGAACCGGAGCGGCAGCGGCAGCGGGGTGGCTGGGATCGGAACGTAGGGAGAGCCAAACGCGGGGATCCCGTCGATGCGGGCGATCTGGGGCCAGCTCTCTTCGGCGCCGATCACCGCCACCGGGACGATCGGAGCCTGGTGGTGGATCGCGAGCTCGGCGTGGCCCTGGCGGAAGGGCTTGAGCTGGTAGCGCTCGGAGAACGGCTTGCCGATCCCCGGTGTGCCCTCAGGGAAGATCACCACCAGCCCCCCTCGCTCGAGGACCGCGTGCACGTTGCCCCGGCTGCCCGCGATACCCCCGGCGCGGGTGAACAGGATGCTCACCCAGGGCAGGTTGGGTACGAAGTGGTCCATCACGATCTTCGGGGCCCTCGCCCCCGGCGCGTGGCGGATCAGATCGGAGGCGATCATCATCGCATCCAGCGGGATCAGGCCGCTGTGGTTCACCGCGAGGATCACCGGCCCCTGAGTGGGGATGTGCTCGATGCCGTGCGATCTCACCCGAAAGTAGTGCTCGTACAGGAACCGAGTGATCGCGAGCCCAAAGGCGATGCCCCCGCGGCTCGCCCCGAAGGCATCGAACCCGTGGCCGAGATCCGCGAGCTCGATCTCGTCGATCCGTCGATCCAGCGCCTCGGGCAGCACCCACCGGGCGAGCCAGCGCCCGTCCGGCAGCGCAGGCAGCACCGGCCGGTGGGCCTGTCGATCCAGCCTCCGCCGGGCGCGCTCCAACCACCCCATGTCTCTCCTCCGCCCTGGTCTGGTCCTCCGCCCTGGTCTGGTCCTCCGCCCTGGTCTGGTCCTCCGCCCTGGTCTGGTCCTCCGCCCTGGTCTAGGAGATCGTCGTGCGTCCGGATCGAGCGTCGAGCTCGGACGGACAGCTGGACGAGTGTGGAGGAGGGAGCATGCCGAGGCACGTGACCGACCGACAGACGAAGGCCAGCGATCCGTCAGGACGTGGGGCGACGGGAGTATGCGCTACAGGCCCTCAGCGCAAGGTGCGTGCCGGCCCTGGACACCCGGAGATCCGCCGACCGACGGCTTGTTTGCTGTGGCCCATGCCCCGCCGACCCCGAGCCCGCGCGAGCCGGATCCGATCCGACCCCGTGAGCGTGACGTCGGCGGTGTCGGGGATCGCACGGCGCCCACGACACCGGGCCCGGTGTCACCCCAGGGCTCGCTGTGCCCGGTGGGCAGTTCTTCGCGCCACAGGCGCCTCGACCGCCCGACGGTGACGATCTGGAGCCCGCCGCTGGGCAGGCGGAGGGCTCCGCGACGGGCCCGCTGGATCGGGGATCGGCGTGGGCGTTGGTGCCTGGTTAGCCTCCCTCCGCGGGGAGGCCGGAGACGGAGCCAACCGAGCTGCTGAGGCGCTGTGTCGTCCCCGGGGGGCTGCTGGCGGCCACCGATGGGCGGGCCAACTACCGACGGGTGTGGGCCCGGGACGGGGTCGTGTGTGGTCTCGCGGCCCTGGCCTCTTCCGATCCGGTGCTGATCGCGGCCCTGGAGGACACCCTCGACACCCTGGCGCGGCACCAGGGCCCGGTGGGGCAGATCCCGAGCAACGTGGGGGAGGGCTCGGTGAGCTACGGCGGCCGCGCCGGGCGGGTCGACGCCAGCACCTGGTGGCTCGTCGCGGTGGGGATCGCCCACCGGATCACCGGGGACGACGATCGGCTGAGGGCACGCTGGCCCGCGGTGGAGCGGGCGATCGGGGCCCTGCGGGCCTGGGAGATCAACGACGGAGGGCTGCTGTATGTGCCCACCGCCGGGGACTGGGCTGACGAGTTCCCCGTCAGCGGCTACCTGCTGATGGACAACGCGCTGTACCGGTGGGCCCTGCTCGAGCTCCACGCCGCAGCGGCCCGGGCCGGCCTCCCCGTCCCTGCGCTGGCCCGGGAGCCCGACGCGGTCGTGCTGGAGCGGCTGTGGGGTGGCGATGCGTACCACGCGGGGCTGGAGCCCTCGGGCCCGCTGCCGTGGTTCGACGCGCTGGGCAACGCGCTGGCCTTGCTGCTCGATCCAAGCGGCCCCCACCGGGACGCGCTGCTCGCCGCGGCCTGGTCCCGGCTGGATCACGATCTGATCCCGGCCTTCGATCCACCGATCCGGCCTGGTGATCCGGGCTGGCCCCGGCTCGTGGCCCTCGCCGCCCACGGGTTCCGCAACGCGCCGGGCCGATATCACAACGGGGGATTGTGGCCAATGAATGCTGGTTTTTGGGCTATTGCTGCCCGCTGTGCCGGGGATGAACGCATCGCGGATCGCCTGCTGGCCGGGATCCGTGCCGCCAACGCCCACGGGTTCCCCGAGTACCTCGAGGCGGGCACCGGCGCCCCGGGGGGCGTCCGGGGTCAGGGCTGGAGCGCGGCCGCAGAGATCCTCGCCTCGCCCCGGGGGCGGGTGGTGGCTCCGGGCTGAGGCTCGGGTGGGCCCAGCTCGATCCGGGGGTGGCCCTGGCCCTGTCCGGAGCTGAGCCGGGGCTCCAGCCTCCCCGGGGCTGATCCCCGCCGGGATCGAGGTAAGGTGGCGGGCCACACGGGGGAACCATTGGACGCAGCTGCTCCTGCATTGTCTACGATAGATGCCCTGATCGTGCTTGGGTTCCTCGTCCTTGTCTCGGTCGTCGGGTACGTCATGTCCAGGGCCGCCTCGGGGGGGCTCGACGACTACTTCCTGGGAGGGAACCAGATCCCGTGGTGGGTCCTCGGGATCTCCACCTCCACCTCCAACTTCGACATGGCCGGCACGATGATCATCGTGGCGGTGGTGTTCAGTCTGGGGATCAGCGGCTTCTTCGTGGAAATCCGGGGGGGTGTGGGCCTGTCCCTCGCCTTCTTGATGGTGTTCTTGGGCAAGTGGCTGCGCCGCAGCCGGGTGATGACCAGCGCTGAGTGGATGAAGCTCCGGTTCGGCACCGACACCCAGGGCCAGGCCGCCCACCTGCTGTCAGCCCTGGCGAACATCCTGCTTTCGCTGGGTATGATCATCTACTTCTCCAAGGGGGCGGGGGCCTTCTTGACCCACTTTCTGCCCTTTGGGGAGCTCACCTGCACCACCGTGATGGTGGCGATCGGGCTGTTCTACACCCTGATGTCGGGGCTGTACGGGGTGGTGTTCACCGACGTGCTGCAGATGATCCTGCTGTCCTTCACTGCTCTATACGTCAGCGTGCGGGCCTTCTGGCTCCGCCCTGAGGTGCAGCTGCCTAAAGGCTTCCTGCAGCTGTCCCTGGAGCGTCCAGCGCTGGCCGATCCCTTCCTCGCCGATCTGACGGCGGCGGGGGAGCTGGCGAAGGTGGCCGAGTGGGAGCCGATCTTCGAGGTGTTCGCCCTGTGCGTCGCGATGTGGGTCCTGCGGACGGTCATGGAGGGCATGGGCGGGGTCGGCGGCTACACCGATCAGCGCTTCTTCGCTGCCCGCAGCGAGCGGGAGGCCAGCCTGCTGACGCTGGAGGCCATCGTGCTGTCCCTGATGCGCTGGACCATGGTCGCAGGCTTGGTGATCATGGGCTACCACCTGGTTCAGCAGGGGGGAGCGCCGGCGGAGGCGATCTCGCGGGACAGCGAGGCGGTGCTGCCCATCGTGCTGGCCCGGATGCTGCCGGTGGGGGTCAAGGGCTTCGTCATCGCCGGGTTGATCGCTGCGGCGATGAGCACCTTCGACTCCACCTTGAATGCTGGAGCCTCGTACATCGTCAAGGATGTGTACGAGTCATACGTCGATCCCAAAGCCACCGGCGAGCAGCTGATGTCCGTGTCCCGCTGGGCCACCGTGGGGCTGTGTGTCGCGGGCGTCTCGATCGCCGCGGTGGTGCCGAACATCAACCAGATCTGGGGCCTGATCACCATGGGGATCGGCGCGGGCATGTTCGTGCCGTTGTTCCTGCGCTGGTACTGGCCCCGGTTCAACGGGTTCGGCTTTGCCGCGGGCACCGCCGCGGGCATGGGCTCGGCCCTGGTGTTCAACGTCGCCCTGAGCTGGCCCCTGTACCTGGCGTTCCCCGGCGTCGTGGGCAGCGCGTTCGTCGGCGCGGTCGCCGTGACCCTGCTCACCGAGGCCACCGACGACGCGATCCTCGAGACCTTCTACCTCCAGATCAACCCCTGGGGGTTCTGGGGGAAGATCCATGATCAAGCGATCGCCAGGGGTCGGATCACCTCCGAAGAGGGTGGGGCGCTGTGGTGGGAGAAGATCAACGATCTGATCGCGGTGTGCTTTGCGGTGCCGTTCCAGATCACCCTGCTGCTCAGCGGGATGACCTTCATGTTCCACGACTGGCCCTCGTTCGCCTTCTTCTCGCTGACGTGTGGGTTGTGCACCGTGGGCTTGTACTTCTTCTGGTTCCGCAACCTCAAGGACGCCGAGCAGTGCGCTGAGGAAGACGCACGCTACGCCACGCAGGGGGGCTCGTAGCCGTCGTGTCCGCCGAGCCTGGATCGTGGATAGAGCGCGCGGCGCGCACCGCGGAGGCCCTCGTCGCGAACCTTGGATCGGCCCCGGGGCGTCGGGTGTTGCTGATCGGCGGAGAGTCGGGCTCGGGCAAGACCAGCCTGGCCCGGGCCTTGGTCGAGCGCCTCGGGGGTCGCCGGGGGTGTGCGGTGCTGTCCCAGGACGACTGGTACCACCTCGGCCCCCGGGCCAATGAGGCCCGCAGGCGCGCTGATCCATCCTGGCGGGGGCTGCTCGAGCTCGAGATCGGGGGCCTGGGGGCGGCGATCACCGCTTGGTGCGGGGGCGCGTCGCAGCTCACCGTGCCCCGGTTCGAGGGGGAGCAGCGCACCGAGCGCCCCCTGGATGTCTCCGGCACAGCCACCCTCGTGGTCGAGGGCACCTTCGTCCTAGCCCTCCCGGTGGACGGGCTGCGGATCCTGCTGACGGAGGACTGGCGCGCGACCGAGGTGGGTCGCCTCGCCCGGGGGCGGGATCCAATGGACCCCCAGAGCGCTGAGGTGCTGGCGGCGGAGTCGACCCTGGTCCAGGCCCAGCGCTCCCGGGCCGACGTGTGGGTGGACGCGGACGGGCGGCTCGAGTGGGCCAGCCAAGGTGGGTAGCTTGGATCAGCCGTGGCTCAGCGTCCAACCATGACGTCGCCGGCTGCTGGGTGTCCGATCGAGCTCCAGGCGTCCGGCGAGGATCGCGGCCACCATCCTGTGGGCGTCGATCCTGCTGCGGACGGCGGGTCGGAGGAAGGCCCAGCAGCCCCAGCCCACCTTGGGCCGCCCCCGCCGCCTCCGCCGGCAGCCACAGCCCAGGGGACGGCGCTCGGCGAACCACAGCGGAGCGGCCCAGCGGACACACCCAGGGGGCCCCCCGGGGTGTAGGCGCTGGTGGAGTGCGCGCCTGCGGGCTGCGATCGTCTTGGTCAGGCGGCGGCGGCGAGCCCGACGGGGCTCGACAAACACAGGATCCATCGGTTCCTCCAGGGCGCGGGCGCAACCCGCGCGCACATGGAGGGCCTGATCGGGTAAATCGAGGTCACGAGGGTAGGCTAACCCGGTGGGCCAACCCGATCCCAGATCAGGATCCGCTGTGGTGGGCCCCTCCACCCCGTCCCAGCAACAGGGGCGTCGATGCCGATCGGATCGCCAACCGGATCGGCGGGTATGGTGAAGCGTCAGGGTGCCGGGGGCGCTGGTGGAGGTGAGATGTGGGGGATCGTGGTGATGATCGCCGTGGCCTGTGCGCCCTCGGGGACCAAAGATCCTCCGGTGGACGAGCCGGAGCGCTCGGGTGACACCGGCGAGCCTCCTCCGGAGGGCTGTGCACCCGATCCCGGACAGGCGCTGCTGGATGTGGCCATGCGTCCCGGGCCCCGGACGAACCAGCTCGAGGTCACGCTCGAGCTGGCCAGGCCCAGCCCCACAGCGCTCCTGTGCACCGCGAGCGACGATCCCCTGGAGCGACACCTGGTCGAGTCCGAGGCGATCGAGACGTCGCACACCCTGCGGATCGATGGGCTGCTGCCCCAGACAACCTACACCTGCGCGGTGGCCCCGACCTGTCCGGTCCTCGTGGGGCCCCCCACCACGCTCTCCTTCGAGACAGGGGGCTGGCCTGGTGCCATCCCCCGGGCCTCGGTCGAGGTAGACCCCAAGCTCGGGTTCACCGGCGCGTGGACCCTGATGAACAAGCCGATCCTCAACGGCGAGACGTGGCTGGTGGTCTACGACGACGCGGGGATCCCCCGCTGGTGGCACGAGGTGGCTCCGAACCTGTTCGACGTCGAGGTCCTGTACCACCCAGAAGATCACAGCGTGGTGTGGGGGGGGGGCTTCAGCCCCGAGGGGCGCGCCAGGGTGGTCCACCTGTGGGATGGCGAGACCTACAGCGCCGATCTCCCGGGCTGGGAGAGCACCGAGTACCACCATGACGCGAAGCGGCTCGCCGACGGACGGATCCTCACCCTCGAGGTCCAGCCCAACCTGTTTGGCGTTAGCTACTGGGACGGCTTCCGGATCGTGCTGCACGATCCAGACACCCAGCGCATCGAGTTCTCGACCGACAGCCAGCGCTATGTCAACGAGGGGCTGCTGCGTGTCGCCGGGGGCTGGCTCGACGCCGATCCGTACCACGCCAACTGGCTGGACTGGCGGCAGACCCCACGGGGCCCGGAGCTGTACGTCAGCCTGTGCTTCGAGCACCAGCTCATCGCGATCGACGGCGACAACGGTGACGTGCTGTGGCAGCTGGGCGCCGGCCGGGGCTGGACGGTGCTCGACGAGGCTGGCGATCCGCTCCCCGAGTCGGCCCTGCCCCAGTGCCAGCACGGGGTCGAGGTCGACGGCGATCGCTTCCTGCTCTACGACAACGGCCAGGATCGCGGCTACTCCCAGGCGGTGGAGTGGGAGATCGATGGGATCGACCACACGGCCCAGCGCTCGTGGGCCTGGAGCGAGCCCGGCTGGAGCGAGGCCTTCCTCGGAGACGTCGACTACCTCAAGGGCGGACGGGTGTTGATCACCGAGGCCCGCTTCGGGAGCCTCTTCGGCCAGAGCGAGATCGTCGAGGTGGATCGCGACACAGGCAGGGTCGCCAGCCGGATGTCGTTCTCGGCCAACGAGGGCGCCTACCGAGCCGAGCGCTACGGCGGCTGCGAGATGTTCCGCAGCGCGCGACACTGTCCCGAGCTTGCACAGCGCATCGTCGAGCTGGAGCCTGCGCTCCGCGGCGGGTGAGCTGTGCGCTGTGTGGTGGCGCCTGGCTGAGGTTTGGGCAGGCGCAGCAGCGCCCAACACCCCGCCGGCTGTGGAGCCGTCCCCGAAGATCGATCGCTGAGCGCGTCCGTCAAACGCTACACTCAGAGATGTGCTCCTTCCTCACCCCATACATCCAAACGATCCACAGCTGATCGAGCTGCTCCAGCGGCCGTGTGGATCGATCCCGGCGCAGGGGCTCCTGGCCCCGGTGGCGATCGAGCCCCCCGGGGCCCGGGCCTCGCTGCTGGAGCACCTCGCTGCGCGCGGGCTCGTGGGGGCGCAGCGGCGCCACAGCCAGCCGTACGCTCCGATCCCCGGGTGGTCCGTCGAGGAGGGGCGAGCCGAGCTGATCGAGGTCGCCGAGCTGACGAGCCTCCATGGGAGCAGGGATCGCCGACGTCCTGGCTCCACCAGGGCGCTGAAGCCGGGCGGGTGCTCGTCCGGTACAGCTGGCCGGAGACCCTGTTGATCATCCTAGATGAGTTGATCTTGACTTATTTTTGACATGTGTACCCAAACGGATCCTCCCTGAGGATCACCGATGCAAGGGGAGGTCTCGCCGTGAAACTCTTGGGAAGAACCAGATTCTATGTGCTCTTCAGCCTAGCCCTCGGCCTGAGCGCGTCCGCACAAGCCAGCCCCGATCAGGGCTCGATCGAGATCTACAAGGTGCAGCTCAAGCACCTCGAGGGCTCCGAGGCCGAGATCGACATCCGGATGCGCCTCGGGGCGCTGTGCGAAGATCAGGCCCGCGCCACGACCGGCGCAGATCAAGCCCGCTGGCTGGGGGAGGCGAGATCGGCCTACCTGGGCATCGTCACCCACCACCCACTGCACGCCCAGGTCCCCGAGGCGATGGTCCGCTACATGGGTGTGGCCGCCCTCGCCGGGCAGCAGCCCAAGGCTGAGATCCTGCTCCGGCAGCTGATCGAAGCCTACGCCCGGGCCACCGATCCAAAGATCCGGGGGATCGAAGGGATCGAGCCCGCGTTCCGGGCCCTGGTGGCCCGGCTCGAGGCCGAGGTCGCCACGCCGTCCGCGCCCTATCTACAGGGCTGGCTCCCCGAGCTCCTCGGGATGACCTACGCCGGCTACCTGGAGCAGTTCGGGAGCCTCGATCTCGCCTACGACGTGCTGTACAAGCAGGCGCGGCTGCTCGATCGGGCTGGGCGCTCCGAGGAGGCCCGGGAGCACTACAAGCGCGTCGTCCGGCTCGATCCCAACGGGATCCACTCCCGGGACGCGGCGCTGCAGATCGTGGCCTCAGCCCGGGACGCGCTGCAGCGCCCCGAGCCCTCGGGGGCCCCGCTGAGCCGCACCGGCGAGCTGACCCAGGCCGAGGAGCAGTTCATCGGAGCCTGTGACTGGTACCTGATCCGATACGCAGACGAGTCCGAGCACACGCGCCTGAGCTACGAGGTGGGGCACCTGCTGTACAACCGGGGCCTCCTCGGCGAGGCCGCCGAGCGCCTCCAGGAGGTGATCGAGCGCTCGCCCACCTCGATCGAGGCCGAGTTCAGCGCGACACTGATCCTCCATGGCCTCGCCGATCAGCAGGACTGGAACACGCTGTACCAGGTGGCCTCCGAGTTCTACGCGGATCCCCAGCTGGGGCAGCAGTGGTTCAAGGCCAACGCGCTGGCGATGCAGCACGAGGCCACCCTGGGCAAGATCGGGAGGCACCTGGCCGACACCGGCAACCACCTGGAGGCCGCCGGTGCGTACGCCACCTTTGGCCTCAGCCTCGAAGACGAGGCCCTCTCAGAGCGGGCCCTGAGGCTGGCCGTGCGTACCTACGAGCGCGGTGGCTTCATGGCGGAGGCGGCTCAGGTGCGCACCCTCCTTGGCGATCCGCTACCCCAGCCG
>DRPG01000029.1 GCA_011376105.1 Deltaproteobacteria bacterium
CACCCAGGGACCGCGCCACACACACCGCGGCCATCCCCACCCCACCGGTCGCCGCATGCACCAGCACCCGCTCCCCTGAACGGACCCCCGCCACCTCCTCCAGCCCATACAGCGACGTCAGGTACGCCAGCGCGATCGTCGCCCCTTCCTCCACCCCCAGACACGACGGACGCCGGGCCACCAGCCGGCGATCCACCACCGTGGTCCGCCCGATCCCGGGGGCCAACCCAAAGACCTCGTCCCCCGGCGTGAGATCGTCGATCCCCTCCCCCACCCTCGTCACGATCCCTGCGCACTCAGCCCCCATGGGGAGCGACTCGCCGGGATATAGCCCCAGGCCGATCAGCACATCGCGGAAGTTGAGCCCGGTGGCCTGGACCTCGAGCTCCACCTCGCCCCGACCCGGCGCCCGGCGGGGGACGGGGACGAGGGTGATCCCGTCGAGGGTGCGATCGACGCTGATCACCCGGTAGTCCTCGGCGTCCGCCACCGACGGCGCCGCCCGGACCAGGCGCGCGACCTGACGCACCCCGTCGCGCCAGCGCAGCTGATCCTCGCCGTCGTCAGTGGCTAGCTGAGACGCAAGGATCCGGGCAGGATCGTCCCCCCCGGGATCGATCAGGACGCACCGCAGCTGAGGCTGCTCGAGCTGCAGCGTCCGGCCCAGCCCCCACAGCGGACCGTCCGGCGCCAGCCACCACAGCCGGGGCGCGCCCGGCGAGGCCAGCAGGCCCTGGATCAGGGTGATCCCCTCCACCACCTGGGCGATCACCGCGTCGGCGCCCTCGGCGGGCTCAGGCCAGGAGACCACGAGGTGATCCAACCCCGGAGGGAGGGGATCCCCGAGCTGGAGCGGGATCGCCCCCAGCTCCCGGGCCAGGGAGCCATCGCCATCGCCCGGGGCCACGATCCCCCAGCGCCCGGGCGGAGGGAGGGGGGCCGTCCGCCCCTCTCCGGCGTCCACCCAGTCGAGCACGTACAGGCCGTCGCTCCCGGGGGCCGCGACGGGCCGGGTACGCACCCCCAGGAGCTCGACCCAGCCCCCCTCGCTGTGGAGGAGCACGTCAAAGCCGCCGTCGGCCCTGCGGGTGACCTGCAGCGCCCCGGTGGAGCCCAGGGCCCCGCTCCGGTGGATCTGCTCGATGGAGAACGGGAGCTCAGGGACGCCGTCGGGCGTGCCCAGGGCGGCGGTGGCCTGCAGCCCGGCGTCGATCGCGGCCGGGCTCAGCCCCCCCCCCGGCGCCCCGTCGGGGACGGAGAACCTCCCCACCACGGTGTCTCCAACCCGCTGCAGGGCCTCGATGCAGCGGTGGGTGGGCCCATAGCTCAGCCCCCCGGCGTCCAGGGCCGCATACAGGGCCCCAACATCGATGGATGGAGCGCCCGGCTCCCAGGAGAGCCCAGCGACGGGCCGGAGCTGGGCGGCCCCGATCCGGGCGGTGGCCACCCGGGCCCAGGGCTGCTGTGCTCCGCCCTCAGCCGGGCGCTGGTGCAGCTCGACGGCTCCGTCCCCGTCGATCCGGGCCTGGAGCACCACCACCGCGTGATCCTCCAGCACGATCGGCGCATGCAGCGTCAGATCCTCGATCCCCTCTCCAAGGCCGGCGTGCTGGCCCGCGGCCCGCACCACCTCGGCCAGGGCCGCTCCGGGCACGATCGCGCGCCCACCGACCCGGTGATCGCCGATCCAGGGGAGCCGATCCAGGCTCCAGGAGCTGCTGAACACCGCTCCATCACCTGCGACCGGCAGCCGCGCTCCGAGCAGGGGGTGCCCGGTCTGCAGCCCCGCGGTCCGGGGTGGCCGGGGCAGCCAGTGGCGGGTGTGCTCCCAGCGTGTGGTCGGCAGGGAGACGGTACGCCCCCGCTCCGGCAGCACGCCCGCGTCAGGACCTCCGGTGATCGACAGCGCGCCGCCGGACTCGAACCAACGCCCCACGGCCGACAGCCAGGCGCCGTGCTCGTCGTCCTCCCCGTCCAGCGAGGCCAGCAGCAGCCGATCGGGATCCTGCGACGCCACCGCCCGGATCAGCACCGGCGCCGGCCCCAGCTCGATCCCCAGCCCGACGTCGCCCAGCCGGGCCAGGGCCCGATCGAGGCGGACCGGGGCCCGGATCTGATCGATCCAGTACGCTGGATCCTCGATCGGCAGCGCCCCACCGGTGGTCGAGATCATCCGCTGGGGGGGCCGCAGCGTCAGGGACGCGACGATCTCGGCGAGTGCGTCCTGGGCCGGCGCCATCCGGTGGCTGTGGAACGCATGGCTCACCGCCAGGCGCCGGGCCCACACCCCCCGGGCATGGCTCCGCGCCATCGCAGCTTGTACCGCGTCGACCTCGCCCGAGATCACCACGCTGCGGGGTCCGTTGACCGCGGCCAGCTCCACCCCGTCCAGCCCGTCCAGCGTGGCCTCGACCTCGTCCTCCCCGAGCGCGAGCGCGGCCATGGCGCCGCCTGCGGGCAGCGCCCCCATGGCACAGGCCCGGGCGGCGACCAGCCGAGCAGCGTCGGGCAGGGACAGGACCCCCGCCACCACCGCCGCCGCCACCTCCCCCACGCTGTGCCCCACCACCGCGTCGGGGACACACCCCAGGCTGCTCCAGGCCTCGGCGAGGGCCACCTGCAGGGCGAACAGCGCGGGCTGAGTGTAGGTGGTGTGGCCCAGCGCGTCTGCGTCCTCCCACATCACCCCGAGGATCGAGCGCCCCAGGTGTGGCCGCAGCTCCGCCGCGACCCGGTCCAGGGCCCGACGAAAGACCGGCACAGACCGATACAGCCCCTGCCCCATCCCCAGCCGCTGGCTGCCCTGGCCGGTGAACAGCCAGACGATCCCAGGCCCCGCGGCCCGGCCCCCGCTCGCTCCGTCCGGAGCCCGCAAGGCCTCGATCAGCGCCCCCCTGGACGCCACCGCGTGCGCCCTGCGGTGGGCCTGGATCGTCCGGCCCCGGGCCAGGGTCCACACCACGTCCTGCAGCGACAGCGCTGGATCGGCCTCGATCCGATCCGCCAGCGCGCGGCAGGACGCCGCCAGGGCCCCGGGGGTGTGCCCCGAGATCAGCGCCAGCACCCCGGAGGCACCCAGAGGCGCCCGGGGATCGGGGGGCTCCGGCGACGGCTCGGGGAGCGGGGGGGCCTCACCGAGGATCACGTGGGCGTTGGTGCCCGACAGCCCGAACGCGCTGACCGCGGCCAGGCCCCCCGCCCAGGGCTCCAGCGTGGTGGGGATCGTCACCGGGAGCGTGTCCAGCCCCAGCTCCGGGTTGGGGGTCTGCAGATCGGGCTGGGGCGGCAGCCGGTGGTGACGCAGCGCCAGCACGACCTTGATCAGGCCCGCCATCCCCGCGGCGGCCTCCAGGTGGCCGATGTTCGCCTTCACAGAGCCTAGACGCAGCGGCTCGGTGGACGCGCGCTCGGGACCGTACACCTCCAGCGCGGAGCGCACCTCGATCGGGTCTCCCAGCTTGGTGCCGGTGCCGTGGCACTCCAGGTAGCCCACCTCACCGGGGGACACGCCCCCGGCGGACAGCGCGGACCGGATCACCGCCGCCTGTGCGGGCCCGCTGGGCACCGTCAGCCCCGCGCTCCGGCCGTCGTGGTTCACCGCA
>DRPG01000030.1 GCA_011376105.1 Deltaproteobacteria bacterium
AGGGGAGACGTGCCGTCTCCCCTCATCACCCCTCTTGCAGCGGGGGCTCCGCCCCCACTCACCCCCGCTGGGCTCTCGGGCCCAGACCCGAGCAGGGAGGGGCGAGCTGTCGTGCTGCTTGTTGCGGCGCTTTGCTGCCTCGCCGCGCTGTAGGGAAGGGCGAAGGGCTGTGCTGCTTGTTGCTGCGCTCTGCTGCCTTGCGGCGCTGTAGGGAGGGGCGAAGAGCTGTGCTGTTTGTTGCTGCGCTCTGCTGCCTCGCAGCGCTGTAGGGAGGGGCGAAGAGCTGTGCTGCTTGTTGCTGCGCTCTGCTGCCTCGCCGCGCTGTGGGCAGGTCGGGTCCGCCGCGCTGTCGGGCGGGTCGGCGGAGGGAGGTGAGGGACGAGGCACCCCGGCCCCGGAGCAACCGGTCGGGGCCGCCCTCGGCGAGGCTGCCACCCGCCAGCGAACGAAGGTGGAGTCGCTGGTTCAACCCTCCAGTGAGCTACTCGTCCACCACGGCCACGGCCACGGCTGCGGCCACGGCTGCGGCGTCGGATCGCTGGTTCAACCCTCCAGTGAGCTACTCGTCCACCCCGCCCCAGCTCGCGATGTCGATCTGCTGAGCCCAGGCTGAGCAGGTGTCACCCGTGCAGTCGTCCTGCCCCGAGATCTGGCCCCGGATCCAGCCTGTGCTCCCCTGGGCGTCGAAGCGGGCCTCGACCCACAGGGAGCGCTCGTCGTACTCGACCGATCCAACATCGACCGAGAGATCGTAGGTGCCTGACAGGGCGTCCGGATCCAACTCCTGGGTCGCCGAGCTTGTGTCGGCGGTCAGGGCCCACAGCGCCGACGACCACACCTCCGCGAACGCGCCGTCGTCGGTGCTCAGCGCGATCTCCACGTCCACCTCGAGGCGATCATCACACAGGATGCCGATGTCGGGGTACTCCTTGCCCTCGTCGGGGTACACCGCCTCGCTGGCGATCGCTCGGTAGCCCTGTGCGTCGGTGACCGACAGCGTCATGGGTGTCGTGGTACCGTCCCGATCCCACGACAGCGAGGCGCTGTGGACGCCCTCGGCCAACACCAGCACATCGTCGGCTGAGAACCCCAGGGCTGAGGCCTCGTCGCGGGTGAGCTCCGTGATCTGTTCGTCGCACCAAGGCCCGGTGGGGGTCCCGGAGGTCCCGCCCTCACACCCAGCCAGCAGCACCACCACCCACAAAAACGATCGATCCATCTTCCCTCCTGTCCAGCCACCGTGCAGTCTCTGTGCCAGTCACGGGGCGCTCCCCCGCGTCGGCGTGGGCTCGTCACGGTGGACGGGTGGGCCCTGGACGGAGCACATAAGCTGGGCCGGGCTCAGCGGGCGGCGTGTCGTGCGAGCTCCCGACCGATCAGCAGCCGCTGGATCTCCGAGCTGCCCTCGTAGATCCGGGTGACCCGGGCGTCCCGGTACAGCTGCTCGATCCGATACTCCCGGCTATAGCCATAGCCTCCGTGGAGCTGGAGCATGCGATCCACCACCCGATCACAGACCTCCGAGGCGTACAGCTTGGCCATGGAGGACGCCATCGGGGCCCGCCCGTCGCGATCCAGCAGGGTGGCCGCCCGGATCGCCATCAGCCACGCCGCGTCCAGCTCGGTCCGGGCGTCGGCGAGCACGAAGCGGGAGTTCTGGAAATCGAGCACGGGCTTGCCGAACGCGGTGCGGTCCGCTGCGTAGCGCAGGCCCTCGGCAAAGGCGGCCTCGGCGAGGCCGAGGCACAGGCCCGCGATCCCGACCCGGCCTCCCCCGAGGGCGGATAAGGCGATGGGGTAGCCCCGCCCCTCCTCCCCGACGCGGTGATCCACAGGCACACGACACTTGTCGAGGTGTAGCGCCACGGTGCCGCTGGCCCGCTGGCCCATCTTGTCTTCCTCCCGGCCCGTGCTCAGACCGCTCGCGTCACCGGGCACGACAAAGCAGCTGATCCCGCCGCTGCCGGGGCCGGTGCGGGCGAAGACGAGGTGGAAACCCGCGTGGGCCCCGCTGGTGATCCACATCTTGGAGCCGTCGAGCACATAGTCGTCGCCGTCGAGCCGGGCGGTGGTCCGCAGCGCGGCTGCGTCCGAGCCACAGTGGGGCTCGGACAGGGCGAAGCTGGCGGGCCCGAGCCGCCCCTCGGCATAGGGACGCAGCCAGGTCTCCTTCTGGGCCGGGGAGCCATGGATCCCGAGGATCTGGGACGCTAGGTTGGAGGACGCGAGGATCACCGCGGTGGACGCGCAGCCCTCGGCGATCCCGGCCATGGCCAGGAGGTAGGCGACGTTGTCCACGCCGGATCCACCGTCGTCCTCGTGGACCTTCATCGCCAGCAGCCCCAGCCCGGCGAGCTCCTCTAGGAACTCCAGCGGGTATGCGCCGGCCTGATCGCGCTGGGCGGCTCCGGGTAGCAGGCGATCGAGGGCGAACTGGCGGGCGGCCTGTCCGATCGCGATCTGTTCTTCGGTCAGGGGGACGCCCAGTCGATCGGGGTGGGTGATCGGGTCCACGACAGCTCCAGGGGACGAGACCGCTCGGTGTAACCGCCTGTGGCGCCACCCCGCTCAGGGTGGGATCACCAGCTGCGCCACCTCCGGCCGGTGATCAGAGCCGATCGGAGGACCTGGCGCCGGGGCGGCGCACCGGATCGTCTGAGAGGGCACTGAGGCCTCGACGGCCAGCATCACCACGGGGCCTGCCGGGGGGCTGCTGGGGGGCTGCTGGGGGGCTGCGGCGCCCCGGGGCCCGGTCGCTCCGGAGGGAATGGCTCGATAAGGACGAAAGTCTCAGGGTGATCGACGGATTCGGGACGAGTGAATGTGCGGGCGTGCCAGGCAGTCTACCCACCTGGACACGCTGGGAGGGGGTGGTGTCAAAGATCGTGTGGGGACTCGCCTGTCTGGCCTCGTGTGCCTACCCCCGGGCCATGCGGCGAGCGGAGTCCCTGGTGGCCTCGGGGGAGCCCCGAGCCGCGCTGCAGTGCTACGATCGCGCGCTGCTCGTGAGGCCTGGCTCCGAGCGTGCCCGGCTGGGGCGAGAGCAGGCCCAAAGGGAGGCGCTGTCGGAGTCCCTGGGGGATGCCCGGCGACACCTCGACGCAGGTCGCTGGCGGGAGGCCCTCAGCGCGGTGGAGGACGCCCTGTCGCTGGTGCCCGGGCACGAGGGGGCGGTGGCCCTGCGGGACGAGGTGGCGCGCTCGGGGCTCGCACAGCTCGGGGCTGAGCAGGTGGCGGGCCGCTGGGGGGCAGCCTACACGGTGGCCGGTGAGCTCCTAGAGCGGATCCCCGACGCGGACGGGCTGTCTGAGCGGCTCCACACGCTGCGGAGCCACTTCTACGCAAAGAGCTACGAGGCAGCGGCCCAGGGGCGGTTCCAGGACGCCCTGGACGCGGTGGCGACCGTGGCGCGCCACGAGCCCGAGCGGCGGCCGGAGGCCGAGGCGAGGGCTGCGTCGATCCGCGAGCGCTGGAGCGAGCGGCTCGCCGCCGGATCCCAGGATCACGAGGCACAGGGGAGGCTCGGGCCCGCCCTGGCGCTGCGACTCCGGGCGATCGAGGTCGCCGATCGCGATCTCGATCGCCGCGCTGCCGCGCGCCTCGGGGAGGTCCTGGCGTCCCGGGGGCGCCTGAGCTGCAGCCTCGCGATCGAAGGAGCGCCGGAGCGTGTGCAGCACCTCGAGCAGGCGCTGCGCGCCGAGCTGGCGGCGATCCCGGGGATCGATCTCGTGCGACAGGGCCTGATCCACGCCAGGATCGACGCCCCCCCTCCGGTGTGCACCGAGTCGTACACCGTCTCCCCCGCAGCACACCCCTACGTCGCGGGGCAGCGTGAGCTGCCGAACCCAGCCTACGGTGCCCTGCTGGACGAGCTGGAGGCCGCCCGGGGGCGTGCGATCGAGGCCGCCAGGGCCGAGGCCGGAGCGCGGGAGCGGGTGCGCACGCTGGGGGAGAGCCGCCGCGGGATGAGGGCGGCGCTGATCCCCGACGAGGTGTCCCTCGAGGCGGCCCTCAGCGAGGGCAGGGCCCTCCTCGAGCAGATCGAGGAGGCCAAGGAGCAGATCGGGCGCTCCCTCGAGCGGATCGAGTCGCTGCGGGCCACAGGGGGAGACGGGCTGCAGGCCGCGGTGATCGATCTCCGGGCCACCCAGCAGCGCCTCGACGAGGATCGGGAGCGTCTGATCCGGGTGCAGGCCACCGCCAAGACCCTGGAGGACGTCGTCGAGGCGCGCCGGGGGCAGCTGAAGGAGGCCTCCGCCGAGCTGGAGCAGGGATCCACAGCGCTGCAGCGCCTCGCCGGGGACCGGGAGGTGGCCCGGGCCCAGGTCGCTGTCCTCGAGGAGCGCCTGCTGCACACCCCCGCGTCACTGTGGGAGGACGTCGTCGAGACGCTGTGGTACGAGCGCAGCAGGCACACCCGGACCTGCGAGGGGCGGGTGGTGGTGGCGGTGGCTGAGGCCCCCCCCAGGCAGCTCGTCCAGCGGCGTCAGGTCCACGATGAGGCCCACCCGGCGTGGCCCGAGCAGGGGCTCCCCGAAGATCCCCTACTGTTCCCCGCCTCGGACGAGGTCCTCATCGCTGAGATCGACGCACAGCTGGCCACCGAGCTCGCCGCCCTGATCCGTGGGGCCCTGCGGGAGCGGATCGAGCGCCGGATGGACGAGGCCACAGCGATGACCGAGGCCAGGCCCGGTGACGGGCTCGAGATCTGGCTCGCCTCGGCCCTCGCCACGCCCACGCTGCTGGATCCGGGGGCGCGGGCCCAGCTGCTGCGCCACCTGCGGGAGGCCTATGGCCTGGAGGCGCCCGAGCGCTTCCTGCCGTAGGCCGCTCGCCGGAGCTACCAGCCCACACCCTGGATCCCCCACACCGGGATCGGGCTCCCGTCGTGACCCACGGCGCTGGCCACCAGCGGGGCCCAGCGCCCCGGCGGACGGGGCAGCCACGGTGGCGCCAGCCCGAGCCGCCGATCCGATCGCCTCGCCTCGAGCAGCGCTCCACCCCCGAGGCCTAGGGTGCTGCCGATCAACGTGCCGAGGGCCACGTCCTCAGCCTCGGCGGACACCAGGGCCGCCAGCAGCGCTCCGGTGGTCCCGCCGGACAACCCCACCAGCTGGGGCACCACCGTCTGGCGGGGCTGTAGCCCCACCGTAGGCAGCAGGGCGAGGCCGGCGGCGGCCACCCCCGCCCCCGAGGTGATCGCGGTGGGGAGCAGGATCCCGGCTGGCTCAGGATCGAGCCGGAGCGCCACCGGGGCCAGGGCCCCATAGCCCGCGCCCCAGGCCGCGGCGGTGCCCAGGACCAGCATCGCGTCGGATCCAGGCTCCACTCCGGGGCTCGCGATCAGCAGCCCCGAGGTGGCCAGGCCCCCGGCGAGCAGGCTGATCCCCGGGACCTGGGAGCGGGGCCTAGACAGGACGCCGAGATCGTCCAGGGCGGCCCCCACCCAGGCGCCCTGGGCCGAGGCCACCGCGGCGCCGATCCCGAGCATGGTGTAGTCCCCGTCACGGGGATCGAGCAGCGGGGTCGCGAGGTGGGCGCCGACGGTGCCGGCCAGCCCCACCGGCACCATCACCTGGTTCACCGAGCGCAGGTCTCCGTCGGTGACGATCAGCGGCAGCCCCGCCCCCACGGCGTTGCCCGCCAGCGCCCCTAGCCCCGTCACCACCGTGCGCTGAGCCGAGACGGGCCAGCGCTCGGACAGCGCGAGGCCCCCGGCGATGGTCGCGTTCCAGGGCAGCCGGACCGTGCCCTTGAGCTCTCGATCGTCGATCCCCAGCGCCGCAGGCAGCGTCGCCCCGATCCAGGCGGCCTCGCCCCCGGCCACGATCGCAAAGGCCGCATCCTGCAGATCGAGGGACCAACCCCTGCGCAGCAGCAGGCCCGTGCCGAGCCCCAGCCCCGCCCCGGCCAGGGACGAGGCCTCGAGCCACCGACTCGCGTCCCGTCGGTAGGTCCGGTAGGCCTCCTGCCGGCCCACGCTGCAGCACTCAGGGGGGGGACGGTAGCCCAGCAGCCCCGCGGTGGACAGCGCCACGGCTGAGCCGAGGTAGCCCGCGGTGTTCACCTCGAGCACATCCCAGGGATCCGGCTCACGCCCCAGGCTCCAGGCCCCGATCCCCGCCCCGGCCGCGACCCCCACCGCCCGGTAGGCGGCGGCCGCGTCCACCACCGGAGCCCGGTCCCGGGCGTCGATCCAGGCCCACGCGCCATGGATCGCGCTGGTGGTCCACAGCGAGGCGGCCAGCCCCCAGGCGACCGCGCTGCTGTACGCCAGCCCCTGGCCCGCGGTCAGCGGACGGGCCCGGGCCACCAGGGTGGAGGTCCCTAGCCCGATGGCGGAACCCCCAAGCCCCCCGATCGCCGGCGCGCCCTCGAACTGACCCCAGATCCCCACGCTCGACATCAGCACACCCCCGGCGGTGCCCGAGGCCAGGACGAACGTTGCCCCCCCGAGGGGATCCACCACGCTGTGGGGGGGGCCGAGGGCGGCGAGGAGCCCCGGATAGCGCAGCTCGAGGATCGCCCGGGCCTCAGAGCGCACCGCGGCGGGGATGTCCCGGGCGGTGAGGAGCTCCCACAGGGCGCGGCCGGCCTCGTCCGAGCCCTGATCCCCCAGGGCCTGGACCACCTCGGTCTGGATCGGGCGGGGAGGGGCGCCGTGCAGGACCGCCACCGCCACCGCCACCGCCTCGGGATCGTCGATCGACAGGGCGGCCCGAGCCACCGCCAGCTGGACCGCCGGATCGTGGGTCGCACCCCGGAGCAGCCCCAGGACCCGCGGATCCCCCGAGGCCCCCAGCGCCTCCGCCGCGGCGCTGCGGGCTCTAGGCCCGAGACGATCGTCGAGCAGGACCCGGGCCGCCTCGTGCTGGGCCTCCAGGGCCGCGAGACGTGCCTCCAGGGCCGCGATCTCCGCCTCGAGGTCGGTGCGGGTGTGCTCGCTGTGCCAAAGAGCCGCCCGGACCGACTCGAGCTCGGACGCCAGCGCCTCGAGCTCCGGAGAGGGACCAGGCGATCCTTCCTCGGGGGCAGGGCCCGCCCCGAGCGCTGTCGTGAGCCACGCTACGATCATCTCACCCCCTCCAGCGCCCTGATCACGCCGCTCCGGAGGCTGCAGTTCCCGTGCCGTCGGGATCGGTGGATCCGCGTGACGATCCGGGGGAGATCGCCGAAGACCCTGTCAGAGAGCGGATGAGCACAGAGATCAGAATGCCGGGGGGCGCAGGATCGTCGGAGGAGGCGAGACGCAAGCCCAGGAGAGCCCATGATCAGCCTCGCACCGAGGGAGCTGAGCCCGATCCACCGCCGCCCGCGCGCTGTGGGGCCCGAGCACCCACCAGAGGAGTTCGATCTGCTCGGGCCGTCCCAGGTGCCCCAGGCGCAGGAGGAGGCCGCGGGTCGCCAGCCTCCCCAGCCTCCCCAGCCTCCCCAGCCTCCCCAGCCTCCCCAGCGTCGCCCCCTGCCCCGGATCCTCCGCTCGGATCGGCCGTGACGCCGGGTCCCGCAGCCGGGCTCGCCGGCTGGGGCAACGGGCACAGCGCCGGCTAAAGAGCTGAGCGGTTTCGCACAGAGAGGACCCACGCCGCCCCGGAGAGGCCGGATCGCCCCCTGCGCAGCTCCCTGACGAGGGGGGCGCTGTGGGGCGCTGTGGGGCGCTGTGGGGTGGGGGGGCTGTGATCACAGCCTCCGGAGCGGAGCCCGAGCCCAAGCCACCCCCCAGCGACGTCGAGCCCGGCTGCGGCTGCCCGGCCGCGGGGCGGGAGCGACGCGGCCGAGCCCTGTGGCGATAAGATCGCCCCTGCGCTCCCCCGGCTGCTACGGCTGCTCGGCCGCGGGGCCGGAGCGACGCCCCGGAGCGTCGCAGCTGCCCCTGAGCGCCTCCACCTCAGCCCGGAGCTGCTCGATCTGCTCGGCTTGCTCCTGCAGGGCGGCGATCGCGAGGCTGGTGTAGCCATACAGATCGACGACCTCACCGTCGGCCCGCACCGCCGGGCTCTGAGGCTGATCGTCGATGATGAAGCCCAGGTGCTGGCGCTGCGCGTCGCCCTCCCAGGTGTAGCGCCAGGTGGCCAGCCTCATCGACAGGGCCTGCTGTGCCGCTGCGCTCCGGGCGTCGGCGTCGAGGTAGGCGATGTCGCGCTTGTGCACCGCGCGGGAGATCGGACAGCCCCCGGGCTGCTGCTTGGGATCCTCGGTGGCACAGATCACCAGCGTGTTGCAGTCGCTGATCGGATCACACCCGGCGCCCTCGTCGTCGCAGGTGAGCCCCTCGGCTTCGTCAGTGCACAGGGGCACGTCGTCGAACGGCCCCTGGTACCCACCACAGACGGGATCGCCGCAGGTGGTGTACCACCGCAGCTCCACAGGGGGAGAGGTGTCGCCGGTCTCCGCCGAGCCACCGACGCAGCCGATCCCCAGCAGCGCGATCAGCACAGGTCCTGTGAGCGTCCTGTCCATGCTCCCTCCAACAGTGCCCTGAGGACACCGTATGCATGGAGCGTGCCACTCTGGATCCTGGCGCGACGGTTGCATACAGACGACGAAGACCCGAACCCAAGGACTTCCCGATGGATCTGATCGCCGCCGTCGACCTGAGCGAGGACGCCCCGCGGGTGGTCG
>DRPG01000031.1 GCA_011376105.1 Deltaproteobacteria bacterium
AACCGCCACAGCTCCACCCAGGGGCCCGGGTTGGTGGTGAAGACGTGGCCGATGGCGCCGCTGGGCCCGATGGCGCTGGTGTTGCCCAGGAGCATCTGAGGGGACGCGATCCGGATCGCGTCAGCCCCGAGGCGGGCCACACAGCTCCGGAACGCAGCCCACTGCTTGCTGTCTGGGTCCTCGCCCCCGACCTCGTCTGTCATCCATGCCTCCTGCACCCACGAGCGCGTGAGCCTCAGACATCCATGGCCTCTGGAGTCGGAGTCCCCAAACGATCAACGCGAGCAAGAGTTGGCATTTGTCCATGTATACCAAAAGAACAAACCCAGCCCGGACGTCCAGCGAGGCCCCGGGTCTAGGGTGACCCCACCGACACACGGGCGGTGCCAGGATCAGCAGCGGGGGGGGCGACAGCGTCCGGTGGCCTCCTCGAACGACAAGACATCGAGGCACACCGACCACTCCCGGATCGGGCGGTGCAGCGCGAGGGACACCGCGAGGCGCTGTCGCTCTGGATCCGGCGCGTTGAGGTTCAGCAGCCCCAGGGTCTGGACGCCGAGATCGAGGATGGGGCAGCGCTGGGCCTGCTCGGTCAGATCGGCGTCCCTCCGGGGATCGGAGCCCTGGGTCACGACGCCCTCGAGGGCCCGGGCCAGCATCCGGTTCCACACCAGCGCCTCTCCGACGAACCGCTCGGTGGCCCGCCGCGCCAGCCGCGCCGCGGCGTCCCGGCGCCCGTGTCGCCAGGCGCAGGCCGCACCCTGGAACGCGAACAGCCCCTCGAGATAGCTGCTGATGTGGCCCGCGGCCTCGACCAGGCGCCACCCCTCGTCGGGGATCTCCCCCAGCCGGTAGGACACCGCGCGCTGGATCCAGAGGCTCTGAGCCTCGAAGCTTGCGTGTCTTGCGATCCGGGCCTCGATCTCGGTGTCTCGGGCCAGGGAGGCCGCCGCGACGAGCTGGAGCGCGTCGAGCAGCGCTCCAGCGGCGTTGATCCGGGCCGACAGGCGGCCGTGGGCCGACGATCGGCACTCGGCTGAGCGAGCGTGCAGATCGGCGGCCTCCTGGAAGCGGTTCTGGCGGTAGCGCAGGCTCCCGAGCCAGCTCAGCCGCTTGCCCTCCCGCAGGGACGAGCCAGCCGCCCAGCCGCGTGTCTCCTCGAGCAGCGCCTCCTCGATCTGGGGCCCCCGGGCCCTGGCGATCTCCACCTCCAGGCCCTTGCGCCACTGCTCCAAAGACTCGTCATCGGAGGGATCGAGCCGGGCCAGCAGCTCCTCGGCCTGGGTCGCGCTGCCGGAGCGGACGGCGCGGGCCACCTGCACCAGCCGCTCCAGCTCCTCCACCGCGTCGGGCTCGGAGCAGCGCCCCAGCTCGTACAGCACCGGCTCCAGCGCAGCGGGGGCCTCCTCGGCCAGGGCCGCGATCACCTGGTGGCGCAGCAGCTTCCGCTCTGCGACCCGATCGCGGGCCAGCCGGGCCGCGGCCAGCCCGGCCTCGAGCAGGGGCCGGGCCGCGACCAGCCGACCCGCCTCCACCAGCTGTCGCCCCATCCGGGCCGCGGCCTGGGCCGTGCGTCCTGGATCCTGATCGGCTCCTTTGGTGGAGGTGCCCTCTGCACGCAGCCGGGCCAGGGCGGTGCGATCCACCACCAGCCGATCCCCGCCCCAGCGGATCCGACCCGAGCGCAGCCACTCGGCGAGCTGACGCTGCACGGCCCGCCGATCCCCGCTGGTGAGCTCCCACAGCAGGCTCGCCGCGTCCTCCCGCAGGTGCAGGAACTCGTCGGGGCCCGCGAACAGGGCAGCCAGCGTCCGGTGGGTCAGGGGATCGGGCAGCGCCAGCTCGGGGCCGTCCTCCCCCAGCAGCGGCGGGGGCGTGCCCCCCAGCGAGCGCCACACCTCGACCGCGCTCGAGGGACGCTCGGCGGGATCGCGACTCAGCAGCCGATCCACCACCCGGACGACCCGCAACGGCACCGACGGCGCCCAGCACGACAGGGAGTGAGGGATCCGATCGAGGCGGGCCTCCATGATCTCTTGGGTGGAGCCCTCCTCAGGCAGCCGCCCCGCCAGGGCGAGGTGCAGCATCAACCCCAGGGCGTACAGATCGGTGCGGACATCCGGCTCCTGGCCCCGGATCTGCTCGGGCGCTGCAAACCGTGGGGTGAAGGCCCGCCCCCCCTGGATCTCGCCCAGCGCGCGCCCCCGGGCCAGCCCGAAGTCCAGCAGGATCACCCGGCCGTCACCCTCGACCAGCACGTTCCCCGGCTTTAGATCGAGGTGCAGCAGCCCGACGGCGTGCAGGGTCGACAGCGTCTCCAGCAGGGAGAACACCGTCTCGCGGAGCTCCACCCACGGGATCGCGCCCCTGCGCCCAGGGAAGGGTCGCCCCTCGACCAGATCGAGCACGATGAACCAGTCGGTGCCGTGCAGGCCCTCGTCCCGCAGGCGGACCACCCCGGGGATCTGCGCCCACCGCAGCGCGGTCACCTCCCGCCGGGAGGTGGCGATCTGTGCGGGGCTCAGGGCGCGGACCAGCTTGATCGCGACCCGATCCCCGGTGACCCGATCCCGGGCGACCCAGACGGTGCCAAAGCCCCCGGTCCCGAGCTGGCGCTCCAGCTCGTAGCGCTCAGCCACGATCGGCGCCCCCACCTCCCCTGCAGCAGAGGTCGGGCCCGAGGGCTCGGTCTGATCGTCGTAGGTCTCGTCCACGCCGGCTGGTCGCTCCACGCTCCGGAGCATAGCGCAGACGAGCCCTACCCCCAGCTCGGCTACCCCGAGCCGGATCCGGGGGCGGCGGGGGATCGCCCCCGGGACCCGGGGCGGCAGGGCGCCGGTGGCGCCCCCCGGTGCGAGGGCGCGGCCGTCGGGGCTCTAAGCCACGGCGTCGAGCTCGAAGGACACCAACGGGACCTCCCCCAGCGCCAGCTCCCGCTGCAGCGGAGCCCACCGCTCAGACGCCTCGAGCTGCCAGTCGATCCCACCGATCATCGGCAGGGCCACGGCCACCCGGCTCCGCCCCGGGGGGCCGGGCACGGTGAGATCGAGCAGGTGCTCCCCTGAGGGCTGCCGGGTCAGCTGCGACAAACGCACCACCTCTGAGGGATCCCGGGGGGAGAGCACGGTCCAGGCGCCCCCGCAGCGACGCAGGATCACCAGCTCCCGCAGCGCTGCATCGTCGAGGGGGGGGAGCTGGAGCCGGACCCGGCTCCCGATCCGGATCGCGCCCTCCGACAGCACCGGAGCAGACAAGATCGAGACCGCACCGCCGAACCCGATCTGCACCCCCGGGGGGGGGATGCGCCAGGCGGGCAGCTGCGGGGGCTCAGGAGGCCTGTAGGTGCTCCTCAAGACGGCGAGATCGTGGGCCAGGGCGGGCTCGGCCTCAAGCAGCCGCTCGAGCTCGACGGTGTCCGGTGGATCGAGCACCTCCGCCAGGTACTGGATCAACAGGGATCGGAGATCCTCCGACAGGTGGTTCAACATGGTTCGTTCCCCTCGTGGGACAGGGTGGAGATCGCGTCCTGGATGTGGGCGAGGTAGCTCCGGAAGCGGACCCTCAGCCGGGGGACCCGGGGATCCCAGATCCCGGCGAGGTGAGCCTCGAACGCTCGAGACAGATCCCGTCGCGTGGGCTCGAGCGAGGCGAGGGCCCGCAGGGTGGGCTCTAGCTCGGTGAGGACAGGCCCGAGCCGGCCGTGCAGGTAGGCTCGGAGTCGCTCGTAGCCACGTCCCTGGGATCCAGGGCGGTCCCGCAGTGGATCGGGTAGATCCTCGGTGAGCAGCCGGCCCCACTGGGTGTCCCGATCCCCGGTGCCTCCGCTGGTGACCCAGCGGCGCAGGTGCGCCAGCCGCCCCTTGGCGATGACCCGCAGCACCCAGATCCGCAGCGCAGCGTGCTGGTCCTCGTCGAAGTCGGTGGACAGGGGGACGGGCTGCAGGCACGGGGCGAGGACGGGCCGCCCCATCCCGAAGGCAAAGTCCAGCTCGAGCTGCTGCCAGGCCCAGTCGCGGCAGTAACGCAGCACCCCCGCGCGGGTCCGTGTGTGCAGCGCATCCAGCGCCAGCAACGGGGCCGCGATCGTCTCCACCGGAGCCTCGGCGACGACCGCCCGCAGCCGCCCCCGCGCCCGTCCCCGGTTCTGCAGCACCACGGACCACGTCGCTGGCCACAGGGTCTGCTCGGGGATCCGCCAGCGCTCCAACAGCCGGCAGCAGATGTGGAGATCGACGAAGCACCTCAGCCCCCCCGAGGCGATGGCCTGCTGCAGCGCCGAGGCCCGGGCCGCCCGGGTGGTGCGATCGGGGAACACCAGCCGGGCGGTGACCGCCCCGTGCCCCCGCGACACGGCACAGCCAGCGACCCGGGCCAGCTCCCGCTCCCCCAGGATCGCCTCCAGGCTGTCGATGGGCCCCAGGGGACCGGTCTCCAGCACGTTGGACGCCAGCTCCCGCCACGGCGGGGTCTGGGAGCCGTCCCCCAGGAGGAAGAAGAGGAACGCCTCCTGTAGCTCCTGTCGGACGAAGGCCTGGCGCCCGGCGGGCAGGCGCCCCGCCTCGAGGACGGCGCTGAAGGCCCGCATCGCCAGCGACAGGAACTCGCCCTCCCAGACGTCCCGGTGGGTGAAGCAGTCTCCAGAGAGCCATGAGGCCCACATCACGGCGGTGCTCCGATCCTGGACTGGATCCACCGGGTATTGGGCCTCGAGCCAGGGCCGACGCCGAGCCTCCTCGATCTGATCCGCCACCCAGGCCAGCACGGCCAGGCCCCACGCCGCCCGCTGGAGCTCAGAGCCCGGATCCACCGCTGCACAGAGCCTGGGATCACCCTCGCACCGCTGCACGAGCCACAGGTGGTGGGTGAGGGACGCAGCCCCTCGGATCGAGGGGGGCTCGGGCAGCCGCTCCCCCGGCGCGAGGTGGGCCGCGAGGATCGGCGGGAGGGGGGAGGGGAGCTTGTCGCGCAGCAGCCCCGAGACACACCGGAGCAGCCCTCCCTCTCCGACCCAGCCCCAGCCCGAGAGCACCCCGGTTGGTGTGAGATCGTGCCCCGCCAGTAGCTGAGCCGCGGCCCGCAGCGCGGCCCGCCGCCGGGCCTCCCGGCGCTCTACGAACGCGCTCCAGGACAGCATCAGCACCGCCCTGCCCCAGCCATCACGCCCCCGAGGGGACCACCCGCAGCCGGGTGGCCCTCCCGAGCTCGATCACGTCCCCCACCTGCACCGACAGGGAGCCCTCGACGTTCAGCCTCGGGCCCGTGGTCGACCACAGCGAGACCGGGGCCAGGGCGACGATCCCGTCGCTGCGCCACTCGATATGGACCCGGGAGACGCTCCGATCGACGAGGTAGGTGTGGGCGTACAGCACGTGATCGCTGCGTGCGGGGCTGGCGCTGCGCCCCAGGGTCTCGCCCGGGGACAGGCAGATGATCCGACCGTCCTCGGGGCCGCCGAGGATCTCCAGCCCGCCGGGCGCCCCGCCGGGGGCCGAGGGGGTGGCGGTGTGCAGTGTCTCCGAGCCCTCTGGATCCTGCACCGGCAGAGGGGGATCCGACCACGACGCCAGCACGTCCACCGCCTCGTCCCGGAACCAGACCACCAGCACCTCGTCGTCGATCGCTCTGTCGCGGGCGAGCAGGACCGACAGGCGGGGGGTGGGGACGATCGCCTCCAGGACGCGATCGGAGGTCCGGAGCAGCCGGAGGCGCTGGGAGACGGTGCCCTGCAGCGCGAGCAGCTGGTAGGCGAGCCGCGCGCCGTCTCCGTGGTTCGGGGCGGCGTCCGCGGCCAGCACCAGGTGCTCCACCCCCAGGAAGCACCCTCGGCGCTCGGACGCGAGCGAGCGGGCGGCACCGAGCCACCGCGAGGGCTCGGGCTCGGGGGGGCTCAGATCGGCGACCGACCACACCAGCCGGTGGGCCCTCGCGTCGAGGGCGGGCAGCCCCAGGGCCCGGACCTCCCGCCGCCCCCGGGACACCGCGGACAGCCTCGAGCCCCCCGCCACCAGGGCCTGGTGCACTCCGGTGAGGAAGGCCTGAGCGGCGTCGAGCCCCAGGGTGCCCACCGGAGCGATGCAGCTGCTGGCGCCCTCCGCCAAGATCCGATCAGGCAGGGCCCGGGAGGCTCCGGGCTCAGGCGCCCCGCCCCCACAGATCGCACAGACGACCAGATCCGCGCTCCCGAGGGTGTGTGCCAGCCGATCCACCGCGGTGCCCGAGCCAAACCCGTTGCTCCCCTCCCGCAGCACGAGCAGATCGTCGATCTGCTCCCCATGGCACAGCGCATACAGCACCACCCGATCGTCCAACACCCCAGGGCTGACCTGATCCCAGGGGAGGATCGAGGTGCGGGTCTCGCCGGACAGCGCCTGGAGGTGCTCGAGCAGCGCGGCCATGGTGGGCTCGGATGGATCGGGGCACCAGAGCAGCGTGCGCAGGGGCCCGGGGCGGGGCCTGCGGCCGGCCCCCCGCCCCAGCCGGGCGATCTCGACCGGCACATCGGCGGTGAGGCCCGCGGGCAGCAGCTCCCACGGGAGGGCCTGGACCTGGGCGTCGCAGGTGTCGATCACCAGCAGCAGCGTCGCCCCCCGGGCCCGCGCCTCTCCGAGGCTTGTGCCCAGCTCCAACATCAGCAGGGGGTGATCGCGGATCAGGCCCGCCAGCCGCTCCCCCAGGGCCTCTTCATGGGCCCGCAGCCGGGGCTCGCTCGCCGGCAGCACCACCACCGGCAGCGGCGGAGGCTCAGCCGCCGCCACCAGGATCTGGATCACCCGCCCGCGAGGGATCGACGCCCGGACGCTCTGGCGCTCAGGGGATCCAAGCTGGAGATCCCAGGTCCCGTCGCTCCGGGCGTCGATCGAGAGACGCAACACCAGAACATCGAGCTGCCGCGACCACACCCCGGCCAAGTCCCCCCCCGAGGCGGCCCCGCGCACCATAGCATCCAGCACCCTTTGGGGGGGTGCTGGAGTGCTGCAGGCTCGCCAGGGCAGGGGATGGATCAACGGAACCTCCGCCCGAAGGGCACTGACCTCCAGGTCCCCAATCTCCAGCCCAGGATCAGCGCTCCCGCGCTCGTCTCCGCAGATCCTCCGGGCGAGCTGCAGGGGACGCCGGGGCTCAGTACGTGCTGGACACCGTCGAGAGCACGGTCGGAGACAGCCCCCCCCCGATCCAGAGCCGCGCCGTCGCGCCGACGGGCAGCTCCGACGCCCCCAGATCGACCTCCAGCCGCTGCAGCTGATCGTCCACGGCGGACAGCTTAGAGCGCCCGCTCAGAGCGAGCAGGCCGAGCGGCCCGAGCAGGCCGAGCGGCCCGAGCGGCCCGAGCGGCCCGAGCGGCCCGAGCGGCCCGAGCGGCCCGAGCAGCGGCGACTCAGCTGTCGATCGACCAACCCCGCGCAGGGGCTCCCCCTCCGATCCCCGCGGGATCTGATCAGCCCACGAAGTAGCGCGGCGGGATCCAGGACCACCCCCCCGAGCCAGCGATCTGGACCTCCACCAGCTCCCGGGCGGCGGACACGATGTCGTCGCTGGAGAGGATCGTCGCCGCCTCCAGCACCAGCGACTGGGCGATCCCCGGGACGTTCTTCTGGCCGAGCGCCATCGACGGGGTGCCGGGCAGGGCCTGGACCACGTGACCCTGGATCGCACGGGCGAAACCTGCGAAGTCGCGATCTTCCGCCGCGACGATCAGCCGGCCGGTGCGCTTGGTGGACGCGATCAGCAGCTCGAGATCCGGAGGCACCAGGGTGCGCAGATCGATGACCTCGCAGTCGATCCCCTGCTCGGCCAGGGCCTCGGCGGCCTCCAGGGCGGTCCACACCGCCCGGCCCCAGGACACCACGGTGAGATCGCCCCCGGCGCGGCGCACGACGCCCTTGCCGAAGGGGACCCGCACGTCGGGCAGCTCGGGCACCTCAGCCCGCATGATCGACTTCTTCAGGGCCGAGATCGCCTCGGGATCGGTGGGCTCTCCGGGGAAGGCGGGCCCCAGGCTCTGCCGGTACATCCACTTGGGCTCGAGGCAGACCACCGGGCCGTCGTAGTCTCCGGCGGTGAGCAGCAACCCGTGGACGTCGAAGCTGGTGGACGGCATCACCACCACCAGCCCGGGGATCGGGGTGAAGTAGCCATCCACCGACATCGAGTGGTAGACCGCTCCCCCGCCGAAGGGATCGGTGGGCATCCGCAGCAGCAGCTTGGTGGACGCCTGGCCCAGGTTGGTCCAGCGTACGGTGCCCAGATACACCAGCCAGTGGAACGCGTTGAGGCTGTAGTCGCCGAACTGGATCTCGGGCAAGGCCATCAGATCGTCGTGCAGCGACAGCCCGGTGCAGGTGCCCACGATCAGGGGCTCGTTGAGCGGCGCATCCACCACCCGATCGGGGTAGCGGGCCTGCAGCCCCGCGGTGGCGGTCATCACCCCCCCGAGCCGCCCGACGTCCTGGCCGACGATGAGGCCCCGGCGGCGCGAGATCAGCTTGGACAGCGCGGATCGGATCGCGCCGGCGTAGCTGACGTGGGTGGTGCCCGGCCCCGGCTCAGTCTCGGGATCCCCGGGGAACGGTGCCCAGACGTGATCGAACAGCTGGGCAGGATCGGGGTGGGGCTCGGCCTGCACCGCCTCGATCTGGGACCGCACCTCCTCGTTGATCGAGGACATCACCGAGCCGAGATCGTGGTGGGCGAAGAAGTCTCGACCGCTGCCCTGGATCCGGCGCAGGGGCTCACCCTCGCTCAGGACCCCACGGGACACCAGCTCCTGGCCGAACGTGATCAGGGGATCGTCCTGGTCCAGATCGAAGGTGACGTCGGCGGCGGACGAGTGGCCGTTGAACCGGGGCAGGCTGTGGACATGGAGCACAGCCCCGCGCTGCTGCTCCCGACAGTAGCGGGCGGCCCGGGCCACGGTGCGGAACACGTCGAAGAAGTCGCGCCCATCGCAGCTGAAGTGCTCCAGCCCGAACCCCTGGGCGTAGGCCTCGAAGTCCACGATGCCCCGCCCCTCCTCGGGGAGGGTGCTGATCGCGACGTTGTTGTCGGTCACCATCACGATGGTGGGCAGCTTCCAGACGCTGATGGCGTTCATCGCGTCGTGCATGTCGCCCTCCGCGGTGGTGCCATCGCCGACGATGCCCATGGTGACGCCGTCGGTGATCCCCTTGATCTTGTAGCCGAGCGCATAGCCTGCGGCCTTGCCCAGCTGCATGCCCACCGGGGACTGGATCGGCAGGATCCCGACCTCGGGCAGGTGGAGGTGGTAGACCATCTGCCGCCCCCCGCTCATCGCGTCGGTCCGGCGGCTGAACTGCTGGCGCAGCATGCGCAGGGTGAAGTCGGAGACCCCGTTGAGCTCACACCACATCGAGCACAGGGCGCCGGAGCGGTAGTGCCCCACGAAGGCGAAGCGCTCGGGATCCACCACCCGGGACAGGGCCAGGGCGGTGGCGGTGCCGTGGACCTCCTCCCCCGGGCCCCAGATGGCGAACTTGACCTCTCCGCGGCTGACGAGGCGGACGATGTGCTCCTCCGCGGCCCGAGAGCGGGTGCCCACCCGGTAGGCGTGGCGGAGCTCCTCTGCGGTGGGGGCCTCGACGACGTCCACCGCAGGACCTGAGGGGGTGGAGAGATCGGGTTGGCTGCTCATCGGGTACTCCTGACGTGGCCCCCCAATATCCCGCTGGAGACGGCCGACCGCCGCCAGCCCCGCCACGGGTGGACGAGACGCCCCCGGCGTCGATCGTCGCGGCGGGCGGGATCGTGGTGCTCGCGCAGGCAGCGATCGATCGCGGCGTTGGCGCGGGCGACGGCCACCGCCCCACCTTTTGCTCCAGCAGGATGTAGCCCTGTCGACGCAGCGTCATCGGTGGACCCGGGTCGGGCGACGTGCCCCATCGGTTACGGGGGCCAGCCTGGGGGGAGCCATGCCGGATCGTCGTGCGATCGTGATCGGAGCAGGCATCACGGGGATCCTCGTGGCGCGGGAGCTGCTGCTCGAGGGGTGGGACGTCACCGTGCTCGAGGCGAGGCACGTCGGAGCCGGCAGCAGCTCCCGGACCGCCGCGGGGATCCGCCAGCAGTTCTCCACGCCGGGCACCGTGCGGGGCATGCGCTACAGCGTCCGCTCCTACCAGGCCCTCGCTGGGGAGCTCGAGGGCGGCGAGAGCCCGATCGTGCAGAACGGGTACCTGTTCCTGCACGCGGATCCAACCCGCTGGGAGCGAGCGCGCCGGATCGCCCGGATGCAGCAGGGTGCAGGCCTTGAGGAGGTCGAGATCCTCGAGCCCGACGCGCTGCACGCCCGCTTCCCCTGGGTCGCCCGGGGCGAGGTGGTGGGCGGCACCTACTGCCCCACCGACGGGTTCCTGCGCCCCCACCTGATCTACAACGGTGGCGCGGATCGGGTCCGGCGGCTCGGCGGGGTGGTGCTCCAGAACACCCCAGTGACCGGGGCCCGGGCCACAGCCGGGCGCCTCACCGGGGTCCAGACCCCCAAGGGTGTCCTCGAGGCCGATCTGTTCATCGACGCCACCAACGCCTGGACCCGGCGCCTCGCTCCGCTCCTCGGGGCCGAGCCCCTCGAGGTCCGCGCCAAGAAGCGCTATTTGTGGTTCATCGCCCGGGAGGGGCCGATGTCCGCCGGGACACTGTCAGCGATGCCCCTGGTGATCACCCCCCGGGGCACCTACTGCCGCCCCGAGAACCCTGACACCCTGCTGATGGGCCGCAAGCACGAGGCCGCCCCCGAGGACGGGTTCACCTACGAGGATCAAGACCAGATCGAGGCGGCCTACAGCCACCAGGGCGGGATCGACGCGGTCCCGTTCGAGCTGTGGATGGGGCTCGCACAGATCCTGCCCGACGTCGGGCAGTTCGGCGGGATCAACGCCACCACCAGCGGCTACTACGCCGAGACCCCGGATCACAACCCGTTCCTGGGCTTCGATCGACAGCGCCCCAACCTGATCCGCCTGGTGGGGTTCTCGGGCCATGGCGCGATGATGGGGCCGTTCACCGCCCGGGTGGCCCTGGCCCTGGCCTCCGCAGGCCACGATCTCGACACCATCAAGATCGACGGCGACGACATCCCCCTCGATGCGTTCCGGATCGGGCGCGCCACCGGAGCCCGAGAGCAGATGGTGATCTGATGGAGCGTCGGATCCTGGCGGTGGTCGCGATCGTCTCCGGGGCCCTGGGGATCGGGGGGATGCTGCTCCGCGCTCCAGACACCGGGCCCGGGGTTCAGGCGCTGGCGAGCGCACCACAGCCAGCCTCCGCAGTCCGCGCGCTGCCCTCTGGGGTGGGCGAGCCCCTCCCCGCGCCGCCTGGAGATCCCCTCCCCGCGGCGCCGCCTGGAGATCCCCTCCCCAGAGCACAGCCAGCTCCCACCGCCGCAACGCCTCCGTCCCCCCGTCCCCGGGACGAGCCCCCCCACGATCTGGCACAGACCTACGCCCCCACCGCGGCCGGCCTGGCCGGGGCCGCCCTAGCCCGCAGCGATCGCCTCCGTGCTTGCCTCGGTGCCCTGGATCCACCCACCGGAGCGCTGGTGGGGCGCGTCCCGGTGACCCTGATCTTGTCCGACGGAGGCTCGAGCGGGGGCAAGGTCGACGCATCCGCCGCGAGCGACGAGCCCTCGCTGCAGCGGTGCCTGTCCGATGCCGTCAGCGACGCGACGTTCCCCTCCCCCGGGGATCGGGCGATCCGCACGGTGATACCCATCTACCTCCCACCAGGCTAGGCTCGACCCCTGGAGGGTTGATGATCAGCAGCCGCGTGGGATGGATCGGCCTGGTGGTGGCGTGTGGGGGGGGCTCAACGCCCCTCCCCTCGAGCTCCACCGATCCCGTCGAGGTGCTCCTCGAGGGGTGCGTCACCCAGTGCGACAGCGCGGCAGAGGGCGAGGGGTGCGACACCGAGGCGATCCGTGCCGAGTGCCCCGGCGTCTGTGCCTTCCTCACCGAGCTCCTGAGCACCGACTGCCTGAACGAATACGAGGGCGTGATCGCCTGTGAGGCGAGCCAAGACTTCGTGTGCAACGGCTCCCTCGAGGTCGAGGGGGTCGACTGGCCGGTCCTCGAGGACGGCACCGCGTGCGAAGATGCTGACGATCTGTACCAGGCCTGCTTCGATACCCTGTACTGAGGCCCGGAGCCCGAGGAGCCGGGTGGCGATCCCCGTCCCCACGGCCAAGAGTTAGCCGAGGATCCTGGACGGCCTCACCACGGCCCCCTCAGATCAGGGCGCGGACCACAGCCCTCCGCTGAGCACGCACCCGTTCCCGACGAGGCTCGCGTCGGAGGTGCTGTAGTAGGGCCCGACGTAGAAGGTGCGCTCGATGGTCAGCACGCCGTAGGGATCGATGGTGCAGGTGCCCAGCGTGTCGTTGACCGGGCACGGGGCGCTGGAGAGGGTCGCGTTGCAGTCGGTGGCGATGTCGTCGGGATCCCAGCCGGAGCCGACGAACTCGGAGCAGGTGCCGTCCATCTGGATCCGATCGCAGGTCACCCCGCTCACCGAGGGGGCCGCGGTGTCCGAGCCCGAGAGCCCGGTGTCGAGGACCAGCTCCCCAAAGCGGATCCCGTCCTCGACGCACGCGCCCACGAACAGGATCCCAGCGAAGAACGTGCGGCGCATGCCACCTCCTGTTGGAGTTGTACCACCGGAGACCCCCCGACAGCCCCAACAAGCGAAGATGGGGTAAGACACCAGGGTCGCAGCCGTCTCTGGAGTCCCCGTGCTCGTCCTGTCGTTGAGCCTCGCGTACCCAGCGCAGTCCTCCAGCCTGGATCTGATCGAGGTCGGGGGCGCGTGGGGGAGCCCGGGTGCGACCAACCCCACTGCGCTGTGGTGGAACCCAGCGGGCCTCGCCGTGGCCGGAGGCACTCAGCTCCTCGTGGAGGGCGCGCCCACCTCTGCGAGGTTTGTCGCTGATCGCTACAACCCCGACTACGGGGTCCCCGATCCAACCTTCGTGGCCCTGGGCTACCCCGCTGAGTACGACTACGGCGGCGTCGACAACCTCACCTTCAGCGGGATCGTGCCCTTCCTCGGGATCTCGTCGGACTTCACCGTCGACGGGCTGGGGATCGGGATCGGGCTATATGTGCCGATCGCCCGGGGGGGCACGTCTGACCAGGCCTATGGGCCCAACCGCTACGCCCTGCGGGAGGGCAACATCCAGGTGCTGGCGGCGTCGCTGGGGGCCGCCTACGAGCTCGCGGAGCTGTTGTCCGTGGGGGGGAGCGTCTCCCTGCTCGACAGCACCTACGAGGCTAGCCTCGACACCAGCATCTACCCTGACATCGCCGCTGAGGCCGAGGCCCAGGCCGCCGAGTTCAACCTGCCCCGCCCCGGCAGCTACCAGGACGCCTACCTCGAGCACCCGGGCTACACCGCCACCTCGATCTTCGCGCTCAAGACCCAGGCGCTGACCTTTGGCGCGGGCCTGTACCTGCAGCCCCTGCGCAGCGATCTGCTGGGCCTGTCCCTGGCCTACAACCACGGGGTCCGGGTCGACAACCGGGGCCCGGTCGTCCTCGACTTCCTCTGTCCGCCCGAGCACGACAACCTCAGCCGCGCCGGCGCCCAGGCTCAGGGTACCTGCGATGCACGCCTCCAGGGCACCGGAGCCATCGGCTACCGACTGCCGTCGCGTGTCCACCTCGGGGTGGTCGGCCACCCCCGCGAAAAGCTCCGCCTCGAGGCATTTGGCTCCTATGTGCTCTGGTCGGCGTTCACCGACTACGACATCAGCACTCAGATCTCCGCTGATCAGATCCAAGTCGAGGATCCCACGGTCGCTGAGGAGACCGCCGCGCTGGTCAGCCAGCGGCGCCAGTGGGCCCGGGACAACCGCGACTCCTTCTTCGTCGGCGTCGACGGCAAGCTCGAGCTGCACCGGCTCCTCGGGGTCGGCCTGCGGGGCACCTTCGATCGCTCCGCCATCCCCGATCGGGTCCTGTCTGCGAACAACCTCGACGCTGACACCTTCATCCTCTCGGGGCTGCTGTTCTCGGCGCCGATCCAGCAGCTCACGATCGGGCTGTCCTTCAGCCACCACTTCCTGGCCACCCGCGACGTCACCGACAGCGCCTATGCCCTGTCGATCGACGGAGATCCGGATCCCCGCTACTTCTACCCCTCAGGCGCAGGCCGCTACTCGGGCTCGATCGATCGGATCGGGATCTCGCTAAAGGGCAATGTCGGGGGCCGATCCAGACAGCCGTAGCCCCCGGCCCCGGCTCAGCAGCTACTCGTGGTCGGGAACGTCAGGCTCGAACAGGTAGTAGCCCACCGCGCTCTGATCGAGATCCTCGTACCGATCGGTGATCCACAGGTGGATCCGGGAGCCCACGAGCTGAGCTGCGACCTCTCCGATGACGCCCGGCCGGGTCAGGGCGATCGGCATCGGGTTGTCGGGATCCTTCTCCCAGCTGATCCCGTCGGTGGAGGTCGCGAGGTTCAGGGAGTGGTTTCGGCTGGTTTGGTAGGTGCCCTGATCCACCCAAGACTCGAACCCGACATAGAACATGTACCAGGTGCCGTCGTAGTACACCGTGGCGGCGCTGGCCATGCCCGCTGCGTCGTAGTCCCCGGGGCCCGCCCGCAGCACGACGTCGTCCCCGAGCTTGAGGCCGTCTTCGATGTCATCACCCTGGAACGCATAGATCTGGCAGACGTTGCGCCCGTTGGGGGGCTGGCCCCCAAGGAAGCCCGAGTAGCCGTCCGCCTCAGTCCAGCTGAAGCCCACCGGCCAGCAATAGGTCACCCCGGTGGACGCCGGACGGGTAAAGTCCAGCACCGGATCACCGTCGTTGAACTCGCTCCAGTTGACCCCATCGTCCGAGGTGAACATGCCCAGGCCCCAGGTCCCCGCGGCGGTGTTGAACCCCTGGTAGGCGAGCACGTACTGGTCGATGCCAGAGTCCCACACCACGCGGACCTGATCCATCTGGGAGGCGTCCCAGCCCCGATCGTCGTCGATGATCGGGTTGGCCTCGTGGGTCTCCCAGTGAGTGCCGTCGCCGGAGACCGCGTAGCCGAGCCCATAGTTGCCGAAAGCGCCGTCGCCGTCGTCGGCGGTGTACCAGATCTGGTAGAACGGGTGCCCGAGCACGGTCTGAGTGCGGAAACCCACCGAGACGAAGCCCTCGCCCCAGTCCTCCTCAGTGCCGCTGAACACGGGGTTGCAGTCGTACACCGAGAACTTGGTGCCGGAGATCGGGGAGAAGTCGCACTCCAACACGTCCGCTGGATCCACGTCCACCGGCCCCCCGATGACCTCGTATTCCTGGCTACAGGCCCCGAAGATCGTGCAGAGCAGAGAGGCCAAGAGGGCCGAGGAGGCCGAGGAGGTCGAGGAGGCCGAGGAGGCCGAGGAGGCCGAGGAGGCCGAGGAGGCCGAGGCCCCCCCCCTAGTCGATGCCATAGACATGCTCACACTCCACGATCGAGAAGGTGTCACACTGAGCGACCTGCACACAGTCGAGCTGGAGGTCGATCAGCGCCCCCCGCTCCTCGTTGTACAGGCACCCCTGCATGCAGCTGTCGAGGCTTGGAAATGCCTCGTAGGCACAGATCGTCACGAGCTCACCGCACAGCGCGGTGCAGTCCGACGAGTCGCCCTCAGCGCCGCCACAGGAGAGAGACAGAAACGGCAGCAAAACAGACAGGCTGCGCATAGGATCTCCAGGTCCGCCGGGCCAGGTGGCGCGTGCCACCCGGGCGGGGCCCCCCGACCCGCAGACAGTCTACCAGAGCCCACAGAGACGCCGGACAGACCCGCGTTCATCGCGATCGGGGCTGTGCTCCCGGCTCGAGCCCCGCCGTCGGGCCCCCTCGCCGTCGGGC
>DRPG01000032.1 GCA_011376105.1 Deltaproteobacteria bacterium
CCTCTCTTGACTGAGAACCTTGCAGAGCTGGAAGCTATTCGGCAGATCCCGCAGCGCAACGTCCAGGGAGACGCTGGGTGGCCCTGAAGCTGTTGTTTATCTGTAGCGGTAACATCACGCGCTCACCTGTCGCCGCGGCCCTCGCGGAGCAGCTCGCGCTGGAGCTCTCTATCGAGGCTGACATTCAGTCCGCCGGAACCCTGGGGATCAGCGGGCGGCCCGCCCACCCTAGGATGATCGCGGTGGCACGGGAGGTGGGCCTGGATCTCACGGGGCACGTCAGCCAGGGGGTGAACACCTCCCTCGTGGGCTGGGCCGATCGGATCCTGGTGATGGAGCTGATCCATGCTGCGGTGGTCGAGGCGCTGGATCCAACCGTGACCGAGCGGGTGATCCAGCTGGGGCCCCTGATCAGTGAGGCCCGGATCGACGATCCAACCGGGAGCTGGTTCAACAGACCATACCGAAACACTCGAGACAAGCTTGCCTCTGCGGTGCGCCGCTTCCTGAGTGCCCGGGCCTTGGATCAGGCCTAAGCGTCCTCCAGCGCCTCTCGCAGGGTGGTCAGCAGCGTGTCGAGCGGAGCCGGCTTGGGGATCATGCGGACCACGCTGTCGCCGAACAGCTCGTGCAGCACGGGATCGGTGCAGGCGGTGTGGGAGATGATCAGGGGGGGATCCTCGAGGCGGTGGATCTCCTCGAGCAGCACGAGGCCGCCGAGGTGATCGACGTTCTCCTGGTACCGGCGTGCCCGGGGACCGAGGATCCGATCGGGGTGATCGCCTAAGGGGATGAACAGATCCATGATCACCGCCTGGTACCGGTGGGTGTGCAGCAGCTCGACCGCGCGCTCCACGGAGTCGGCGACCATCACCGGGATCTTGAGGCTCTCAGCGAGGATCTCCGCGGCCAGTGACACGTTCTCGGGCTCATCGTCGACGAACAGCAACCCAGCGGTCATGGATCAGCGCCACTCCATGCGATCGAAGTCCCAGACCTTCTTGACCCGCTTGTCGGGGGTGACCTCGATCTGGAACGTGCGGCGTCGCCCGTCGGCGGCGACGAGGCTGACGTCGTAGGAGCCCGCGGGGAGCCCCTTGCGGACGGGGGCCGTGTCGATGAACTGGCCGCCGATGTAGACCTCTGCGGGCTGCTTGGCGTCGATCACCACCTGCCCGATCGAGCCCTCGACCACCGGCGGGGGCGCCTCGACGATCACCTCCGGGGGCACGATCTCGCCATGGCCCGGCTCGCTCTCTGGCTGCACCGGGGGCGCCTCGACGGGCTGCACCACGGACGATGGCGTGGGCTTGCGGCGACCGGTGGGGGGAGGGCGCTCCTCGCCGGGGGCGTCGATCCCGGCGGGGCCGGGGGGCTCGTCCAGCGCGGCGCCCTCGGGGGCCGGGGGGGTGCCCGCCACGATGTCGATCTGTGGATCAGGATCGACGTCGGTCATCGCCGCGCTCACCACCTTGCCCAGGAAGGCGACGGACACCAGGGTGATCGCGGTGAGCACGGCCAGAGACAGGGCGATGCCCGCGAGGAAGGTGACGATCCCCCCCATGGTCCTCCGCGCCCGGGGCTGCACCACCAGGGAGCCCTCCTGGGAGATCCGGGGGGGGTGGGGGGCCCTGGCGTCGGAGATCGTGGAGATCGGCAGGCCCTTCTCGAGCTCCTCCACCGCCTGGAAGAACCGGACGACCTCGTCCCGGGCGGTGATTGGATCGGGCAGCAGCGCAGACAGCGCCCGCCCGAAGCCCTCGGCGGAGCCAAAGCGGGCTGAGGGATCCCGCTGCAGGGCACGGACCAACACCCCGATGAGGGGTCCATACACCGCGCCGTCGAGGGTGGCCGCCATCCGGGCCGCGTGGTCGTCCTTGAGCAGCCTGCGGATCTCCTCCTTCTTGTGATCGAGGAACATCGGCCGCAGCGCAGCGAGCTCGAACAGGACCGTGGCGAGGCCGAACACGTCGGCGACGGGGCCGATGTCGGCCCCCACCGCCTGCTCCGGCGCCATATAGCCCCAGGTGCCCTTCACGCTCCCGCGGCGCTCTTCCCGCAGGACCCCCTTGGAGATCCCAAAGTCGAGCACCTTGACCACCCCGTGGGGGGACAAGATCAGGTTGCTGGGCTTGATGTCCCGGTGGACCAGCTTCAGCGGGCGCCCGCCCTCGTCGGTGGCGGTGTGGGCGAAGTGCAGGCCGTCGCAGGCCTGCCTCCCGATCTCGGCGATCACCCCCATGGGGATCGTGAACGCCGCGCGCTCGCACAGGGCGATGGCCTTGCGCAGGGTCAGGCCCTCGACGTACTCCATGACCAAGAAGTAGGTGTCGCCTTCACAGTCGAAGTCCTGGATCTGCACCAGGTTCTGGTGGTGCATCGAGGCGCCCAGCCTCGCCTCGTTGATGAACAGCTCCCGGAAGGTGTCCGAGCTGCGGTGCTCCGGCAGGATGATCTTGACGGCCACCCGGGGAGACACACCCTCGAGGCTCTCCCGTCGGGCCTCGTAGACCAGCGCCATCCCACCCTTCGAGAGGGGGCGGACGATCCGGTACCTGCCGATCCGTTTGAGGGTTGCAGGGTGGGCCTGTTGTGGCTGGTTCGTCCGCAATCGGTTCCCTGGCGGCGGATTCAGCGGGCCCTATGATTGTAACCGCTCGAGATCGGCGGCTCGGCCGATGGCGCGGGACAGGGCGGCGATGCCTCCGATCTAACCCATGCGGCGATCCCCGTGGGCGGATGCGCCGTCCACGGGCCGTCCACGCCTCCTGGCCAGCAGCCCGAGCAGGATCAGGGGCAGCAGTCGCAGATCCCCGGGCCCGGTCGAGCACTCGACCGTGGGCTTGATCACGGTTGGATCCGAGCCCTGGCCGTAGTCGATGTCTGTGTCGTCGCGGTCGGTGCCCGTCGGGGTGGAGCCCGTCGCTGGATCGGCGCCCTCGGGCCAGAGATCGCACAGCCCGGTGGCGGGCTCGCAGATCCCGCCGGGCGCGCAGCCCGTCACGGTGCAGGGGAGGCGGCAGCGCCCGGACTCACACAGCAGGATCTGTGAGCACTCCGTCGAGTCGCTGCAGGTCTGACCCTCCCCCTGCTCGCCGACCTCGCCGAGGTACCGGAAGCGGATCGCGTCGAACGCGACGTCTGCGCCGGGCTCTTCGGTGCCGTTGTGCAGCTCTAGCCGCGCCGCGGTGCCCTCCAGCAGCTTGAAGCCACGCCCGCCAAAGAGCGGGTGGAAGTCTCCGCCGATGATCGACTGATCCTGGGTCGTGGCCGCGACCTCGCCATGGGCCAGGAGCGTGAACGGGGCGGCGGTGGCGGTGGCATGGTTGGAGTACGGGATGAACGCTGAGATCTCGTACACACCGGTCTGGTGGAGATCGGGGCTCCAGCTGCCGAGGGTGGTGGGGGTGGGGGTCGCCGGCTC
>DRPG01000033.1 GCA_011376105.1 Deltaproteobacteria bacterium
CCATCTCCGCCACCATCTCCGCCACCATCTCCGCCACCATCTCCGCCACCATCTCCGCCACCATCTCCGCCCCCATCTCCGGCCCAGCCGCCACTGTCCTCAGTGATCACGTGTGAGGGCCTCTCGTTTTTCCTCCTCAAGAGGGCCTAAACTTCCGCCTGAGCACATTGATGTTGGGCTGGTTGTGATTTAAAAGACATCACTGTTTGGGTCAGCGCATGTGATTGTTTTGGAGTTTCGATGGAGGCTGGTCGACGCAGCTTCAGGTTTCTTAGTTGTCTCGGTCAGGGTGGCTTTGGGGCTGTGTATGCAGCCCGGATGTCCTCCCCTGGTGCGACTCCGAAGAAGGTGGCGTTGAAGCGGCTTCATCCCGGTGCAGACGCAGAGGCTGAGCGTCGTCTTCGGGATGAGATGCGGGTGCTTGCGGGGATAGATCATCCTCGGATCCCTGCTTCTTACGGGATGGTTCATCTGGGGGGTCGGCCCTGCCTGGTGTCTCAGTACATCGAGGGGTGGACGTTCCAGCAGGCAGCGCGGAAGGGGCTCTCGGGCCGCGCGCTGCTCGAGGCCGTCGGCCAGGCGGCGGAGGCGCTGGCCGATCTGCACTCGCAGGGCACGCTCCATCGGGACATCAAGCCGAGCAACTTGATGCTGACGCCTTGTGGCGAGGTGTGGCTGCTGGACTTTGGCATCGCGCTGAGCGATGCGTTCCGGGAGTCCCGAACGCGGACGGGGCTGTGCATCGGCAGCCCGGAGTACCTGTCTCCGCAGCGGTACACCGAGCGGGGCTGTGATCCAGCGTCGGACGTGTATGCGCTTGGGGTTGTGTCTTGGCGGTTGTTCTTCCGGAGCAAGCCCTTCGCAGAGCCGTGTGTGCACGCGAAGCTCCACCACGATGTGCTGCAGAGGTCATTGTCGCGGCTCTCTGCGGACTGCCCGCAGCAGCTGCTGCGGCTGTTGGCGCAGATGTTGTCGTTCGAGGAGGTGGATCGGCCTAGAGCGGGCGAGGTCGCGCAGTTGTGTGAGCAGATCGCGCCTCTGTTGCCCGGCCCCGATCTCCACACATGGGCCAGCGAGATCACCTGGTTCCCCGTCGAGGTCCACGACTCCCACGGTTTGGTGGGGAGGACGCTCCAGGAGGGCAGCGTAGACGGACCGAGCACGGATCTGGCGTCGGGCGTGAGCTCGAGCAACCCGTTCCGGACGCCCTCGTCGTCGTTTCATGCGCCGGTGGGTTTGGTGCAGGCTGAGCAGGTGCTCTCGGTGCCTCTCTGGGGTGTGGGGGTGGCGTTGTTCGCCACGATGTCTGGCATCGCGGGCGCGAGCTTCGTCTTGGCGATCGCGATGGTTGCGGTCCAGGCGATGGAGGCTGAGGGCCCGAGCGTCCCGTCGGAGGTGTTGGTCCCCTCTGGGGTGGACCCCATGGCGGACGTCCAGCCTCCGAAGCTCGAGGAGGAGGTGCTTGTTGAAGGACAGCGTGCTCCTGAAGAGCCCCGCCCGATCCCCGAGGCTCTCCGACAGCCCCCGGTCGTCCCGGGGCTCCTGCACACGCCCGCTCCACAGACCGAGCCCGGCACAACCCGAACGCAAGACCCACAGCTGGAGATCCTCGACGCTCGTTGAGGGGGGCTTGGGCGCACAAGGAGGAGAGAGGATGCCAACGCTGGAGTTTTCGCGGGGGGAGACGGTGTTGTTTTCTCATCGCCTGCGAACACGGACGCGGCTCGGTCGCCGTGACGACGCGGACATCGCGCTCCCGGACAGGCAGATCAGTCGTCGTCATTGTGAGCTCTACGTGTCTTCGGGCCGCTGGTGGCTGTCGAGTCAAGGTAAGCACGGCACACGCGTGAACGGCGTGTGGGTGCGCAGCCCCGTGGAGCTGTCGGACGGGGACGTGGTGGCGTTGGGGCCCTACACGGCTCGGTTCTTTGTCGCGGAGTCGGGGGTGGAGAGCAGCGAGACACAGCTGTGCCCACAACCGCACGTCGAGCTGCCCCAGGGCGCCCGGGGGTCCGCGCTCCTCGAGCGGGCGCACCTGTCGTTTACCTCAGGCCCCCGTGCGGGGGAGCACGTGCCGTTGAGGCGCATGTTGACCACGCTGGGGGGGGCGAGCACGCACGTGTCCCTGCCCGGGCTCCAGGGGCTGGTCGCCGCCATCACCGTCGCCAGGGGGCGGCCGATGATCCAGCCTGAGTCGACAGAGCCGGTGTATCTGGGCCGCGAGCGGGTTGTGATGATGACCCCTGTGTACGAAGGGGAAGAGGTCCACATCGCGGGCCACTCGTTCACGCTGCACGCGCGCGGCCGAGAGGATGCACAGCCCTCGAGATCGGGCATGTCGTTTGGCTCGATGTTGGGGAGCAGCCGTCAGATGAGGCGGCTGTTTGGAGCGTTGTATCGGTGTGCAGCGTCCGAGCATCCCGTGTTGGTGCTCGGGGAGAGCGGGACGGGCAAAGAGCTGGCCTCGGTGGGCCTGCACGCGCACAGCGCCCGGCGGGACGGGCCGTTCATCTCCGTCAACTGCGCGTCGTTGGGCACGGAGTTGTTCGAGGCGCAGCTGTTTGGCTACGAGAAGGGGGCGTTCACCGGAGCAGACCAGCGCACGGATGGGTTGTTCCACCACGCGCACGGCGGGACGTTGTTCCTCGACGAGATCGGGGAGCTGTCGCCCTGTGTGCAGGCGAAGCTGCTCCGCGTGTTGGAGACGCGGGGAGTGCAGCGTGTGGGGAGCCCCCGCGACGAGGCGGTGGACGTGCGCATTGTGGCTGCGACCCACCGCAACCTGTCCGAGCGGGTGAGGGAGGGGAGCTTTCGTCACGACCTCCTCTTTCGGCTGGATGTGCTCCGGGTACAGATCCCACCGCTTCGGGAGCGGGTGGAAGACATCGAGGGGCTTGCTCAGAGCTTCCTGTCTACGTTTCGAGGGGCTCCCCGCCTGACCAGCGGTGCGCTGACGCGTCTGGAGACGCACCCTTGGCCCGGCAACGTGCGGGAGCTACGCAATGTGCTGTCTCGTGCGGTTGTGGGCGCCATGCCCCGGACTCTGTTGGAGGCAGACGACTTGGAGTTCGAAGGGGGCGGTCGCCTGTGGCAATCGCGTAAGCAGATCGCGATGGAGACGGAGCGTGCGCTCCTGCTTCGTGCGCTGGAGCGGGCGGGGGGGAACCGTACCCGCGCCGCGAAGACGCTGGGGATCCCACGGACGACCCTCAACAGCAGGCTCGCGAAGCTTGATCTGTCGCTGTCGTAGAGCGGTCTCCCACCGCTTAGCGCACCGCTTGGGTGTGTGGCACGCCCTGCGGCGAGCAGCCGCTGCTCGTCAGATTGGGGGTGACGAAGCGCCGTCACCTGGAGAGCCCGGTTTCGGGCTCTTTAGATCGCGAGATGGTCAAAACGAGCGCCGAGCGCTCGGCGGTTCCGTCTCGCCCCTCGAAGCAGGATTTTAGATCAATTCTCCAGATCGGGTGACGAGAGTTCGTCACTTTTACCCAGGTTTAATCTTGAAAGTTGGCGTTTCATCGTCGAGTGAGAGTGGCATGGAAGTTGCTTTTTGCTCCTGTGAAGTGTGGGAGCGTGTTTGTTTGCGATCTCGCGAGATCCAAGGGGTGTCTCTTGTCTGTTGAGTACGGGCTGTGGGACTACGTGTGCCCCGTGCTCTTCGCGGTGTTTTTGGGGATCGCCTTCGGGTACGGCGGGCACCGTAGCAGGTACACACAGCAGGGCTCGTCGTCGGACGGGCGCAACCCCTGAGCGGTTGAGATCAAGGAAGGTTGGGGTTGTGCCGTGTCAGGGCGGAGGAGCTCACCCTCCCGGGGCTCTGAGCGCTCCGGCACCTCCGGGCGCTCGAGCGCGCCCCACAGCGCACCACGCCTTGTTGCGCCCCGTCCTGGGGCGTGCCCTGGGTGTGTGCTCGTTTCCCTGTTGGAGTCGTGATGGCGAAGAGTCCGGTGATGCGTCTGTTGCTGCGTCTGTCGCAGCGTGTGGAGGGCTCGGCGGTCGAGCCCCTGTCCCCCGACGAGTCCTCCGCGGGTTGGTCCCGTCGCGAGCTGCTGCAGCGCTCTGCTGCGGCCGCCTCGCTGCCGCTGATGAGCTGCTCAGGCTCCAACAGCTCGCTGGGTCGGGTCGTGGTCGTGGGTGCGGGGCTCGCGGGTCTGCACTGCGCGTGGCGGCTCTCCCAAGCCGGGGTGGACGTCACCGTTTATGACACGGCGGATCGCGTAGGAGGCCGGACGCACACAGCTCGAGGCCAGCTGCCCACGACGGGGTTGGCTGCCGAGCTCGGCGGCGAGTTCATCGACTCGAACCACGTCACCATGCACACCCTCGCTTCCGAGCTGGGCATCACGCTCGATGACCGCAGCGCGCAGCTGCGCCCGGGCATGAGCAAGGAGGTGTACTGGGTGGGCGGCGTGGCCGTGGATGAGGCCCTCATCGCACAGCAGTTCGAGGCCGTCGCTCCGGCCATCGCCAAGGCGTTCACCGCGGCGGAGACCAGCGATGACGCGTACGAGGCGCTCGATCTCACGCCGCTGTCGATCTACCTGGACCAGGTGGTCCCGCGCTCCTTGTACCCGGAGCTGCACGCGGTCCTGACGACGGCGTATCGCGGAGAGTACGGGCTCGAGACGAGCGAGCAGTCCGCGCTGAACCTAGTGTACCTGCTCGACGCGTTCAACCCCCATCCGTTCCGGGTGTTCGGGGTCAGCGACGAGCGGTACCATGCTCACGAGGGCAGCGACGCGTTCTGCACCCGGATGGCGGAGCTCGTCGGTGGAGACAACCTCTCGCTGGGCTGCCGACTGGTGTCGGTGGAAGACGTGGCGGGCGGTGGCAGCCAGCTGACGTTCACTAGCAGCCTGGGTGAGCACATCACAGATGTTGCAGACCATGTGGTGCTGGCGATCCCGTTCTCCACGCTCCGCAAGGTCGATCTCTCGGGTGTGTCGGCGCTGACGCAAGACAAACAACACATCATCGACACGCTGCAGTACGGCACCAACGCCAAGGTCATGGGAGAGTTCTCCCGCAGGCCCTGGTGGGACGATCACAACGCCTCAGGCTCCTGCTACTCAGATCTGCCCCTCCAAGAGGTGTGGGACAGCACGCTGGGCCAGCGAGGCAGCGGCGGTGTCCTGACGAACTACCTCGGTGGCGACGCGGGCGTGCTCAGCGGCGAGTACACGGCTCCAGAGTGGTTCGGAGCTCAGCTGCCCGATCTCGAGGCGCTGTGGCCTGGGATGTCCGACGCAGCCACGGGCGTGGCCCTGACCCACCACTGGCCATCTGACTCCAACGTGCTCGGCAGCTACACCTGCTATGCGCCGGGCCAGTGGGCGTTCTGGAGCGAGGAAGGTCGTCCAGCGGGCAATGTGCACTTCTGTGGGGAGCACACCAGCCTCGACTTCCAGGGCTGGATGGAGGGCGCAGCCGAGACCGGCGGGCTGGTGGCCGCTCGGCTGCTGAAGTCGGCGGGCCACAGCCTGTCTCCCCAGTTTGCTGAGCTGGTGGCGCTCAAGACGAGGCTGCCCCAGCCCACCTTCCACGCCCACCTCTCCCATCAGATGCGCCCCCTCGCCCGCAGGCGGGCCGCACGAGCCTCCCTGTCTAGGCGCTTGTCTAGGCGCTGAGGCTCCACGCCGGTGCGTCCAGGTGAGCGGCGGTGATCACGACCCGCAGGCCCCGGATGACCTGACTCAGGCTCCCGGAGCTGTGGGTTCCCGGCTACAGGATAGCTACCTCCTCCTCCCCCCCGAGCCCGGCCCAAGCGAGAGCACATCCAGCACGTGCTCGCTCCCGGGACAGAGGCCGTGCCCCCGGCTTGCTTGGATCCGGGATCAGCCGGCGTCCCCAACGCCGGCCCCCGAGCAGCGGGCGCAGGTGCCCCCCACCACGAACTGACGGGCGTCGATCCGGCCACCGGGGGGTGGAGTGACCCTGGGCAGCGGCTGATCGACGAGGCAGGACATGGCCCCGCAGGTGGTGCACAGGAAGTGGACGTGGTTGCCCGGGCAGCCCCGGCGCTCGGGCTGAGGACAGTACCGCCAGACACCGTCGAGCCCGTGGACCCGGTGCACTAGCCCCGCCCGCTCGAGGGAGTCGAGGATGCGGTACAGTGTCACTGGATCGAGCCCGGTGAGCTCAGAGGCGATCTCGGCGTGGGTCAGCGGCGCACCCCGTGAGGCGATCGTGGTCAACACAGTCCTGCGGCCGGCCGTGGCCCGCAGCCCCGCGTCGCGGAGCGTCTTGGTCGAGGGGTCCATGTCCCGGATCTAACGACACATCCTTGCTAAGAGCGAGTCAGTGGGGTAAGCCTGCGGGCGCAGATGCAGGTGACTTGCATCTAAAGAGCGACGAGCAGGCGGTGGGCGTGGACCGGGGGGCTCTCGACAGCAGCGGGCGGGGTGGCGTTGGCCTAGGGCAGCGATGCGGCCCGGCCCCAGCCCCGGCTGCGGCTGTGGTCCCGGCTCCAGCCCCGGCTGCGGCTCCAGCCCCGGCTGCGGCTGCGGCTGTGGCTGTGGCTGTGGCTGCGGCTGCGGCTGCGGCTGTGGCCCTGGTGCGGCCTCGTCCCGGCGTGGCTCGACTGCTGCGCCTTGTCCGCGTCGGGCTCGGCCTCGTCGCCCTGTCCTCCGGGTGTCGCGCGCCCGCGGCGGCTCCGGAGGCGCTGGTGGTCTTGGCGGCTGCGAGCCTGACCGACGTGCTGCCCTCGGTGGTGGAGGCCTGGCGGGAGCAGGAGGGGAGCATGGACGTGGTGTTCAGCTTCGACGGATCCTCGAGGCTAGCCCGCCAGGTCGAGGCCGGTGCCCCGGCCGACGTGATCTTCCTCGCCGACGCCCTGAGCATGGACGCGGTGGAGCGCAGGGGGCTGCTCGCGCCGGGCACCCGCGGGGATCTGCTCGGGAACACGCTGGTGGTGGTGGTGCCCGGGGGCTCGGCCTGGGCGCCCCAGAGCGTGGCTGAGCTCACCGATCCCCGCGTCCGGCACCTGGCGCTCGCGGCGGAGCGCGTGCCCGCGGGGCGGTATGCACGGGAGGCGTTGAGGGCGTCGCTGGCCTGGGATGCGGTGGCGGACAGGGTGGTGACCGGGAGCCACGTGCGGACCACCCTGGCCTGGGTCTCCCGGGGTGAGGCCGAGGCCGGCATCGTCTACGCCACCGACGCGGCCCAGCGCCCGGGCGTGCGCACCGCCCTCGCGCTGTCCCCGGACATCCACACGCCCATCGTCTACCCCGCCGCGGTGCTGGCCTCCTCCGTCCACCAGCCCGAGGCCCGCGCGCTGCTCGAGTTCTGTGCCGGCGAGGTGGGGCGGGCCCGCTTCGCCGCTGCGGGCTTCCTGCCTGCGCCGGAGGCGCCGTGACGATCGATGTGGGGTCGGCGGTGCTGCTGTCGATCGAGGTCGCCGGGTGCAGCACCCTCGCCTCACTGCTGCCGGCGGTGTTGGTGGGGCGCTGGCTGGCGAGCCACCCCGGGCCCGGCGGCTCCCTCGTGGGGGCCGTGGTCCTCGTGCCCTTGGTGCTCCCCCCCGTGGTCACCGGGCTGCTCCTGCTGGAGCTGTTTGGTCGGCAGGGGCCGGTGGGCGCCTTGCTCGAGGCACTCGGCCTGCAGATCACGTTCTCCTGGCTCGGTGCGGTGATCGCCGCCGCGGTGGTGGGCTTTCCGCTGTACGTGATCGCGATCCGCCAGGCCTTCGAGGCGATCGATCCCCGCTATGCCGAGGTCGCCGCCACCCTGGGGGATCCTCCGGGGGCGGTGTTCCGGCGGGTGTCGCTGCCCCTGGCGCTGCCGGGGATCGCCGCGGGTGCGGTGCTGGCGTTTGCCCGGGCCCTAGGGGAGTTCGGAGCCACCGTGGTGCTCGCGGGCAACATCGAGGGGCGAACCCGCACCATCGCGCTGGCGGTCTACGCCCTGCTGGACGCCCCCGGGGGCTCCTCTGTCCTGACCCCGCTGGTCGGAGCCAGCCTGCTGCTCGCCTCAGGCTCGCTGGTGCTGTACGAGGGGTTGTCTCGCTGGCAGCGGCACAGGCTCGAGCTCGGGGATGGCTGATCGGCTCGAGGCCGAGCTGTCGATCCAGCTCGGAGGGCTGCAGCTGCAGCTGTCGCTGCGGGCTCGATCGCCTGCGGTGGCGCTGGTCGGGCCCTCAGGGGCAGGCAAGTCCACCGCGCTGCGCATCTTCGCGGGGCTCGAGCGACGTGCCCGGGGATGGCTGGCTTTTGGCGCCCAGCGCTGGCAGGATCGCGGCCTGTTCGTCCCGCCCCACCGGCGCGGCGTGGGCTGGGTTCCACAGGACGCCTGCCTGTTTCCACACCTATCAGTCCGAGACAACCTGGGCTATGCTCGAGCCCCCGAGGCCGAGATCCAGGCTGTGGCCGAGCGCCTGTCGGTGCAGTCGCTCCTGGAACGACGCCCCCGGCACCTCTCGGGGGGAGAGCGCCAGCGGGTCGCGCTGGGCCGGGCCCTGCTGGCCCGACCCCGCCTGCTCCTGCTCGACGAGCCCTTCGCCGCGCTGGATGCGCCCCTGCGGGTGCGGCTCGCCGCAGATCTGGCGTCGCTGTGCCGGGAGCGTGCGCTGCCCCTGGTCGTGGTCTCCCACCACGAGGACGACGTGGAGATCCTGGCCGACGAGGTCTGGCTCCTCTCCGGTGGACAGACGCGGCCACGGTGAGCGCTGGGCTCCCCCACCAGGCCCTCCCCACCGGGCCCTCCCCACCGGGCCCTCCCCACCGGGCCCTCCCCACCGGGCCCTCCCCACCGGGCCCTCCCCACCGGGCCCTCCCCACCGGGCTCCCCACCGGGCCCTCCCCACCGGGCCCTCCCCCCCGGGCCCCCCTCACCGGGCCTCCAACGGCCTGCCTCGCCAGTGGATCGCCTCAGGGGGCCGCTCTGGAGCCAGGAGAGTGCAGCAGGGGGTGGTGCTTGGACAGGGCGGGGCTCGATCCGATCGGGCAGCTCGATCCTCCATGCGCATGCGCGGCTGGCGGGGCTCGTCCGCCCAGGTGGAGCTGGCCGTGGCCTGGTCCGAGCTGGATGCCCGGGGCTGTCCCACCGAGCGATCCTGGGTCGTCCCGGGCTTTCGGGGGGAGCCCATAGGTGGGGTCGGTGAGGTGGCTCCGTCGTCCACCATCGGGGTGATCCAGGCCTCCACGAGGCCATGCCCCGCCGCCCCCAGCAGCGCCAGCCACAGCGCCGCGGCCTGCAGGGCAAGCCAGCCTCGATCCGGCAGGGCGGCGAGCAGCACACCTCCGACGCACAGCGCTGCGAACAGGGACATCGGGACCCCCAGGCCGTACAGCACCGCCCGCAGATCGGAGCCCCGTCCCGCCTTGGAGGCCAGGAGCTCGGCGATCCCCGCGATCCCTGCGAGGCCGAGGCTGCGCGGCAGGATCCGTGCTGCGAGGTCCCACACCTCGTGATCCTGGGCTGCGATGGACAGCACCAGCAGCACCCGCACGGTCCACAGCCACAGGGCGCCCTGCAGGGACGCGTGGATCAGCGAGATCCCGCCGGTCCATGCGTTCACTCGAGCTCCCGGGGGGACAGCCCCGCGGATCCGAGCAGCTCGTCGATCGCGACTTGGCACTGGAAGAAGTCGACTCTTGGATCGGTTTGCATCGCCTGAGCCTGTTGGGTGAGCAGATCGTAACCAAGCAGCGGCAGCAAGGCTGCCCTGCGGTGATCGTAGCCTCCGGAGAGGATCGGGTAGATACCCTCGAGGTAGTCCGCCGACGCCGGGGTGCCGGGCAGAGAGCCCTCGAGCAACGCGGCGATCTGCTCGGAGGTCGCCTCGATGGCCTGGCACACCGTGCCCGGTCGCTCGTACATGCCGCTGCCCTCGAGGCCCCACACCGGCCGCAGGGGATCGGAGAGGCGGTAGCCGTCTCCAGTGCCGATCCCGCGCTCCTCGAACGTGGGCAGCCCGCCTGGAGCGGACGAGCTGTCCCCGAGGGGATCTGAGATGCTGATCCAGTGGTGGTCGAGGCCTGGGCCCGGGCCCACCAGGAGCTCAGAGGCAGCACGGAAGGCGCCCTGCACCGGCGCTGCACAGCGCAGCAGCTCCGGCACACGATCCTCGGCCATGGCCTGCGCCATCGCCCCGGGCACGCCGTCGTGGAGCGCATCGAGGAAGAAGGGATCGTCTGAGGCCCCCAGGCTGGGGTGGATCTTGGCGAGGCGTCCATCACAGGTGGCTTCGCCCGGATCCTCTGCCCATCAGGGCGCTGGCTCGGGCGCGCTGGGACAGGTCCCGGGCCTCTCTCCGTCCCGGAGCCCACCTAGCTGCTCACTCAGCTGCTCGTTGACGAAGGCGTTGCCCGCGGACGCCATCGTGTCTGTGAGGGGCTCGCCGGGGCGCGGGGCGGGGCAGCGCTCCGGGATCTGGGTGGATCGGTGTCGTCTGTCCATCGCTCCTCCGCTCTGTGCTTCCAGCCGAGCCCCGGAGCAGCTCCTGTGCCTACGATGGGGCGCCGTCTTTCGGCGGATTCGGGCTGGAGGATGACGGAGGTCGAGGCCTCGAAGCCGGAAGAGCGCTGGACGTGAGCGGATGGACGAGGGCGACGGGCGTCCGACGGACGTCGGTCAAGGCCCCACCGGCACGCTGCCGATGGCGCTTAGGGACGACGTGTACGATGGGCCGGTTGGGTTGGGTTGGGTTGGGTTGGGGCGTGGGGGCGCCGCCTCGACGACCCACGGGCCCTGCTCAAGCAGCCCATGGGCCCGGCCCCGGTCCCGGAGCCGATCGGACCACCCCGGGGTCTGGGCTGATCGGACCGAAGTCGGGCTTGGCTAGGCCTCTCTGCGCCTGCGCAGCAGCAGCGCGCTCCAGGCCAGCGCCACGGAGGGGATGACGCCGCCGGTCACAGCGCAGAGACAGCCGTCCTTCTTGGGCTCGGGCTCGGGCAGCGCGGTGATCGGCGGGGCGACGTAGGCAGGGCCTAGGGTGAGGCTGGCGGAGGCGGCGCCCATGTACTCGGGAGGGGACTTGCCGTGCTCTTCCCACATCCGGTACAGCTCGTCGCCCCGATCGTCGGTATAGTTGCTGTCCCGCAGGAACTCGACGTAGCTCTTGGAGATGGTCTGGTGCCACAGCACCGCCCGGACCTTCAGCGGCCCCTCGGTGCCTTGGGGGATGAAGAACTCATAGGGCGCGAGATCCCAGTGGGCCATGGTGTCGTCGGGCTGCATCGGGTACTCGATCCCGATCGGCTGAGTGTTAGCGTTGGGCAGGAACCCCCGGGGGGGGATCCGGGTGTCCTGGATCAGATCGTTCTGCTCGACCATGTGGTAGCTCTGACGCCCATCCGTGCCGAGCAGCGCCTGGTAGATCCGCACCTGGGGATCGCTGGGCAGATCCGCGATGACCGGATCGTAGACCCCGGAGCTGAACAGCAACTCGCCCTGCGCATCCTCCACCGTCACCTCGAGCCAGATCCGGCGCCCCTCGGGGTAGCCCGACGGGAGCTTGTGGCCGGTGAGGTTCTCGACCCGGATCAGGATCTGGCCGTCTGAGTTGGGGCGGAGCTGGGTCTTGGGAGGCATCACCTCGAGGATCGCCGACTCGAGCAGCAGCTCCCGGGCGTCCGCCGCGGTCTGGAGGAAGGCCTCCTCCCGCCCGAGCTCGGGGTACTCCGCCGCGAGGACCTCGGGGATCCAGGCGTTCGCGCCCACGAAGCGGTGCACGTGGATGTCGCGATCGGGCAGGCCGAAGAGGTTGGCCGCGTAGCCGCGGGTCACCTTCATGTGGCAGTCCTGGCAGGTCTCCCCCTCGACCGCGAAGTCGCTGTTGACCCACTCGGTCCAGGTCAGCTCGATCGGGAAGTCGTTGAGGGCGGGGTTGCTCACTTCGTGGCAGACCCCACACATGTCCCCGTCGGCCTGGTAGGGGTCCGCGATCACCCCGTGAGTCGACAGCTCAGAGCCGATGGTGCCGCGCTTGCTGGCGTCGTCGGCGATCGTGTACTGAGCGTTGCCGATCAGGGACCCCCCGGGGGCCTCCACCATCCGGTGGCAGGCATCGCAGCTGATCCCCGAGTCGATGTCCTCCTCGGACAGCGCCGAGCCATCGCCCGGCAGGCAGCGCCCCTCGAGCCAGCCGTTGGGGGTGTGGCACCGGAGGCAGAAGTTGCCCGAGTCTGCGAGATCCTGCTCAGCGATGGTCAGCGCCGCGAGGAACAGCGGGTCCCGCACCGCGTTGGCCATCATGGTGCCCTGCCAGGCGTCGGTGGGGGACTCGGCGTAGCCTGCGTGGCAGAGCTCACAGTTCGACGAGGGCTCCAGGGGCTGGTTTAGATCGTGGGGTTGGGTCCCCTCCAGGGCGAAGGGATCGAACCCCCACGCTGAAGAGAGAAGGATCGAGGTCCACAACACAGACGACACCACAGAACTCTCCTCACGGCGGGCCCCCACCCCCATAGCCAGGTATCCCATCCGGGTGGTGGGGTGGGGGAGGGAAGGGGAGGCGACAGGTATACGGCCTCCCCTAATAAACCGGATCTGAGATCGGGCTCGGCACCAGATCGTGCCTTGGCCCGGGTTAGCCTGTCGGGGTGGAGGGGACGTGCCCCGGATCAGGGTGCTCGACACCCACCATGGCTTCATCCAGCTCCCCGCGTTCCTGCCCGACGCAACCCGGGGCACCATCCGATCGGTCCCCACCCACCTGCTGGAGCAGGCCGGCGTCGAGATCTTGATGGCCAACGCGCTGCACCTCTCAGAGCGGCCGGGGGCCGAGGCGGTCCAGGCGCTGGGGGGGATCCACCGCTTCATGGGCTGGTCCGGTCCGGTGGCCACCGACTCCGGTGGGTTCCAGGTGTGGTCGATGGCCCGGGATCGAGGCGGGAGCGGCACGGTCACCAACAAGGGCTTCGTCTTGCCCAAGACCTCGGGCCGGGGCAAGCGGCTCTTCACCCCCGAGCGCGCCATCGGGCACCAGCTCAAGCTCGCGCCCGACATTGTGTTCTGCCTCGATCAGTGCACCCACCCAGACGATCCCCCCGAGGTCCAGGCCGCCAGCGTGCAGCGCACCCTGCGCTGGGCGCGGCGCTGCCGGGAGGTCCTCGACCAGCGCGCGTCCGATCGGCGCCCCCTGCTGTTCGCCGTGGTCCAGGGGGGCGCTGATCCCGAGCTGCGCCGTCGCTGTGTGGATGGGCTGCTCGAGATCGGGTTCGATGGCTATGGCTTCGGTGGCGTCCCGATCGCCGGCGACGGGCGCTCCCTGGTCGACGAGATCGGGCTGGTGGCGGAGCTGCTGCCCCCCGGGGTGCCGCTGCACGCCCTCGGGGTGGGGCGTCCCGACAGCGTGCTGGCGGCCTGGCGCGCGGGCTGGCGCACCTTCGACTCCGTCGCCCCCACCCGGGAGGCCCGGCGTGGGCTGCTGTACACCCCCACCGTGGCGCTGGAGGATCGGGCCGCGGTGGCCGGTGCCGAGCGGGTGTCCCGCTACCTCGACGCCACCGACGAGGCCGCCTGGCGCCAGACCGAGCCGGTGGATCCCACGTGTGGCTGCCCCCTGTGCCGGCGCTACAGCCGGGGCTATCTCGCCCACCTGTTCCGGATCGAGGATCCAGCCGCGTCGGTGCTGGCCACCCTGCACAACCTGGCGTTCCTGGGGCGCCTGATCACCACCCTGCGGGCGATCGAGGACGTCGATGGATCCTGCTGAGCCCCCCGGGTCCACCGGGCCCCCCAGGTCCCCCGGGCCCCCCGGGCCCCCCGGGCCCCCCGGGCCCCCCGGGTCCCCCGGGCCCACCGGGCCCCCCGGGCCCCCCGGGTCCCCCGGGCCCCCCGGGTCCCCCGGGCCCCCCGGGTCCACCGGGTCCCCCGGGCCCCCCGGGTCCCCCGGGTCTACCGATCGGATCGTCGAGCGACTGCGCGAGTCTGCCCGGTACCGCCACCTGTGCGACGAGGTGCTGGCCTGGGCCGCCGGCGCCGCCCTGCGGGCGCGCTCCTCCGAGAAGGCGGCGACCAAGCTGGCCAAGCGCAAGCTGCACCAAGCCTTTGGTGCGTTCATCGATCTCCCTCGTCGGAAGCGGACGATCTCGGTGCTCGAGCGTGCCGCTGAGGTCCGGGACGACGCGCTCCGTCTCGGGCTGCTCGCCGACGCGTTGTCCCTGCACACCTCCACCGCCGAGCGCTTCGAGGCGCCGGGGGGGATCGTGGCCCTGTGGGAGGCGATCCGGGGTCGGGTGGGGCCGATCGGCTCGATCCTCGATCTGGGCTGTGGCCTGATGCCCGCGGCCCTGCCCTGGTCGGGCCTGTCGCCGGAGGTTCGCTACCTGGGCATCGATCTCGATCGGGGTCTGTGTGCGGCGGTGGAGGCGGCGCTACGGCCCATGTTCCCGGGAGTGTCCCTGGAGGCGAGCCGGGTCGTCGCCGGCCAGCGCTGGCCGGCGGTCGATGTCGTGCTGCTGCTGAAGCTGCTGCCTACCCTCGAGCGCCAGGTGGCGGGCTCGTCCGGAGCCCTGATCGCGGGCCTCGACGCACCGTTTGTCGTGGCCTCGTTCCCTACGCGATCGCTGTCGGGGCGATCGTGGGGCAGCAGCCCCTACCGCCAGCTGGTGGACACGGTGCTGGGGCCCGGCCCCACCCTCCAGATCGGAGACGAGATCGTGCGGATCGTGCACCGCGGGTGAGCCTCGACGTGGATCCTCCGGAGCTCAGGACCAGAGGGTGTCCCGGGGGGGCAGCAGCGCCGCCAGCTCAGCCCGGGCGGCCTCCGCCTCCGCCTTGGTCTCGTGCAGCCAGTCGGCCAGGGCCTCGGTGCCGGGGGCGACCATCTCCGGCGGATCCCAGCGCAGGATCGTGCCGTCGAGGCAGGTCAGGCCCGGATCATCGAGGAGCTGCGAGGCCCGGATCAGCGGGACCCCCTCGAGGAGGTCGACCAGCGCGGCCAGTCGCCCCCGGGCGCGGGGATCGAGCACCACGAACCGCCCCCGGGACATCCAGGCCACGTGGTAGTGGGCGGGGACGAAGGAGACGCCGTCGAGCTCTAGCCGCTCGCTGGCCCGGAGCAGCAGGGTCATCGTCTCCTCCGCCAGGCCCAGCCCAGGCCGCTGCTGCCCCGGGAGCCTGGGCCGGCTGGCGGTGAAGGACAGGCGGGGATCCTGAAGCTCGAGCCACTCCACATACAAGGTCTTCCAGGGATCCAGCGTGCGGATCGACACCGACAGATCCACCAGGATCGCTCGCTTCCCCTGCAGCTGAGCGGTGATCTGCATCCGATCGGGTGGACCCCCTGGCTCGAGCTGGATCTGCAGCCCCTGGAACCCCAGCCTGCGCAGCAGGGGAAGGTATCCATAGGCGGTCAGGGCGTGCTCGAGCCCGTGGCGGGTGTAGAAGTCGAGGAAGCGGGGCTCGGCGGTGGCGGACCGGATCCCCATCGACGCGAGCAGCTCGTC
>DRPG01000034.1 GCA_011376105.1 Deltaproteobacteria bacterium
GATCCATCCCGGCCATGGGCGCCGCCCGGGGACGCCCCCGTGCTGGAGGCGCCTCCGCCGCTGTGGCGTCGGCGGCGGGCCTGGCTGTCGCTGGGGACCAGCCTCGCGCTGCTGATCTGGCTCGGGGCCCAGCTCGATCTCGAGGAGGCGGTGGCGCTGGTGCAGGGCGCCTCATGGCCCTGGCTGCTGCTGGCCGCCGGCCTCGGTCCGCTGCAGGTCCTGCTGTCGGCCGAGCGGTGGCGCCGGGCGGTCACCGCGCTCGGCCTCCCCCTGCCCCGCAGCGAGGCGATCTCCGAGTTTGCGCTGTCCACCTTCCTCAACCAGGTGCTGCCCGGCGGCATGGCCGGAGACGCGGTCCGGGTCCTGCGCCAGCGCCGACAGGATCGCCCCATCGGGCCGGTGGTCCGCGCCGCCGTCGCCGATCGGGCCCTGGGGCTCGGGGTCCACTGTGCGGTGGTGATCGCTGGCCTGCTGGCCTGGCCCTGGCTCCACCCGGGGATCCCCAGGCCCGCCGGGGCGGTGGGGTTGGCGGTGCTGATCGCCGGCGCGATGCTCTCGGCGGCCTGGGTCCCCGAGCAGACCCCGATCTGGGGGCGACAGGCCGCCCAGATGCGCACCGCGGTGCTCTCGAGCCAGGTGGTGGTGGGTCAGCTGGTGCTGTCGGTGCTGCTCACCTGTAGCTTCCTGCTGGGCTTCGCCTGCTGTGGGGTGGCCCTGGGCCAGCCCCTGGGGGCCGCCACCGTCACCGTGGTCCCGTGGGTGCTGCTCGCGATGGTGGTGCCGATCTCGGTGGGGGGCTGGGGGCCCCGGGAGGCCACCGCGGTGGCCTTGCTGCCGCTGGTCGGGGTGAGCATGGAGGCTGCGGCGGCGACCTCCGCCCTGTATGGGCTGACCGCCCTGGCCGGGGCGCTGCCCGGGGCGCTGGTCCCGCTGCTGAGCCGGAGAGAGCCTTGATCCACTTCTTGAGCCCAGGGGCCGGCGGGGTCCGGACCGGGGGCTACCTGTACAACGCGCGCTTGATCGAGGGCCTGCACAAGCTCGGGCGCGGGGTCTCGACCTGTGCGCTGCAGGGGGGCTGGCCGATCCCCGAACCCGTCGATCGGCGTCGCTGTGCCGAGCAGATCGCTGCGCTGCCGCCGGGCCCGATCGTGGCCGATGGGCTGCTGTGGACGGGGGTGGCCCAGTCGCTGGGCCCGTCGGTGGCGCGCCGCTGCCTGGTGCTGGTCCACAGCCCGCTGTGGCGGGAGGAGGGCGACGCGCTGAGGGCCCCCGAGGAGGCGGCCCTGGCGGCTGCGGCGCGGGTGGTCTGTACCAGCGCCCGCACCGCCTCCGATCTGGCCATCGCGGCTCCCTGTGCGGTGATCGAGCCCGGCACCGATCGCGCGCCGCCGGCGGCCGCGGTCGGAGGAGCGCGGCTGCTGTGCGTCGCCACCGTCACCCCGCGCAAGGCCCACGACGTGCTCGTCGACGCGCTGGCCCGGCTCTCCGTCCCCTGGCGGCTGCGCTGTGCAGGCTCCCTCGATCGCGACGTTGCCTGGGCCGACGAGGTCGTCGCGCAGGCGCGTCGCCTCGGCGTCGCCGATCGGATCGACTGGCTGGGGGAGCTGGCCGAGGCGGAGCTGGCCGCGGAGTATGCGTCGGCCTCGATCCTGGTCCACCCCGCCCGGTACGAGGGCTGGGGCATGGCCCTGGCTGAGGCCCTGGCGCGGGGGCTGCCGGTGGTCAGCACCCCCGCCGGGATCTTCGAGGCCCGGAGCGAGGCCCGGGGGAGCGCCTGGATCGAGGTCGCTGCAGCAGATCCCGGGGCGCTGGCGTCCGCCCTGGGGCAGGTGCTGTCCGACCCCCGGCGAGCGGCCTCGCTGCACCGACACGCCCTGGCCCTGGCGCTCCCGGACTGGCCCCGGCAGGTGGCTCGCTTCGTGGAGCAGATCGACGCGATGGAGGTGTCGTGAGCTTCTCCCCCGACTGGCTGGCGCTGCGGGAGCCCTTCGATCATCGAGCCCGGAGCGAGCCCCTGGGTGCGGCCTTCGCCCAACACCTGGTCGCACACGCGCCGGAGGGCCCGCTGAGCCTGGTGGAGCTGGCCGGAGGGCTGGGCTCGGGGATCCGCTGGCTCCAGCCCCGGATCCCCTACCCTCAGGCCTGGACCCTGGTGGATCACGATCCTGTCCTGCTCGACGCTGTGGATCCAGCGCTGGCGACCCCGCTGCGGCACGATCTGCGCGCGCTGGAGCGGCTGGAGCTGCAGGTGCACGGCGTGTGCTGCCAGGCCCTGCTGGATCTGGTGGATCACGCCCTCCTCGTCGCCCTGGCCGACTGGGTCAGCGCCCGGCGGCTGCCGCTGCTGGCGGCCCTGACCGTGGACGGGCGGGTGCGCTGGGCCCCACAGGATCCAGAGGATGAGGCGGTGATGTCTGCGTTCCGGCTGCACCAGCTTGGGGATCGGGGCTTCGGGGCCTCCCCCGGCCCCTGGGCTGCGCCGATCCTCGCCGATCTGCTGCGGATCCGGGGCCACCACGTCCGGCTGGAGCGCGCCGACTGGCGGATCGCCGCCACCGACACGGAGATGATCGCCCAGATGATCGACGGCACCGCCGCCGCCGCCGCCGAGCTACACCCCCGGCCCGGGCGCGTGGAGGCCTGGCGACAGCGCCGCTACGGGGCGCTGGGGCGGGTGGCCCTGTCGGTGGGGCACCTCGATCTGCTGGCCCTGCCCCCGGGCGCCTGAGGGCGGGGGCGGGATGAGCAGGGCCCGGGGCGTGGGCGGGGGCGGGATGAGCAGGGCCCGGGGCGTGGGCCCGGGGTGTGGGCCCGGGGCGTGGGGACCTCAGATCTCATAGCTTAGGCCCCCGCTCAGCCTCCAGCCCTCCCAGCCCTCCCAGCCCTCCCAGCCCTCCCAGCCCACACCGCGCCCCACACCCACAACAGGAGCGACACTGCACCCTCCCTGGTCCCAGGTCACCTCCTCCGGGGAGGCGAGCTGCTGCTCGAACACGCTACGATCGATGGGGTTGGTGCAGCAGGGGGTGCTGTTAATGTCGGCTCCCCCGGACAAGATCAGAGCACGGGCCACGACTGGGTGTACACCGCCGAGCCGCTCCCGGCGTCCTCCTCGATCACGACCCAGATCTGGGCGGAGGAGGTGGGCACCTCGGGGGCGGTGTAGTACAGCGTGACCTCGTTGAACCGCACCCGCTCGGAGGGGGTGATGGCGCCCTCGGAGGCGAACCCGTAGGCGACCATCGCTCCACCCTGACGATCTCCGATCCGGAACGACAGCTCCAGGGTCTGGCTGGTCACCAGCGAGCCCGAGGGGATGAACGACGTCGGCGTGATCGTGGGGTTGGTGTTCCGGGTGTCGGCGTCGAGGCCCCGGGACAGGACGAACGACCGGATCGCCAGGTGGGCTCCCTGGAAGCCGATCCGGGACATCATGGCCTGGGGATCGGCGAGCTCTGCGTACAGCTCGCTCCAGGTGGAGCTGGGCCAGGGCGGAGCCCGGATCACGCGCTCGATGATCGGGCAGCGTTGGGGCTCGCAGGCCAGCGAGTACAGCGGCAGCTGGAGGGTCTCGACCAGGGTGAGCAGCTCGGCGGCCTCGGGCGGGACCCAGAGCTGCCCCGGAGCGAAGAGGTCCTCCCCTGGAGCGACCGAGATCGCCCAGGGCTCGATCCCCAACAGGGCCTCGAGGCACCGCGGCCCGTCGCCGTTGAGGGGAGTGCAGGTCCAGACGAGCAGATCGTAGCCCCGCCCCTCTGGGGCGATCACCCAGGGGGTGAGCTGGACGATCTCGCCGGGCCCCGACTCGGGTGGATCCATCACCAGACCGAGGATCTGGATGTCGTCGATCACGATCTCCTCGACCGGAGGATCGATCAGCTCGCACCCGAGCAGCCACCAGAACATGCCGGATCCCTCCCCGGGGATCGGTTTACCCGATCGCGCCGCCGGGCGCTGGATCGCGGCCGTGTCCGGATCAGGAGCGCGGATCTCGACCACCAACTGTAGCGGGTGGCGGGCTGGCGAGCGGCCACCGCCGCTGGCGAGCGGCCACCGCCCTGGCGGGCTGGCGAGCGGCCACCGCCGCTGGCGAGCGGCCACCACCCTGGCGAGCGGCCACCGCCGCTGGCGAGCGGCCACCGCCGCTGGCGAGCGGCGGCGGACGGGGCACGCCGAGGCGGGCTGCTGCCCTCGTGGTCGACCTGCTATCCCGCTGGGGGGGCCGGGCGGGGGCACGCCGCTGCGTGCTTCAGCGCACGGTGGCCCCCAGCTCGGATCGGATCCGCTGCACGACGCGCTCAGCCACCGCGTCCACCTCCTCGCGGACCAGGGTGCGCTCGCTGGAGCCCAGGGTCATGCGCAGGGTGATGGACTTGCAGCCCTCGCCCACCTGGGGGCCGGTGTACTCGTCGAGGAACACGATCCTGCGGATCAGGGGATCGATGTCCGCGAGCAGCTCCTGGACGCGGGCCCAGGAGATCGTGCGATCGACGAGCACCGACAGATCGTAGTCGATCTCGGGGTACTCTGGCAGAGCCTCGATGCGGTTCTCCCGGGAGCGATGCGGGCTCAGCGCCGAGACGTCGAGCTCGAACAGGGCCGCGTGGCTGATCCGGATCCCGGCCCGGTCCCGGGTCTTGGCCGAGAGCACGCCCAGCGCTCCGATCGGGGCGCCTTGGTGCAGGATCGCGAGGCAGCCACCGGGATCAGCCCAGGGCGCCCGGCCCGGGCCCAGCTCCAGCGCCGCCATCTGCACCGCCCGGGGCAGGCCCTCGATCACCCCCTTCGCCTCCAGGAACAGGGTGGCGGGATCCGCGCCCACCATCGCGCCCACCAGGTGCTTGGCCTGCTCCGGCAGGCTGTCTTCGCCTCCGGGGCCCCGACGCCAGTCGGTGTCGAGGAAGATCCGGTTGAGCTCGAACAACCGGAAGCTAGAGAAGAACCGGAGGTTCTCGGAGATCATCCTCAGCATCTGGGGGACGAGGGAGGTCTGCAGGCGAGCGGCGTCGGGGGACGGAGGGTGGGCCAGGACCAGGGTTGGCGGCTCGAGGCCCGAGGCCTCGAGGTAGCGATCGGCCACCCAGGGGTAGCTCCACACCTCCCGCATCCCGTGGCGCAGGGCCAGCGCCTCCTTCAGCCGCCGCTCGAGGCGCACGTTGGGCTGGACGATCGGGGCCGTGAGGGAGATGACGGGGGGACGGAACGCGAGGTTCTGGTAGCCGTACAGCCGGGCGACCTCCTCGACGATGTCCGCGGGGATCGACACATCGCC
>DRPG01000035.1 GCA_011376105.1 Deltaproteobacteria bacterium
GTGGCGAAGCGCCACCCCCCCACGTTGATCGGAGGCTCCACCGCGGACGGATGAGCCTCCTTGATCTGCTGGTACAAGGCGTGATGGTCCCCTCCACCGGCCAGCCGGCTCCAGCGGAAGTCCTGCGCTGCCTCGGTCCGCTGGATCGAGGCGGACAGGAACCAGAAGCGGTCGCTGGCCATGGTCCACCCAGGGATGTCGAGGTACTGGTAGTACTCGATCTGGCCGGGGGTCTGGGCGAGCACCCTGGAGTCGCTGATCCCGGCGCTGGACCAGCGCGCGACGCTGTCAAAGTCGAGGATCACGTCCATGAGTTGATCAGGGTTGAGCTCATCCACCCGGGTGACCCCCTGGAAACACAGGATCCCTGTGATGGTGCTCCTGGACACCACCACCTGACCCGCAGTGCTGTGGCGGATCGTGGCGACGAACGCCCAGGTCGCTGCGTCGATCTGGGCATGGCTCGGGCCAGCGGCCAGGGCGAGGCTGGAGGTGAGGATCCACATGCTGTTTCCCGAGGTGGAGGCACGGTGTGAACCCCTATCCCCCTCCCTGTCATCCCGACACCCCGACACCCCGACACCCCGACACCCCGACACCCGTGCCCGGCGGCTCGTGCTCAGTGGCGGACGGCTCGTGCTCAGTGACGGGTGGTGGACGGCGGACGGCGTGGGCGATCCTGGATCACCTCCAGGGCCGAGTGATCCAGCCTGGATCACCCCTGGAGCTGGCTAGCCCCGATAGGCTTCGGGCTGCTCGATCCGGGCCAGCACCCAGTCGAACTGACCGGTGGTGATCTTGGAGTCACAGTAGCCACAGATCCCGGCCTGGCTGACCTGATCCAGCGGAGCGCCACAGCTGGGACAGACCGCCTGATCACCGTGGCTGCCGCCCGAGCCCCCCGCGGCGCGGAGGAAGGTCCAGTACTCCGAGAATCGCCGCGCGGTCTTGGCGTTGCCACCGACGACCTTGCCCTCTCGATCGACGACGCTGTCCTTCATCGAGCCCCACAGGCGCACGGTGATCGACTCGTACCAGGCGTCGACCTCGATCTTGACGATCCGGACCCGCTCGAGATCGACCTCGTCGAGCTGGTTGCGCAGGCCATGCTTCGAGTAGCGCTCGATCCAGAACCTCAGGGTCTGGAACATGCGATCGGTGACGAAGGGGCGCGCGTCTCCCCAGGAGTTGGCGGACCAGGCCTCCTGCAGGGTGTAGTAGACCAGCTCGACCCGCTGGCCGAAGGTCTGGTGATCGAAGTCGGGGTGGCGGGTGGTCAGGGCCCGCATCGCGGCGGGGAGCTCTGGATCCTGCACGGTGGGCTCGTGCACCGAGCCCTCGTCTCCGCCCTGGAGCCAGCTTATCTCGGGCACGGTGGCGGGCTGTCGGGAGTGGAGCACCACGAAGGTCGCCTGCCACTGAAGCTGGCCTGCGGTGATCGGGGTGTCGCAGTTGCGGCAGGTCCCCATGGGGGTGACCTCGATGCTGGCCCCACAGCTGGGGCACCCCAGCCGCGCCACCTCCTCGGGGGGCAGGCTGGCGGCGCCGCTGGCACGGCGGAAGGTCCACTGCTCCCTGACCATCACCCGGCGGGGGCGCTCGCCGGAGCGCTGCTCGATCCGGCTGGACTCGAACGAGACGTACAGGTGATCGAAGCCCCTGCGGTGCTCGATCTTCACCAGGGAGACGCCCCCGACCACGATCTCGTGCACCGCAGCGACGCCCTCGTTGGCGGCCTGCAGCTTGCTCCGGGCGGCGGGGGAGACGAACGGCTGCAGGGCGTCCCAGGCGCCGGAGCCCAGGGCCTCGTGGGCCCTGCGGTGGACCAGGACGAGGTAGTCGAGCAGGACGGGGCTCGAGAAGCCCGGATCGCGCTCGCGGAGCGCTGCGAGGCCCGGGATCGGTCGACCGCGCTGCACGATCCGATCGCCCCCCGCCCAGCCGTGCCCCCGGGTGCGGTGGACCCGGTGTCCGCCAGCGTTGTTCCACACCAAGCGCACGACGAAGAAGCCGATCACCCCCAGGGTCAGGGGGATCCCGATGATCGGGACCTCGAGGATCAGGTAGATCAGGAAGAAGATCAGGTCTGCGCCGCCGCCGCCGCCGCCGCCACCGCCACCGCCACCGCCGCGGGAACCGCCGCGGGAGCCGCCCCGGCCAAAGCTCTGCCCACCCCCCACCCGGGCCTCAGCCAGCTCGGGCAGCAGGAGCACCGCGACCAGGGCCAGCGCCGTCAGCCCGGCCGCGAGCGCGTAGCGGTGGCGCCACAGCCAGGCCCTCACGAGGCACCCCGCAGTCGCCAGAGCCGCCACGGCTCCTCGGGCTGCCCCGAGGGGCGTAGCAGCCCGAGGAGCCGGTCGCCGCATCGGATCTCGATCCGCTCGTACCAACCGTCCTCCTCCACCTCTAGCCAGGTGATCCCGGCGCCCGCTTGGGGGAGCTCAGCGCTGGAGTGCCACCAGCGCACCGAGCGCAGCCCCCCCGGGGTCGTGTACGCCTCGAGCGCCTCGGTTGTTGCATCGGCGCGATCCACCACGTCGTTGATCTCGGCGACGAGGGCCTCGAAGCCATCTAGATCGAAGGCCTCCGCCCGGAGCAGCAGGGCCCGTCGGGCCGCCGCCAGGCCTGGATCGGGCTTGAGCGACGGGGCGGGGAGCCGATCCAGTGCGACGGCTCGATCGAGGGACCAGGTGCCCTCGGGGATCGCGCCCTGAGCGTCGGGGGGTGGGGAGGTGGCGCCCGCCGGGCGGGAGGCGGTGAGGCGGACGGCCCGGCCCCCGCCACCCTCCTCGGTGTAGCCCGCGACCACGTCGACCTCGATCCGATCCTTCTGTCGGCGGACGGCCTCGAGGCTGGCGGGGCCCCCGACGATCGGGGCCCCGGAGGCGGCCGTGTGCAGGGCCACGATCGCGTCGAGGGACGCAGGCAGGCAGAAGCCTGGATCGTCCATCGACAGCGCGGCCACCCCCTGCAGGGCGGGCCCCCGGCGCCCGGTGGCGGCCTTCGCCAGCAGACCCCGATCCCTCGCCCGGGCGTCGGCGGACGCAGCCGCGTCGAGGCGCTGCTGCGCGAGGACGGGGCGGGCCAGCCCCAGCCAGGCCCCGGCCCAGCCCAGCCCCAGCCCACCCACCACCGCGAGCGCGATCGCGGTGTGGAGCTCTGGATCGGGGACCAGGGGATCGAGCCACAGGGTGGGGATCGCCAGGCCCAGCCCCGTGCCACCCAGCAGGAGTCGGCGGGGGAGGGTGGGCAGGACATCGAGCCAATCCAGTGCGCTCATGTCAGCGGATCCGGGGGGCGTCGTCGAGCCGGAGCTGGCGCTCGCCGGTGGCGGGCACGTGCTGGGTGAGCACCTTGCCCACTGCGTCGAGCCCGGCGAGGAACCGATCGAGATCCTGGGTCGACAGCTCCCCCATGACCTCGGCCCACCGCCCCCGGGGGATCCGGGCCTCCAGGCCCACGTCGGGGATCAGCTCCACCTGGCCCTCCCAGGCGCTGACGTAGACCAGCAGGCCCGTCCGGTGGGGGGTCGCGTGCACCGCCTCGAGGTGGAACTCAGCGGCGGCGGCCCGTCGGACCTGCCCCAGCCTCCTGGACCTGGACGCGAGGCTGGCCGTGAGGGGGTATCCCTCGGCGAGCCAGGTCACCACGAACCACACGACGATCATGTCGATCACCGCGAGGACGGGGTGGACCGGCCAGGGCAGCGCAAACAGCACCACGAGCACGAGCAGCGCGGCCAGCGCGGCGATGGACTGAGCCACGTCGCGGTAGCTCCCTGAGCGCTCTGCGGCCACGACCACGACCTCGGCGTCGGTGGTGGTCTCGAGCTGTCCGACCTTGGCCGCGACAGCATCGCTGAATCGATCGTTGGCGTGGATCATGGACTCCTCGGGGTGATCAGCCGGAAAGGGGCGTCGCGCAGGAAGCCACAGGCCTCGTAGACCCGGATCGCCGGGGCGTTGGCCTCGTTGACGTGCAGCGTCACCCTGGGATAGCGCGCGAGCAGTCGACGCCCCAGGGCTGCGACCCCTCCCTTGGCGTGTCCCCGGCCCCGGTGGGCGGGGGGGACGTAGGTCCCGCCGATCTGCACCCCATAGGGGTGCGTGGTGCCGACGTTGATCTGGAAGAGGATCGACTCGTCCCGCTCGATCACCCAGGTCCGGCCCGACTTGATCCGCTCCTGGACAACCTGATCGTGGAGCTGGGGGTTCTCGCTCGCAGGATCCATCCCGAGATCCTCCCGCTCCATGGCCGCAGAGTAGTCAGCGATCTCTGGCCACTCTTCGTACATCGCCCTGCGAAAGCCCGGGGGATCCTCGCCTCCGGGAGGGTGCTGGAGGCAGTACAGGCGCTGATCGTAGGTTCGTCCCGCCCGCTGGCCCCGGGCCCAGCGGGCCCACAGCGCGTCCGATGCGGTGCGTGGGCCCACCACCAGGGTCGGCCGATGCAGGTGGTAGAGCTGATCGCCGATCTGAGCTGCGTCGTTGGGCTCAGGGCAGAACGGCACCGCCAGGCGCCCCGGCAGCACCAGCACCACCCCCGACAGCACCCCGTCGCAGACCACGCCATACCACCAGCCCCGATCGATGGGGTTGGCCTCCACAAAGCCGATCAGGAACAGGTTGCAGATCGCCTCTTGCTCCAGCAGCGTCTGGATCGCTGGCCGATCCTCCGATGACAACCGCTGCACGCGGTTCGACATGCCTGTGCCTCCACGCTGGAGAGGATACCTCTGGGGTCGCGGGGCGCCCTCGATCCCGGGCACAGGTCCTGCGGCGGCTACACTCAGGGAGCGGGGGGCTTCAGGGTATGGCAGAGAGCGCCAGTGTTGGTGGCACGCTGCGCCTTCGCACCGGTGAGGTCGATCTCGGCAGGCAGCGGCTGGTCGGCCCGGAGGGCGTGGTCTCCCTCACCACCCGGGAGACCGAGCTGCTGGGCTACCTCGCGGCGCGGGCCGGGGAGCCGGTGTCCCGCGAGAGCCTGCTGACCGATGTGTGGAACTATCGGGCGTCCAACCCCACCCGGGCGGTGGATCTGGCGGTCAAGCGGCTCCGCGCCAAGATCGAGCCCGATCCGGGTGAGCCGGTGCACATCCTGTCGGTCCACGGGGTGGGCTACCGCTTCGTGCCCCTCGACAGCGGCTCCCCTCCGCTCCCCCCCGCGCCGGATGCGGCCCCGGGCCCCACGAACCTCGCGCCGGAGCGGACCTCGTTCGTGGGGCGGGCGACGGAGCTGGCCCGGCTGGGGGAGCTGCTTGGATCCGGTGCGCGGCTGATCACCATCACGGGTCCAGCAGGCACGGGCAAGACCCGCCTGGCCCGTCGGCTCGGGGCCTCGCGGATCGAGCGGTTCGGCGGGGTCTGGTTCGTCGATCTGTCCGGTGTCCGGGCCTCCCCCGGGGAGGGCGCTGCAGGGAGCTGCGTCGAGGGCGTGCTGTCGGCCCTGGTGGGGGTGGTGGGGCTGCCGACCGGGGGCGAGGCCGGGCCCGGGGAGGTGGGCCGGGCCCTAGCGGATCGGGCCCGGGGGGCGGGGCCCCTGCTGCTGGTGCTCGACAACTTCGAGCACCTGGTGGAGCACACCGCGCAGATCCTCGGGCTGTGGCTCGATCTCGCGCCGGAGGTGCGGTTCGTCGTCACCAGCCGCGAGCGGCTGCACGTGCGGGGCGAGCGGATCCTGGAGCTCCAGCCGCTCCCCTCGGACGATGCGCTGGAGCTGCTGATCGAGCGCGCCCGGGCGGTGCGCCGGGGCCTGGTCCTAAGCGACGGGGATCGCGACGTGCTCACCGAGGTGGTGGCCCAGCTCGACGGGATCCCGCTGGCGATCGAGCTCGCGGCCTCGCGCCTGGGCACCCTGTCGCCGGTGCAGCTGCGCAAGCGCCTCGCCTCACGGTTCCGCCTGCTGGGGGATCCACACTCGGATCGACCCGCACGACACGCGACGTTGGAGGCGGCGCTGGACTGGTCGTGGGAGCTGATGAGCGACGACGAGCAGCGGGCGCTGGCTGCGTTGTCGGTGTTCGAGGGTGGGTTCTCGCTGGAGGCCGCCGAGGAGGTCCTCGATCGCCCCGACGATCCCAGCGCACCCTGGCCCGCCGATCTAGTCCAGTCCCTGCGGGACAAGTCCCTGCTTGCGATGGACGATCTGGTGGGGGGGGATCTGCGCTACCGACTGCTGGAGTCGATCCGGGCCTACGCCGCCGGCAAGCTTGAGCAGCGGGGCGAGGGGGCCGCGGTCCGGATCTGCCACGCCCGGTACTACCTGCGGGAGGGCGAGGAGATCGCGGCGCGCCTGCACACGGCCCAGGGGGTCGATCGGATGGAGGATCTCGCGCGGGAGCAGCAGAACCTGATCGTGGTGGCCAGGCGGGCCCCCGAGCCCCAGATGCAGGTGCGTGCCATGCTGTGCCTGTTCCCTGTGCTCCAGGCCCGTGGGCCGCTGGTGTTGCTCGAGGAGCTCATGGGGCGGGCCATCGAGCTGTCCCGCCAGCTCGACGGCCTCGACGAGCCGTTGCTCGGTCGCCTGCTGGCGGATCGGGGGATCCATCACTTCGGGCGGGGCCGGCTGACCGAGGCTGAGGCCGACTTCCTCGAGGCGTCCGGGGTCGCCGGGCGACACGCCGACGTCAGCGCCCGGGCGCGGCTGGGGATCGGCCGGGTGCGCCAGTCTCAGGGGCGCCTCGAGGAGGCCGCCGCCGCCATGCGGGAGTCCATCGCGCTGTTCTCCGGGCTGGGGGATCGCTCCGGGGATGGGCGGGCCCGGGCGCTGCTCGCGACGGTGCTGACCGGCCAGGGCCACATCGACGAGGCGCAGGCCGAGTATGAGCGGGCGCTGCGGGCCCTGCGGCGGGTCAGCGATCGCTGGACCGAGGGGCTCCTCCGCGCCAACCTCGCGGGGTTCCTGCTGGAGAAGATGCACGATCCCCACGGGGCTGAGCGCATGGCGGGCCAAGCCCTCGAGATGCTCACCGAGATCGGCGATCATCGGGCGTGCGTCATGCTCCTTACCGGGTTTGGGATCGCGTGCGTGCGCATGGGGCGGGCCACCGAGGCGCTGGAGAAGCTGGAGGCCGCTGCAGAGCTCGCGCGCCGGATGGGCGATCGCGCTCAGGAGGGCTCGGCGCTGGCGCGGCTGGGGTGGGCCTTGTTCGAGCTGGAGCGCCTCGCCGACGCCGAGCAGCGCACCACCGAGGCGCTGGCGCTGCTGCGGGACGGCCCCGAGCTGGAGCAGCTGGCGACGGCGCTGCGGGTGCTGGGCTGTGTGCGCCAGGAGCAGCAGCGGTGGCTGGAGGCGGAGCAGGCCCTGTCCGAGTCGCTGCAGATCCTCCGTGGGGGGGAGTGGCAGATCGAGCACGCGGTGAGCGCGCTCCAGCTCGCGTTCCTCCGGATCGAGCGTGGTGAGCACGAGGTCGCCGAGGCGCTGCTCGAGGAGGCGGAGGCCCACGCTGCGCACCTGCTGCCCTGGCTCGGGCTCCAGGCCACCGCCCTGGCGGCGGTGGTGCGGGCCGAGACCGCCAGGCTCGACGAGGCCAAGCAGCTGACCCGGGCCCTGCGCTCCCGCGTCGATCCACGGGATCCCCGGGAGCAACAGCTGCTGCTCCCGGTGGAGACGGTGATCGCCCTGGCCGCTGCACGCCTGGGGGATCCAGATCAGCTGAGCGCAGTGATCGAGGTGGCCCAAGCGCTGCTGGCCGAGGAGGCGGGGGAGCGGGGGGCGGCGGAGCGCAGGCTGGTGCTCAGGATCCTCGCCCGGGAGCTCCAGCGCGCTCGATAGCTGCGCGCGGGTGAGGAGGCATGCTACACGCTGCAGCTGGAGGTGTGTGTGCCCGGACCCAAGGCGGTCTCCGTGAACCAGGACGGCAGCGAGGACGGCTGGGTCCCCAGCCCTGGCTGGTTCGCCGAGATCACCCCCCAGGGGGACACCCGGCTGACCATCTCGGTCCCCCCCGAGCAGCTGCCGGGCGTCCACCTGGCCCTGGCCCGGGCCCTGTCCGAGCCCCTGTCGGTGCTCTACCGGCAGAAGATCGATCGGATGGAGCCAGGGCCTCAGGGCAGCCCCCCCCGGGACTTCGTGGCGGTGGGCCTCGACGCCGGGCGGGTGCTGGGGGCCCTGGGTGAGGCCAGCCCCCTGATCCATGGCGACGCTCGGTGCGAGGTCTGGCTCCGGGGGGGCCTGGGGGAGCAGCTGGTGCTGGACGAAGACGGGCTGATGTACCTGTACCCCGACGATCCCGCGTTCCGGGACGCCCTGGCCGAGGCGGGGGTGATCGAGGCCGACGTCGAGACCCTCCAGGATCGAGACTACGTCAAGCACTGGTTCCATGCAGCCTGCGATCCAGTCGAGGCTGCGCTGATCGAGGGGCTCGGGCTGTCCGAGGTCCCCCACCGATGAACGCGAACGCGAGGGGAGGGGGCGGGTGAAGGATCTACGGGACAAGGTGGCGGTGGTCACGGGGGCGGGCTCAGGCATCGGCCGGGCCCTGGCCCTAGAGCTGGCCCGCCGGGGCTGCCACCTGGCGATCACCGATCTGTCGGAGGAGCCCCTGCGGGCGGTCGCCGAGGCCATCGGCGGGCAGGGGCGGCGGGTCAGCGTGCACGCCTTCGACGTGTCCGAGCGCGGCGCCTGGCCTCCGTTCATCGCCGGGGTCATAGAGATCCATGGTGCGGCACACCTGCTGGTGAACAACGCCGGGGTGGCCCTCACCGGGCCCTTCCTGTCGTGCTCCCTCGACGATCTCGAGTGGCAGCTGCGGATCAACCTCAACGGGGTGATGTATGGCTGCCACGGCTTCCTGCCCCACCTCCTCGAGCAGGGAGAGGGGCACGTCGTCAACCTCTCGAGCATCTTCGGGATCATCAGCGTCCCCGACAGCGCGGCGTACTGCATGTCCAAGCACGCGGTCCGCTCCCTGACCGAGGCGCTGGAGCTCGAGCTGTGGGACTCCCCGATCGTCGTCACCTCGGTCCACCCCGGCGCGGTGGCGACCCGGATCGTGTCGGGGGGCCGCTTCCGGGAGGGGGGCTTCACCTCGTCCGAGCGCGCCCGGGAGATGATCGACTCGGGGATCGCGCCGGAGCAGGCCGCCCGGATCATCGCCGACGGGATCCAGCGAGACGCGCGTCGGATCCTGGTGGGGAGCGACGCACGTCTGCTCGCCCGGGTCCAGCAGGTGATGCCCCTGCTGTACCGCGACCTCGCCCACTGGTGGCTGTCGAGGCGCGCGAGCAGATAACAGGGGAGCATGTTCCACATCCGAGACATCCCCGTCGATCCTCCTCTGGTCCTCGCCCCGATGGAGGGGGTCACCGATCTGTCGTTCCGGCGGCTGGTGCGCTCCATCGGGGGCTGTGGCCTGACGGTCACCGA
>DRPG01000036.1 GCA_011376105.1 Deltaproteobacteria bacterium
CCCCGGCCGGGCACCCAGCCGGGGGGGGCCACCAGACAGCGCAGCGCCCCCCCCCAGCTCGGCGCGGACCAGGCCTTCCTCAGCAGCCGGATCATGGGACGGAGGTTGTTCTCGAGCGCGTCGTAGGTCGGCAACCCATCGAGGGTGCCGTAGATCACCGGCTCGACCTCGCGCTCCCAGGTCCCGAGGAGCCGATCCCAGATCACCAGGATGTTACCATAGTTCTTGTCGAGATATCGCGGGTTGCAGCCGTGGTGGACCCGGTGGTTCGACGGGGTCATGAGGACCGCATCCAGCACCCCGAGGGTGCCCACCAGCTCGGTGTGTTGGACAAACTGCCACAGGTTGCCCAGCACGAACAGCGGCAACAACATCTCGAGGGGCAGGCCGAGGATCGCCAGCGGCACCGCGAACAGCAGCGCCTCCTGGACCCAGGACAGGCGCGTGGCGACGGTGAAGTTGTACTCGGTGCTCTGGTGGTGCACCGCGTGCATCGCCCACAGCCACGCGACCCGATGGGCGAGGCGATGGCGGACATAGAACGCGAGATCCACCGCGAAGAAGGCTGCGCCCCAGTGCCACGCCTCAGACGGAGACCACCGCAGCAACCCCAGGTGCTCCTGCAGCCAGGGGTAGCCCGCCAGCGGGGCGAGGCCCACGGCGGAGTTCACCACACGCTGGCCGACGGCGACCGCGAGGTTGTTCAGCGTCTGGCGCCCGCCGTGCACCCTCCGGCCCAGGACACAGGCGACCAGCCACTCGGCGAGCATCAGCCCGATCAGCAGCGGAGTCAACAGCACAGCGAGGTGATCAGGTGAGGGCATCGGGACCTCCAGCGCCCCCACCAAGAGCAGCCCCCGTGCCAGCCATGGATCAAGGTCCTATCGAGGACACGCCAAGGATCGACGACAGGAGGCGTCCACGATCGGTGACAGTCCGGGCATCAGGGCCTCCTCGGGATCGTCGAGCCAGGATCCCAGCGCCAGCGCCGCGTCGGCGGGCCCCGTGCGATCCCTCCGACGACTCCGCCCTCGTGGTGGATCGTGGTGGAGCCACAGCCCACGAGACCGGCGATCCCACCGCGGGGCACGGGATCGTCGAGGACCGCCGGGGCATGGGATCGCCGAGATCGCGCAGGGATCAGCGCGACGGATCGCGCGACGGTGCGTCCGGCTCAGGGGGCGTGGAGGCTATAGGACTCCATCCGAGCTCCGTGCCCCACCCAGCACCGGGATCCCTATGCTCTCGCTCGTCCCCTCAGCCTTCGCCCTGCCCCCGATCGATGTCCCGGTGCGCACCGGCGCCCACGCTCCGGGCGACAGCGCTGTGGTGATCGGGATCGAAGACTACTTCGTGCTCCCGGACGTCCCCTACGCAGAGCGGGACGCCCGGGCAGCCTACGACTTCCTCACCCAGACCCGGGGGATCCGTCCCGAGCGGGTGCTGTTGCTAGATCGCAACGCCAACCGGGAGCGGATCCTCGGCGCGGTGTCCGAGGCGGCGGCCCTCAGCGCAGGCCAGGGGCGGGTGTGGATCTACTTCTCGGGCCATGGCGCCGCCTCCCCCGACAGCGGAGAGCGCGTGCTGCTGGGCGCCGACGTCCAGTCTGAGCTGAGCACGTTCCGTGCTCGCTCGATCGCGGTGTCCGAGCTGCGGCGGGCGGCCACCGCC
>DRPG01000037.1 GCA_011376105.1 Deltaproteobacteria bacterium
ACCCAGCCCGGAGCGTTGTCCAGGGGGCCCTGGTGGTGGAGGGCCGCGGGGGGCTCGTCCATGGGGATGTGGGCGGCGTGCAGGGAGACGGTGATCAGCCAGGGCTCGGGCAGGGTGCTCAGCAGCTCGATCCCGTCGTCCACCGTGTCGGTGGTCGCGTAGGTGGTCTCCCACCCCAGCGCACCGTCGTCGTACTTCTCGAACAGGTAGTACCCGAAGGAGGGGAGCTCCTGACCGGTGTCTCCGGTGAGCCCCAGCTCTGCAGGGGTCGGCCCGGGCAGGTGGTGGAGCCCGAGGTTCGAGGCCGTGCCCGCGAAGTGATCCCACCCCTGCTCCAGCACCAGGCTCGGCCAGCTGGTGTCTTGGGTGTCGTTGAGGTGCCACTTGCCCAGCAGCGCGCTGGTGTAGCCCAGCGGCGACAGGCGCAGGGCCTCGGGGAGGGTCACCTCGGCGGGGGGCAGATCGTAGTGGTTGTCCTTCGAGTCCGACGTGGCCCCCATCCCCGTCCGGTGGGGCAGCCGGCCGGTGAACAGCGCGGCCCGGCTGGGGGAGCACACCGGGTGGGCCCAGGTGTTGGTGAATGCGATCCCCGAGGCCGCGATCCGATCGAGGGTCGGCAGGTCCGGCTGGTTGGGGTAGGCCCCGAAGGAGGGCATCTTGTCGACCCCGACATCATCGAGGATCACAAGCAGGACGTTTCCTCCAGGGGGATCCGGCACCACCAGGGGCTCCGAGAGCGCCCGGGACGAGGCCAGCTCGGTGATCGCATCGACGCTGCAGCCCCAGGACTGACCAAAGCCGAGCTGACCCGCGGGGATCGTGTCGCCGTCGATCCGGTGCCTCACCAGCGGCCCCGTGTAGGGGGCCCCATCCACCGTCCATTGGATCGCGACCTCGACGAGATCCCCGTCTGCGTCCACCACGTCGGCCCCGGCCACATCGGCGCCGAGGTGGCAGCGCAGTGGCTCGTCGGCGTGGGCGTTGCTGGGCTGGAGGCTGACCGGTGGGATCGTGGGCGGTGCGTCCGCCACGGTCAAGACCGCGCTCTGCACCGGGGGCCCGAACGACAGCCCGTCGGTGGCGATCACCTCGGCCATGAGCTGCTGCCCACGCTGGACGAGGCCCGGGGCCAGCCTGTGCCCCCGCTCGATCTCAGCGCCATCGGCGTACCAGATCACGTTGAAGGTGCTCAGATCTCCGTCGGGATCGGACAGCGCCACCTCGACGGTGACCTCGTCCAGCGTGGAGGGGGCTGGCGGAGACAGCTCGATCTGCACCGTCTGCGGTGGCGTGTTGGCGACCACCGAGATCGCGGACGCCACCGGGGGGCTGCTCTCCATCCCGTCCGTCGCGACGGCCCTCGCATAGACCTCGTCGCCCCGATCGAAGGAGGCCCCGGTCAGGGTCGGCCCCTCGTGCACGCTCTGGCCCTCGACGAACCAAGTCACCTCGATCTTGGGCTCCTCGCCGTCGGGATCGGTGGCCTCCACCACGGCGCGCACCTCGTCGGTCTCCCCGAACACCGCGGGCTGCAGCTCCAGCGAGACCACCGCGGGGGGGTGGTTGCCGATCACCATGCTCGCCGTCGCCGAGGACGAGTCCACGCCATCGTTCGCGGTGACCGTCACCTGCCACCGCTGACCCAGAGAGAGCTGATCGGCCCCGATCGTCGCGCCTCCCTCGATCCCGAGCCCCCCACGGCTCCAGGCGTAGGACAGCTCGAGGGGATCTCCGTCGGGATCGCTGGCCTCCACCTCGGCCTCCAGCGGAGCGTCCCGGACCGTTGCGCTGCGGCGCAGGTGCACCTCGACCAGGGGGGGCGCGTTGCCGATCTGGACCGAGGTCTCGGTGATCCGGGAGCGCTCGGGCTCGAGCTGCTGGACCTCGAGCGCCCAGATCTCCCCACGGCGGGTCTGATCTGCGGGCACCCGGGGCCCGTGGAGATCCTCGATCCAGATCCCGTCCCGGAGCCAGCGCCAGGACCAGCGCTGCCCCTCAGCGGGCGTGGGGCTCGCAGCGAGCGCGTCGAGGGTGGTGGGGTTGGTGGGGAAGATCACCACCTGAGGACCGTCGGGGCGACAGCCAGACAAGGCCAGAAAGATCGAGAACATAGGATCTCTATGTACCGCGGGGCTGAGCCAGAGATCCATCAGGAGCTCGCGTGCATCGCCTCCTCCCTTGGGCTGACGGGGCGAAAGTCCTGGTGGGCGCAGCGCTCTAGCTGAGCACACCGGGGCACCTCGCCGAAGCGCTCGGGCAGCAGGTACAGGCGGACCCACCAGATCCCGCTGATCTCCTGGGTGTGGCTGACGATCCCGTGTTGCCCGGCAAAGAGCCGGACGGCCTCGAGGGTGCAAGGATCGTCGATCTGGACGACCACACGGCTGGCTCCGCCTCGGAGCCCCCGCAGCTCCCGGCACAGGGACTCCATCGACAGGGATGGATCCCGCTTCAGACAGTCGACAAAGATCTCGCGAGCCATGGGTGCCCTCCTGGGCTCCCCCCTCGGATCGGCGGGGAGGAGCCTGGAGTTACCTGGGTTTCATCCCACCTCCGGCAACTCAGGCCCGGGGCGCGGGCTCAGGGGACCCAGCGCGCGATAAACAAGTTGGTGTCGCTCTCACCCTCTGGCGTCGCCCGGTTGCTCGCGAACACCAGCCACGCCCCGTCGGGGCTGAACATCGGGAACCCGTCGAAGCCCTTGGTGGTCGTGATCCGCTCGTCGGGGCCGGCGTCGACCCCGCGGCGGACCAGGAGGATGTCGAACTCCCGGGGATCGTTGCCCGCGTTGCTCGAGTACAACACCCCGGAGCTGTCGGGCAGGGGGTAGGGGGCGAAGTTGGCCGCGCCGTTGTCGGTCAGCTGCTCGACCTTGCCACCGTCGAGCTCCATCCAGAACAGCTCGAGCTGCGAGGGCCGCACCAGGCCCTGCTTGAGCAGGCGCTGGTGGTCGGCCAGCGCGTCGCCCTCGGGGCGGGAGGCACGCCACACCAGGGCGCTACAGTCAGCGTTGAAGAACGCTCCACCGTCGTAGCCCGGCGTGTCGGTCAGCTGCTCGACGTTGCCACCGTCTGGATCCGCGATGTACAGCTCGAGATCTCCGCTGCGGGTGCTGGTGAACACCACCCGCCCGTCGACCATGCACACGGTGGCCTCGGCGTCGTAGGCAGCGCTGGACAGCAGGGGGGTGGGCTCGCCCCCGAGGGGCTGCCGCACGATCTCGAAGCTGTCGTAGACCGGCCAGACGTAGCCCGCCGAGTGATCCGGAGGCGCTGGACAGCCCTCCCCGGAGGCCTCGGTGGTGGCGTACAGCACGCTGTCTCCGTCGGGATAGTCGAAGTAGCCGCAGGTGGTGCGGCCCTTGCCCGACGACACCAGCTCCACCGCTCCGGTGGTCAGATCCAGGGTGTACTGCTGATCGCAGCTCTCCCCACGCACCGGCGTGCGCTGGAAGATGAGCCTGCGGCCGTCAGGCGCCCAGTACGCCTCGGCGTTCTCGCCGCCGAAGGTCAGCTGGCGCAGATCGGCGAGGTGACGCTCGTCGTCGTTGAGCAGCTCGGGCACCGCCTTGCCCGCGGTGGGCGCCCAGGCGCCGGGGGTGGTCCCACCGTGGGCGGGCGCGTCGGAGCCCACGGAGAAGTCGGTGTGCTCAGTGGGGTTGTTCTCGGTGGCCTCGGGCTTCGGGCCCTCGCCGCGGGAGCCCAGGGTGGCCTTGAGGGTGAGTCGCTCGCCGTCGCGCAGCACCACCACCTCGATCGTCTCGCCGGGGCGGTGATCCCGGAGCACGAAGGTCATGTCGTACAGGTTCTGGATCTCGGCCCCGGCCATGCCCACGATGATGTCGCCGCCTCGGATCCCCGCACGATCCGCGGGCCCGTCTCCGCGCACGTCCGACAGCTCGACCCCGCCCTCCTGGGACGACATCGCGCTCATGTCGGGGATCGTGCCGAGGTAGGCACCCCGGCTGCGGGAGTCCCCTACCATGCGGGGGCCGGACCTGGACTTCACATAGGTCATCCCGCCGGGCTGGGTGGCGAGGGTGGACAGCACGTCGGTGAGGAAGCCCACCACCCTCGCTCCACCCTCGAGGTTCAGGGTCTCCACGTCGTCCGCCGGGGTGTGGTACTCCTCGTGGGTGCCCGAGAACATGTGGATCACCGGGATCTTCTTCTCGTAGAAGCTGGTGTGATCGCTGGGCCCATACCCGTCTCCGCCCATCTCGAGCTGCAGCCCGTGAGCCTCGCCCGCCGGGGTCAGCACCCCGGGCCACTCCGGCGCGGTGTCGGTGCCCAGGGTCTGCAGCTTGTCGTCGCGGATCCTGCCGATCATGTCGAGGTTGACCATCGCGACGGTCTTGTCGAGGGGAAGCACGGGGTTGTCGACATAGTAGGACGATCCACCCAGGCCGATCTCCTCGGCGGTGAACGCGATGGCCAGCACGGTGCGCCGATCGTCGGCCATCGCGTCGCTGTGGGCCAGCGCCTCCACCCCACAGACCATCGCCGCGGTGCCGCTGGCGTTGTCGTCGGCGCCGTTGTGGATCGCCTCGACGTCGGGCTCCATCGAGCCCTCCCCCCCCATGCCGAGGTGATCGTAGTGGGCGCCCACCACCACGATCTCCTCCGCCAGCTCGCCCCGCCCGGGCAGGACCGCCAGCACGTTGCGCACCTCAGCCTGCTGTGGGACGATCTGAGCGGTGCCCGTGGCGGACAACCCAGGCAGCACCATCGAGGTCCCCGACAGCGGCTCGGCCCCCTCCTTCGGGATGTGCCCCTCGTCGATCTCTGCGTGCACCGTGGCCAGATCGGTGCCCGCCGCCGCCAGCCAGGCATCGGCCACCGCCCGGGTGACCTGGATCACCGGCAGGCCCGCCCGGCTGGTGGGGCCCGCGCGCTTGAGCGGCGGGAGCTTGTCGGGCTCGTCGGTCTCCCGGGCGGGGGCCACGAACACCAGGGCCGCAGCCCCGAGCTCCCGGGCCTTCATCGCCTTGTAGCGGATGTCGGAGTACCGGCTCGGCCTCTTGCCGTCGAAGGGGCTGTCGGGATCGCTCTCGCCGGGCTCGTACCGCATCGCCAGGACGATCCTGCCCTCGACGTCGAGGCCCTCGTAGTCATCCCAGCCCAGCTCGTCGGCGACGATGCCGTAGCCCGCGAACACGATCGGCCCCTCGAAGGCGCCATCGCTCGAGAACCCCAGGGGGACGAAGTCTGTCCCGAGGGTCAGCGCCTGGTCCCCGACCTTCAGGGTGTTGTCGCTGCCCATCGAGACCCCGATCGTGGCCTGGAACGGCTGGCGGTAGGCCACGCCGGCGTCGGCGAGGCCCGCGGCCTTCAGCCGCTCCTCGATCCGGATCGAGGCCTTCTCGAGGCCCTCAGTGCCGATCCCTCGGCCCTGCATCTCGTCGGTCGACAGCTCGGTGACGAGCTCTGAGAAGCACTGCACAGGATCGAACGACGGTTCTTGGGTCTGGCAGCCACCGAGGCTGCCGAACAGAAGGATGGAACAAGGGATGCACATCGGCCCTCCGGGCGGCGGAGTCTACCGCGCCCGGAGCCCTGGGGAGAAGCTTCTGGGGCTCAGCCCCCGGAGGCAAACGACAGCTGGAGCAGCCGGCCCAGGCTGTGGGTGACCAGCCCCGCCCCGCGCCACACCCGCCCCTGTGCGTCGACGAACAGGTGGTCTCCGTCTGCGCTCTGAGCCAGCGGGAGCCGATCTCCGCTGGCGGCCTCGGGATCCAGCGGGAGCAGGCGCCAGCGGAGCCCGTCGACCAGCACCATCGGCTCGCTGTCCCGCAGCTGGCCGTCGTGGCCCGCCCACAGGGAGCGGACCTCGGGGGCGAGGCGCTGCCCGATCAGCTCCTCGGCGCGCTCTAGCCGATCGGCGGACGCTCCGGGGGGCATCGTGTGCCCCGGACCCTGGACGTGGCGGACCAGCAGCGCGAAGCCCCGCTGCACCCGCTCGACCTCCTCGGTGTCCTCGCCGCGGGGGGTGGGCAGGATCCCGGTCCAGATCCGGTTGCCGACGGGCCCCCGGCAGCGATCCAGCGCACAGAGACGTGCAGCGGAGGCCAGGGCCGGCCCGATCCGATCCGATCCGGCGGCCGCCACCTCGTCGAGCCAGCCCACCCGGGGCGCCAACGGCGACAGCCGCGCCCCGGACGCCAGGGCCTCCAGCTCGGCCTGAGCCTCCCAGGACACCGCCGCCACCACCCGCACCAGATCACCGGTCCGCGCCCCCAGGGAGCCGGCGACCTCCAGGGGCAGGCGGATGAGGTGCCCCTCGACCAGCTGGGGGATCACCGCGGCCACACCCTCGGGCACCTTGACCAGGAGCATGGCCTCTGCGCGACGGGGATCCAACATCAGCGCCCCGAACGCCTCGGGCAGCCCCACCCGGCGACGCCCCGGCTCCACCACCGCGACCCCCTGCCCGCCCCAATCCACCAGGACGCCGTCGATCTGCAGCACGCTCTGGAGATCCCGGGCCACGCTCCAGCCCCAGCTCTCCTCGCCCTGGGGCCCCAGGGACAGGTACCCGTCGAGGGCACGCTGGATCCGCCCCCGCATCTGGGCGTCGAGCTGAGGGTGCAGGGGTCCGAGCTTCTCATGGCTCCGGACCGACGAGATCAGGGCATGGAGCGTGCCGTCGATGCCGTGGGGGAGTCGCTGGCCCTGGGGACGGCTCGATCGTCGGAAGGCCCCGGGCACCACCGCGACCTCGGACCAGAGGAAGTCCACCGCACGCAGCGGGGATCCATCCAGGGCCCGGGGCCTGGGATCGGCGATCCGCAGCGCGGCGTCCAGCTCGTCGACCAGCCCCTCGGTGCCGAGCTGCGCGAGGCGATCCACCAGCCGCCCCGGCTCGATCCCGAGCAGATCGGCGACCCAGGGGACCAGGTGTGAGGGGAGCAGCCGCCACGGCAGCGGGACGTGGGCCAGGAGGGGCTCGCCCAGGGTGCCCACCAGCGCGGGATCCTGCATCCCCCCCGGGGCGGGCGCGCCACCACGGAACGCAGCAGCGGTGGTGATCGGACCCGATGACCACCGCTGTGGAGGCTCCCGCCGGAGCATCCCGATCCGGACCCCCGAGTCGGTGGCCTGCAGCTCGAACCCGAGCACCCGGGCCGCTGCGATCAAGCCCTCTCGGATCGGCCCCAGGCCGAGCTCCGGCGTCGTGGCCAGGGTGCGCCAGGGGGCCCCGGGGCGCTCCCTCCGCTCCCGGAAGGACCGGGCGATCCGTGCGAGCTCCGCGTGATCCTGCCGCCACGCGATGTCCTCGATGACCGAGACCGCGCCCCGGGCCCGCAGCCAGTCCAGCCCCCCCGCCGGTAGCGGCACACCTCCGATCGGGGTGTGGTGGACGGGATCATAGCCCCCCCGGTGGGGGATCCCCACCGCGGTCCGGTGGATCCGGAGCCTGGCCTCGGCCCGGATCCCTGCAGCCATCCGCCACGGGGTCGAGTCTCCGTCGGCGGCCCAGGCCTCGTCCCCCCCTGGCCTGATCTCGATCACCGTCCGGGCACCCCGCGGGGTCTCGACCACGTCTCCGACGGACACGCCGCCCTCACAGAGCTTCGCGGCCGCCCCCTCCCCCAGCACGACGCCGTGGGAGGGCACGCGGGCGGAGTGGACGGACACCTCGAGGACCATGACTGCCTCCCCACCGTCGAGGGTACCTCACGCCTCGAGAGAGACACCGAGGTGCTCTGCGAGGCGCTGTTCGACGATCCCGTGCGCTCGGGCAAGCTGTTGGACCCGGCGCACGGCGGCGCCCACCAGATCTCCGGGCTGCGCGTCGGCGCGGCGCGCTGCGATGATCAGCAGGTTCTTGTCGGTGTGCTCGGCGCCGATGAACTCGAGGACCCGGGCCCGGTAGCCCACGGCCTCCAGCAGGGCGGCCCGCAGCGCATCGGTGGCGATCTCGGCCTGCCGGGTGCGGAGGATCCCGTGCCTTAGGACCGGCTGCAGGAGCTCGGGCCCCGTGAGCTGGGGCCGGACCTGCTGGTGGCAGCAGGGGGCCACCACCAGCCAGCGCGCACCGGCCTCGATCCCGCGCGCCAGCGCGTCGTCGGTGGCGGTGTCGCAGGCGTGCAGCGCGACGACCCCGTCGACCCCATCGAGGGAGACCGAGTCGATGTGACCCGCGGCAAAGGACAGCCCGTCGTAGCCCACCCTGCGCGCCAGCTCTGCGGCACGCTGCACCAGCTCGGGCCTGCGCTCCACCCCCAGGACCCGGCTGCGGGGACCAGCACGAGCGATCAGAAGCTGATACGCCGCGAACGTCAAGCTCCCCCGCCCACAACCCATGTCGACCAGGCTCAGGCCCCGCTCCGTCGGCTCCACGCCCCGGAGCATGTGATCGAGGATCTCGACGAAGCGAAGGATCTGCCTCCGCTTGGACTCCATGCCCCGCTTGGGTCGCCCCCGCCGATCCAGCACCCCTAGCCCCCTCATCCACGCTGGATCGAGCGCCACCGGCCGCTCCTTGTCGCGATCGTGGGCCCGATCGGGGGCTGTGTCGTGCTGGGGGGGCCCCGTCCGCAGCCGCCAGCGCTCGCCCCGGCGCTGCAGCTGCAGGGTGTGGGCGAGGGTGAACAGGTGCCCGGAGCCAAAGGCGGTCCCCAGCAGCTCCGCCACCTGCGCCACCCCCTCCTCGTGGGGGTGGTTGTGGGTGAGATCCCGGGCCTCGTGGCGCCACACCAGCTGCAGCCGGGGGCCCGCGCGCAGCTGCACCGGCCGCCCCCGCACCTTGCGCAGGGTTGGATCCGGGCCACAGGGGGCACCCAGGGTGATCTTGACCAGCGTCTGCTCCTGCAGCGACTCCCGCAGGGCCTCGAGGAAGCGGGTGGTTGGATCGGGCTGCACGACGACTCCAGCGGTGACCGACCTGCGTAACGAAACACGCTACACGGTGTCCATCCCGCCCCTCTGGCTGTCCCCGATCCCCTGGAGCCGTGATGCAGTACCTCGAGGCCACCCGCAGGCTGTACACCGCAGCCGCCCAGACCCCCGACGATCAGCTCTGCTGTGTGAGCACGCCCCCCTGGCGGATGCCCGATCTTCAGATCCCCGACATCATGCACGAGATGAACTATGGCTGCGGCACCACCGTGCACCCCCGGGACATCCCCGACGACGCCCCCGTGCTGTACATCGGCGTGGGTGGCGGGTTAGAGCTGCTGCAGTTTGCGTCCCTGGCCCGGCGGGACGGAGGGGTGATCGGCGTCGACAACGTGCCTGAGATGCTCGAGGCCTGCAGCGCAAACCTCGAGCAGGCGCGGGAGCTCAACGACTGGCTCACCCCCAGGGCCGTGCAGCTGCGCGCCGGCGACGCACTGCAGCTGCCCGTCGAGGACGACACCGTGGGGCTGGTGGCGCAGAACTGTCTGTTCAACATCTTCCGGGAGGAAGAGCTCGATCAGGCCCTGCGCGAGGCCCATCGGGTCCTGCGCCCCGGGGGCGCCCTGTCCCTGTCTGATCCCATCTCCCCCAGGCCGATCCCACCCCACCTGCAGGCCGACGACCGGCTGCGGGCCTTGTGTCTGTCCGGGGCGCTGCCGCTGGAGGGCTACCTCGCCCGGATCGTCGCGGTGGGCTTTGGCACGATCGAGATCCGGGGCCGGCGACCCTACCGGATCCTCGACAAGGAACGCTTCGGGCTGGATGAGCACCTGCTGCTCGAGTCGGTCGAGGTCGTCGCCTACAAGACCCCAGTCCCCGAGGACGGGCCCTGCATCTTCACCGGCCGCACCGCGATCTGGTTCGGGGAGGCACAGAGCTTCGACGATGGCAAGGGCCACGTGCTGCGGCGCGATGTGCCCGCTCCGGTGTGCGACAAGACCGCCGCCGCCCTCGACGCCCTGGGCCTCGAGCACCTCATCGTCACCGAGAGCACCTGGCACTACGACGGCGGAGGCTGCTGCTGAGCGCGTCTCCGACGAAGGAGACGCGCCGGTCGAGCGGTCGGATCCCTCGACACCCCTCGACACCCCTCGACACCCCTCGACACGGTGGGGGCCATCGCGGAGGGCCTGCCCTCTGAGGCACCACACCGACACAGCGCGGCATGGGGCGCGATCCCCAGCACCTGCGCATCCGCCCCCGGACGCAGCCCCCGGTCCGGGAGGGCCCCGGATCCAGCGTCGCAGGCCGAAGATGACCCCAGGGGCCAGATCAGCTGGCGCGCTGAACTCATGTTCAGTTAGACTGCAGGGGAGCCAGAGCGACCCACAAGCTCCACCAGGAGCCGTGGCCATCCGCAGGTCCGCGCCCAGGCGCTCTAGACCTGTACGCAGCGGCCCCCCTCGTCCACCGAGCCCGCGATCAACAAGCCTTCTACTACCCTTTGCAGCGGCGGGTTGCGGGCCTCGGTGGACCCCGTCATCGATCGTAGGCGGGCTCGGACACCGGGGCTGGACGCCCGGGGCTGGACGCCCGGCGCCGCGACCCGATCGGAGCGCGGAGCGATCGGGCTCGATCCCCTGGGGGGCTCGCCGGCCCAGCCCCCCCCACGCCTCTCCCCGGGCCCGCCCCCCCAAGCCACGCGTGGTCTGCTAGTCTGCCGGTGGAGGTGTAGGTGTCTCGCTGGATGGGCGCTTGTCTTTGCTGTGTTGGGGTGGGGTTCGCCGGGTGCGAGGCCCCTCCCACGATCGATCTCCTCTCGCTGTCCGCAAGCAACAGCGCCGTCGTCGATACCTTCTGCGATCCGGGCTGCAACGACACCCCCACCCACGTGGTCCTCGGCTTCGACTTCCACCCCCTCCTCCCCGGCACCGCCACCTTCGAGATCCTCCAGTACCGGATCGACTACCAGGTGGAGGAGCTGGTCGACGAGTGGGCTGTGCCCTTCTACGCGAGCCCGGTGACCGTCGAGGCCTTGATCGGGGAAGACACCATGTTCGACCTCGCGGTGGGCGACAACACTCAGCGGGACTGGGTCCTCTCAGCGCTGGGCCCCGAGCGCGTCGACGCGCTCGCGACCCTCACCGTGGCCGGGTACGATCACCAGAACACCCTCATCGAGCTCTCCACGGACTTCACCATGTTCTTCGAGGACGTGGTCCAGGGTCCCACCGGAGCGACGAACCCCACCAACACGGGCACGGGACCGACCAACCCATGAACAGGAGCGAGGCCATGCAGAGAGTCTGGAACCCGGGGTCCCCCCAACGATCCACCGCGAGGGCCCTCGGCGTCGGGCTCCTCCTCAGCGCCCTCGCCGCAGGGTGTGAGGAGGAACCGCAGCGCACCAACCTACCGACCTGGAGCCCGACCACGGACACCGCGACCGGCACTGATCCCGGCAATCCCCAGGTCCTGGGAGAGTTCCGGATCGCCTTGCCGATCGACCTGAACTACCCGGCGCGGATGTACGCGGCAGGCACCGAAGACGATCCCTGCTCGGTCAAGCCCGACGGCACGCCTGAGGGATACGTCGACCTCGACTGCATCATCGACGTGCCCGAGCTCGATCTGTACGCCCTGGGCATGAGCTGGGATTGGTTCATCCCCGCCGGGGCCTGCGAGTTCGCAATCTACAGCCACTACATGTACGAGACCTGGGAGTGGGGCTTCGGCGAGAACAACGTGCTCGTCGAGATCGTCGACGGAAACATCGTCAACGAGGTCAACGCGATCAACGGCGTCCCCTACTGTGCCTACAACTACAGCCCCATCGGGCCCGACTGCTGCACCGGGGCCTACACCTACACCCGGATCATCGATGGGGTGACGACCGTCTCCCAGCAGCTGTGGGGGGGCACCGACAACCTGGGCGCATGCCACGGTGGAGCGGCCTACCACGACTCCGAGGCCGTCTTTGGTCCCGGCGGCTTCCCCATCGACAAGATCGTCTACCTGCAGCGCTCAGCCTGGTCCAAGCATTTCGAGTTCGACGGCCTCAACGAGGACTACTTCACCAACGTGCCCCTCGCGAACCACTACTCCCCCGCTGATCATGGAGGAGGTCCCCCCGCAGGCCTCCAGCGCACCCGCCAGAACGGCCTTGGTTTTGCGCAGTCCACCTACGACTTCGAGTGCCACGATCACGCTCAGGAGATCCGGGCCAAGATCAGGCTCCGGATCCGGGAGTTCAACACCGAGGCGGCCTACTTCAACGATGGCGATCCAGATGTCGAGGGCTTCGAGCCAGTAACTGGTGATCCCCTCAACGATCGCCTTGACTGGAAGGATCTGACCCCGGGCCCCGACCTCTACCCGCTGTACTTCGAGTAGCCCCGCCCTGGGAGCCCCCCCGCAGCTCGAGCGCGCGATCGCCGGCGCCGCCACCGGGGCCGCCGCCACCGGGGCCGCCGCCGGAGGCCATATCTGGGGCACTGGCGGCCGGGCCACAGGCCGCTACCCCACCGGAGCCTCAGCCTCGCCTGGGGGCACGGACGCCTCGCTCGGGGGGGCTGGCGGGAGGCTCCGCAGGGTGAGCCAGGCAGCCCCCCAGGCGAGCAACACGGCCCCGCTGCACGCGAAGAACGGCAGGCCCGGCAGGGGCTTGGGCAGCGTTCCGTCGGTGGCGATCGCGAACAGGGTGGTGGTCAGCAGGGGTGCGGCGACCGTGCCCACGGACTGCAGGCTGGCCAGGGCTCCCTGGACCGCGCCCTGGTGCTGGGGATCCACCGCCCCGGTCACCAGCCCCATCAGGGCCGGGCCCGAGATCGCCCCCAGCGAGCCGATCGGGACGATGAGGAAGATCATCCAGCCTTGATCCGCGAGGCCGTACAGCAGCATGCTCACCGCCCCCAGCAGCAGCCCGAGCTGCACCGCCCGGGGCTCCCCCAGCCGGGGCACGATCCGCCGCACCAGGCCCCCCTGCACGATCGCCGCTGAGAGCCCGACCACGGTCAGGGACAGGCCGTTCTCGAGCTCCCCCCAGCCGTAGCGCAGCCCCGCGTGCAGCACCCACACCGACTCCAGGCCCCGCTGCCCCAGGGCTGAGAGCAGGCTCACCACCGCCAGCCCCGTCACCAGGGGGGAGATCCGCAGGCTCCGCAGCCCCGACAGGGGGATGAGCTCAGCGCGGGAGATCGGGCGCCGTCGCTCGGGGGGCAGGGACTCGGGCAGCACCCACAGCCCCCACATCGCGTTGAGGAACACCACCCCGGCGGAGGCAAAGAACGGCACCCGGGGCCCGATCTCGCCGAGGATTCCGCCCGTCGCTGGCCCCAGCACGAACCCGACCCCGAAGGCGGCGCCGATCAGGCCGAAGTTAGCCGCCCGGGTCTCGGCGGTGGAGATGTCGGCCATGTAAGCGTTGGCGGTGGTGATGGTGGCCCCGGTGATCCCCGCGAGGGCCCGGCCCACGTACAGCCAGCCGAGGGTTGGGGCGAACCCGAGGATCAGGTAGGAGATCCCCATCCCCGCCAGCGAGATCAGCAGCACCGGCCTGCGCCCGAAGCGATCCGACAGGGCCCCCAGCAGCGGCGCAAACAGCACCTGCATGACTGCATACAGGGACACCAGGGGCCCATAGTACCGGGCCGCCTCGCTCTCGTTGCCTCCGAGGAGCTGGGCGACCAGCTCGGGCAGCACCGGGATCACGATGCCGATCCCGATGATGTCGAGCAACAGGGTGACGAAGATGAACTTGGGTGCTGCGGGCTTAGACATCGACGGTGGAGAACACGCTGGTCACCCGAGCGCCACCGCGCGCCTCTAGATCGTCTGGGGTTGCGGTGGCGGGCCGGCGTCGGGACGGCCCGAGCGCCTAGATCAGAGGGCGTTCAACAGCCTCTCCGGCGTGGGCGCCGGCGCCGAGCTGCCCGCTCAGCCCAGGCCTCCCCGGGGGCCTCCCCGAGTTGGCACGGACCTCGCACAGCCCGGGCGGAGAGGAGCAAGCATGAACGTCGGTGAGCTCTGTACCCGCAGCGTGATCTCGGTCCGGGGCGACGAGTCCCTGTCCGTCGCTGCTGAGAAGCTGCGCAGGTTCCACGTCGGCGATCTCGTGGTGATCGATCCTGGAGAGGCCCACCCGAGGCCGATCGGGATCCTCACCGATCGGGATCTAGCGGTGGGGGTGGTCGCCACCGCCCCCGAGCACCTAAGCGATCTTCGCTGCGACGAGGTGATCCGCAGGCCCCTGCTCAAGGTGGGGGAGGACGATGACGTGTTTGAGGCCCTCGAGGTGATGAAGGGCGCTCAGATCCGCAGGCTGCCGGTGGTGGACGAGTCCGGGGCGCTGGTCGGGGTGCTCGCGATGGACGATCTGCTGCGGCTGTTTGCCGACAGCCTCTCAGCCCTCGCCTCCATCCCCAGGGCCCAGCGCGACAGCGAGTGGGACGAGCGCCCTTGAGGGCCCGGTGCCCCTGAGGGCCCGGTGCCTCCGGGCTCTGAGCGGACCTTCAACGCCCATACGCCGGACGGACCGAAGATCTGTCGTCTGGACGCCGGGCAGGCCGAATTTTTGCTGCCTGGATGCCAGGCAGGCCGAAGATCCATCGTCTAGAGTCCGTCCGGGTCGGCGATCGGATCAGAGCGCCGCTTACGCTGGGGCGATGGCGTTCACCTCGGCCCTCCACCGGTCACCGCATGGCACGCCGAGCAGGTGCCCAGCATCCGGCCATAGGCCGACGCAGCCACCTGCAGGTCGTCTGCCCGGGAGGCTTGGAACGCCAGATCGTGCACCCGGACCTCGAGCTCGGTGGCCAGCGGAGAGACCGGGCTGTCCACCGGCGTGCCGGTGAGCGTCAGGCTGGACGAGGCCAGGATCGAGGCCCCCTGCTTGATCCGCTGGGGATCGGCGAGCACCAGGCCGCTCCACATCCCCTCGGCCCCCTGCAGGTGGCGACGCATCGAGGTGGGGAGCGAGCCCCCGGAGGGAGCGATCGCGGGATCGGAGAGGGAGGGCAGGACGCCCACCCGGGTGTGGCAGCTGGCACACTGCCCGACCACCATCCCCATCGCCTCCCCCGCCATGACCGTGTCGCGGGACGCCTCCACCGCGGCCAGGGCCTCGGACAGCTCGGGCCCTGCGTCGGGCAGCGACACAGCCAGGCGACGTGCAGAGGCCACCACCGCGGCCAGATCTCCTGCGATCACGGCGTCCCTCGCCCGGATCGCCTCGGCCCCGTGGGGGGTCGGGGCGCCGAGGGCGCAGCCACAGGCGAGGTGGATGAGGACAGGTGTGAGCATGGATCCTCCGCGATCCCTAGCTCACGGTGCAAGATATGGACCAGGCACGCCGGCTCAGCCCGGGACCTGGAGACGTCTCGGGATCCCATGGCCCGCAGCCCACCGAGCCGAGCCCGGGGCAGCTACAGGGGCAGCCGTAGGAGCTGGTTGGACTTGCGATCCACCATCCACAGGGCGCTGCCATCAGGATCCATCATCAGCCCCGCGGGGCTCGCGCCGGTGGCTGCCCAGTCGATCAGCTCTCCGTCGAGGCTGAAGGTGAAGAGCTCGCCGGTGGCTCCATCGGAGACCAGCAGCTGCCCGTCGTACAGCTCTAGGCCCGAGGGCTGCTCCAGGCCGTGCTCGACGCCGTCGATCAGGGTAGAGTAGTCCGCGCCACGCACCTCGTGGTGATCGGTGCCGGGCTCAAACCTGGGCAGTGGATCCCCCTCCCGCCCGGTGGTGGTGTCCAACACGGTGATCCGGGCGTTGCCCGTGTCAGCGATGTACAGCAGCCCCGTGTCGTGATCCAGGATCATGTGGGAGGGCACCGCGGTCCGCCGGACGACGTCGGCGTTGATGTATCGAGCGATGATCCCGTCGCTGTGATCGTCGTAGCCAGGCCCGTGATCCTGCTGGAAGTCGTAGCGCACGATGTTGCCGTGGTAGCCATCGAACACCCAGTAGACGTTGTCGTGATCCCAGGCGATCCCCATGCACTCGGGGCTCTCGTGCAGCATGTCGATGTGAGAGCCCAGATCGGTGCCCCCCAGGGAGTCGACCGCCTCGGGGTTGGTCAGGCCAAAGACGCTGCGATCGGAGGTCCACAGGGTGGGGCCGGTGAAGAGGTTGCCCTCCCCCTGGCGGTTGTAGCTGTTGGTGCCGTCCTGGCAGGTGGCGAAGGTACCCGGGGCCCCGAACGCGATGGAGGTCACCTTCTCCATGAAGTGTAGGGCGTAGGGATCGACGATGTGCTCGGAGGTGTGACCCTCTCCGCCGACGTCGTTGTAGATCGTGGTGGAGTCGTCCTTCTTGTTGACGACCCACAGCTCTCCGTCGACCTCGGGGTTGAACGCTAGATCCTGTGGAGCATCGTGGCCGTCATCTTCGTCTCCCCAGACCTCGAGGAGATCGGAGACGTCGTGGTCGTCACCCCCCAGGATCCCAGATCCTGTGGGGGAGCTTAGATCCCCGGCTCCGGGCTGACAGCCGACCCACACCAAGAGTCCCACAAAACGCATGCGCACGCCTCCCTTTCTCGCAGGATATCGTGCACGTCCAACCCCCGCCGGAGAGGAGGCTCCGATCCCCTGGTCCATCTACGCCATGCTCTGCGGTCCAGCGTCCGCGCACACCGGCGATCTGATCGGAGGGATCGACGTCGTCGGGCCCGTCGGGGGTGCGCTGCCCACCGCGATCGAGACCAACTATGGCCTGATCCTGCAGCAGGGAGACACCTACGCCTGGGTCTGCCACGAGGCGGTGACCACGCCCGGCGCCGTGCGGAGCCCGCGCTACCACCGCTCCACCGACGGCGTCTGGCTCGCCACCGTCTCGGATCCCGAGGAGGGGCGGGGCGGACGCACCCTGTTTCGCTCCACCGACGGCTGCACCTGGGAGGACGTCGACGGGCTCAGCCCTGGTGTGCTCGTCTCCCAAGCGATCTTCGCCCCCACCGATCCCTCCCGGGCCTGGGCCACCACCGCGATCCCCGGCGGCCCCAACGGGGTGCTGTCCTCGAGCGACGGGGGCCAGAGCTGGTCCTGGGACCTCCCGGAGCAGCCGGGCCAGGGCTTCCACAGCGTGGCGATCCATGCGGACACGGTGTGGGCCACCTCCACCGATCCGGGGGGGGCCCGGGGCTCCCTGTGGCGCAGGGCGACCGAGGGGGGCTGGCAGGAGCAGCCGGTCGAGCTCCCCAAGGGCACCGAGGCGGCCCGGCTGGTCCTCGTCGCCCTCGACACAGGCGCGATCTGGCTGCAGGTCGATCCCATCGGGGCTGACACGCTGCTGCACAGCACCGACGACGGCGTGACCTTCAGCTCGATCCCCCTGGGGGGCAACCTCTCCGACGCGGATCTCCACGATCACACGCTGTGGATCATCCGGGACGGACGGGAGCTGCTGCCCGTGGTCGAGGGGGCCCTCGGTGCGCCCGCCCCCGGCTTCTTCCCCTCCACCGGGCTGTACATCGACGCAGCCGGGATGTGGCTGCCCGAGCAGTCCTACATCACCGGCCCCCTGCTGTCGCGCTCAGACGACCAGGGGCAGACGTTCGAGCCCCTCGCCTACCCTGACGACATCTCTGCCCCCCTGGACTGCCCCGCGAACACACAGGTCGCGGAGATCTGCGCTCCCCTGTGGGGCGAGCTCGTCCCCCGGATCCGGGGCTTCGACAGCCCCGAAGTCGACACCGCCGCCGACACCGGGCTGCAGCCCCCACCGCCCAACACCGACGGCCCCGCGGGAGACGGGGCCCCGGGATGTGGCTGTCACAGCGGCGTTGCCGGGGGCTGGGGCCTGATCGGGATCGCCGCCCTGGCCCGCCGGCGCCGGCGCCGGCGTCGGCCCAGCTAGAGCCCGCCCCCACGAGCCCCGTCGTCGGATACGGTCAGATCTTGTCCTCCCCCCTCGTTAGATCCACCAAAACCCACGGGGGGCAGATGGAGAAGGGCGCCCGGGTCGAGATCGTCAGCGGCCCGACGGGAAGAGATGTGGTAGGGACCGTGTTCTGGATCGGAGATGATCGCTTCAACGAGGGCACCAAGCGCCTCGGCGTCCAGGGCGACGATGGCGAGACCTACTGGGTGAGCGGCGACAACGTGGAGGCCTCCGAGGCCGCGATCCCCGAGCCCCAGGGGCCACAGCCCCAGCGCGGAGATCGGGTCGCCTGGAGGCAGCGCGAGGAAGAGGGCGAGGGTGAGGTCTTCTGGACCGGCGAGAACAAGCACGGACCAGGCCTGCGGCTGGGCATCAAGTGCGACGACGGCGAGACCCGCTGGTTCGACGCCCGCGCCGTCACCCTGCTGTCAAACGATGGCCCCACACCCGGCGCCGCCAACGGCCGGGATCCAAGGCCCCCGGCCAAGAGCTGGAGCGGAGAAGAGCCGCCGTTCTAGCTCCACCCACGAGCCCCCGGCCGAGAGCTGGAGCGGAGAAGAGCCGCCGCTCTCAGCGTGGGGCTAGGGTCCAACGCAGCCCTGACGCCGATCGAGGGCACCGTCCAGCTCCACCCACGAGCCCCCGGGCCCAGCAGACCGAGCCTGAGCGAGGGCCCAGGCAAGAACGCTCGCTGTGGTGCGGGCCAGGCTGCGGGCCAGGCTGCGCACCAGGC
>DRPG01000038.1 GCA_011376105.1 Deltaproteobacteria bacterium
CCCGGGGTGGCGCGGGCCCGGCTCGGCGGGGCTCCCGGGGCGCCCGCGCTCCATCGGCAGCCCCGGTCCCCCTAAATCCAGAGATTATTCTGAAATCCCAACCATATAACACATATATTTCGCGAATAACCCGTATATACCGAACATTATTCGAACAATGCACATCTATGCCAGCAAGCACTCGGGCACTGCGGGCCTGGCTGGGCGGAGCGCCCAGGGGGCTGCGGGCCCGGCTCGGCGGGGCGCTGGGGGAGAGGCGAGGTGTCTGGGGAGAGGCGGAGGACGGGCTCGGCGGGGCGTCCGGGGAGGGGCGAGGTGCCGGCGGAGGGGCGAGCGCTGGACGCGGATGGGCGGAAGCTTCCTCCCTCGCGAGCGATCGCGACCTGTAGAGGCGCCGTCAGCGGCTGATAGCGGTTCAGCCGACGATGTTGCCCTGTCGAAGCCCGTAGTCAGGCCCGCAAAACTCCTGCCCACCAAGACGGCGCAGCGGGAGGTCGTGACACTCGTGCTCGGGCCAGCCCGGATGGCCCGGATGGCCCGGATGGCCCGACTGGCCCGCGAAGCGTGCACAGTCCGGGCCGCTAGGGACAGTTGTACATCGCGTCGAAGTCATCGAGGCGCGCCACCACCTGGATCGAGGCCTCTGCATCAGGGATGGGATCGACGCCTGTCGCGGTGGTCAGATCCACGACGGAGCTGGACAGCTCGAGGGCCTCGCCGTCGAGGCTACAGATGAACTCCTGGTAGCCAGCGAACTCGGGAGGCAGCGGGAGATCGTCGATCAGGGACTGGAGCCCCGCGAACTCCCGGGCGCACGCGTCGGTGGGCAGAGGCAGCAGCTCGACGTACCAGGGAGGCTGCTCCCCCGCGAGCTGGACCCCGTCGGACACCCGCACCACTGAGGAGCTGATCCCGACCAGCTCGCCGGTGCCGGTGATCCGACCGCTGATCTCGATATGCCACCCCCCCTGGGAACCATGGACGATCGTGACCTCGGCGCCTTTCTGCAGCGGAGTGTGCTCCACCGCTCCGTTGCCGATCTCCAGGGCAGGTGCAGGGCAGGGATCGGAGGTCCCGCCGGTGTCGCTGGTGGTGGTGACGGGGCCGGTCTCGACCGTGGGCCCGGAGTCTCCGGTGGGGGAGGGTGTGTCAACGAGCTTGGTCACCTGATCGTCAGTGGAGGAGCCGGTACATGACCAGAACAGGACAGACCAGAGCATGAGACGAACCGGGTGGGTGGGTCTCTCGTCCCATAGCTTGGGGTACACGAGCCTGTCGACTCACAGAGAGGCGAGCTCCTGCACCACCCGACGTAGCTCGTGGGGGGGGATCGGCTTGTCCAGCACAGGCTGGTTGGTGCCCGCGAGGAACCGCCTGAGCCGCTCTGAGAACACCCCCCCGCTCATGAAGGCCGTCCGCGCCGCCACGGCCGGGTGCCTGCGCAGGATCTCCTGGTAGACCGATCCTCCATCGAGCTCCGGCATCATCAGATCGCACAGCACGACCTGGAACTGATCGTCGTGGCTAAGGTGCTGCAGGGCCTGGTGCCCCCCGGACGCCTCGATCACCTCATGGGGAGGATCGAGCAGCCTACGCACGGCGTGACGCACCATCCGATCGTCGTCGATGAGGAGGATCCGGATCCTGCGATCGAGGGCTGGACCTCCCTCGATCCGGGGGGGGAGGCTGAGGCTCAGGGTCGTGTCCAGGGGCAGGCGCACGGCAAACTCGGTGCCTAGCCCCGGGGTAGACTCGAACTCCAGCACGCCGTTGTGGCGCTGCACGGTGTCGAGGCTGAGGCTCAGGCCTAGGCCGGTACCCACGTCCCGGCCCTTGGTGGTGAAGAACGGCTCGAAGATCTGCTCCTGATCTTCCAGCGCGATCCCGTGCCCCGTGTCGCTGACCCGGGCGACGAGCTGGCCGCCCTCATACCGGGTCGACACCCGGATCTCGTTGTGCATCGCGGCCCCGGGCTCGATCGCGTGGGCTGCGTTGAGCAGCAGGTTGATGAACACCTGGATCAGCTTGGCCCGATCCCCCACGATCGTGGGCAGCTCACCCAGATCCACCGACAGCCGGGCCCGGTGGCGCAGCTCGTTGGCGGTCATCGCGACCGCATCCTCCAGCAGCTCGTTGAGATCGAGCCGCTCGGTGGTGTCCTCCTCGATCCGGGAGAAGGAGCGCAGCCCCCGTGCGATCCGGACGATGCGCTGGATCCCCTCCTGACAGTCGTCGAGCATCTCGGTGTGCTCCTGCAGGGATCGGGCGTCGGTGTGCAGCAGCGCGCCACGCTGCTGCAGGCTGTCCTGCAGCAGGGAGAGGTTGGTGACGAGGCAGGTCGCTGGGTTGTTGATCTCGTGGGCGATCCCCGCCGCCATCTGGCCGATGGCGGCGAGGCGATCGGCGTGGAGCAGCCTGCGCTCCAGCTCGATGTTGCGCTGTCGCTCCGTCGTGTCCTGGAGCGAGACGAGCCGTGCACGCTGCTCCTCCCACACGATGGGTGTGACCCGCATCTCCGCGCTGTGGGGCCGGGGATCTCCGACGAGCTGGACCTCCTGGGCGCGATCAGAGGAGCGTGGGAGGCCGAGGGTCGAGCCGAGGAGCTGCTCCCTGGAGCAGCAGAACGCCCTGCAGGCCGCTGTGTTCGCGGACAAGATCGTGCCCTCGGGATCCACCACCAGCATCGCGTCAGCGCTGCCCTCGATCACCACCTGCAGATCGCTGTGGACCCAGCCCTGAGCGAGCGCATGCCACAGGCGCCTGCGGAGCTCCACCGGGGGGGCCTCTCTGGGCACGATCGCCCGCAGACCCGCCCGCAGCGCCGCCAGCGCCCAGGACGGCTCATCGCGCTGGGCCCAGGCCACGATCGCCAGCTGGGGCTCGGCCCGATGGAGCTCGCGGATGCGCTCGAGATCCAGCGGATCGTCGCCCTCGACCGACAGCACCACCGCCCGACATCGCTCGTCCTGGAGGGCCCGGGGGAGCTGATCCATGGAGACCGCCACCACCTCGAGGGGGTAGGGCGGCTCGAGCAGCGCGCTGAGGAACCCAGGCTCGAGCGAGCCCACCACGATCACGCACAGGACCTCGTCGGGCCCTGACATCACCGGGGCTCCCCCCTCTCCCCCACCGGAGCCCAGGATCTCGGCCAACAGCCGCTCTGGATCTCCGATGGCTCCAACGACCTTGTGGATCGGCAGAGGAGATCGGCGGATCAGGGTGGGGGTGATCAAGATCCCCTCGCGCTCGGCGCGGAGCGGATCTCTGATAACATCGACGACGACGAGATCGTATCGCCCAGGCCGCGCTCGCTCGAGGGCCAGCCGCAGGCCGGCGGCCTGCTGGACACAAGCAGGGGCTCGACCGGACACATACAGCTCGAGCACAACCCTCACTCGCTCCCTCGGAACGAGCGGATCGTGCTCCCACAAGACAGACGCTCCACCAAGACCTCAACCCAGACAAGAGCACGCACAGGCCCCAGATCCAGATGATCTCGCCTGTGTCGACACGTCAATGTCACATCAGGAGCCGGAGGTGGCCACATCGCGTTGTGTTCGCTGCCCGGGCGCTGTGGTCGATCGAGCCCAACCCAAGAGGCGCCCCCCGCCATCCGGACGCGACGCAGCCGGATCGTGGAGAGCAGGCCCGGGCCTACAGGGGCCACTCCCAGGTGGGGCCGCCCCACCCTGCGCTGGGGCTGGCCGGCACCCCTGGAGCCTCCGATGATGCCTCCGATGATGCCTCTGTAGCGCGGGTCTCTGTGCTCCGCCGGGGTGGAGGAGCCCACCCATGGGCTGCGGCGACCTCGGCCACCTCGCTGAGCATCCGGGCCCCACGGGCCTCATCCACCATGTGGACGAACGCAGCGAAGCCCGACAGGGACGCAAACACATCTGATCCGAGCCCAAAGCGCTTGCCCCCGGGGCCGTCCCGGCGGACCTGGAACAGGGTGGCTCGCCAGCGCCTGACCAGCCGCCGGGGCACCCCGAGGCGATCGTTGACCACCAGGCCGGTGACCTCTTGGCGCGAGGCCCGGCGCATCACCCGGGTCTTGCCGGGGTGCACCACGAAGCCCTCGCCCGACACGATCCCCTCCACCGCTCGGATCAGCCGGTGGATGGAGGCATCCGCAGCATCGCTCGAGAAGGTCAGATCGTCAGCATAGCGGGTGTAGGTGAAGCTGAGGTGTGCGGCGAGGCCCGCCAGCCGACGATCGAGGCGTCTGGCCACGATGTTGGTGAGAGCTGGAGAGGAGGGAGCGCCCTGGGGCAGCCTCCGCTCGGAGGTGTGCACATACCAGGTGCGCCCGTCGAGCTCGACCTCTGCGACCTCGGGCTCGGTGCACAGCAGCGCCAGCAACGTGCTCGCCTCGGGCGAGTACCCAAAGCTACGGAAGACCCCGTAGATCCTTGAGAAGGACAGGGTAGGAAAGAAGTCCTGGAGATCGAGGTTGATCACCACCCGTCGCCCGACGTGGGCTGAGGCGTTGGTGACGATGGAGCGACCGGGGACGAACCCATGGGCAGCCTCGTGGAGCTCGATCTTGTCGAGGATCTGCTCCTTGATCCATCGCTGGGCGCGCTTGAGCCGGGGCATGGGGGCGCTGATGTTCCTCACCCCACCGGTCTTCTTCGGGATCTGAAACCGGACATAGTGGGTGGTGGCGCTCACCCTGCGGTGGAACGCCAGCCACCGCAGCTGCCCGACCTCGATCTCCATGGCGCGGGCCAGCGCTCCCGCCCCCTGGAGGTCGGGGAGGCCCGGGAGGCTCTGCCCCTCGCGCTGGCCCAGGCCGCCGCTGAAGCCCTCTCCGAGGTAGACGATCTCCTCACGCTTTTTCGCGGCCCAGGCCTCGGCCCTGGCCCTGCGCTGGGCCTCGTGCCTGCGCTTGGTCTCCTCTCGCCGGGCCCTCGCCTCGGCCATCCGCCGCTTGCGGGCCTCGCGACGCATCGCGTCGACGTTGTTGAGGCGGCTGGCCTCGGTGGCGAGGGCGGAGATCCGGCGCTCTAGCTCGCCGATCCGGCGGAGCTCTTCGGCTGGATCGTTCGGGAGGTTGCTCTGCTTTGGCCAGAAGCCGTAGCGGATCATCTCCTCGATGATCACCTCATCCTTCGAGGACTGGCGGATCCGATCGTAGAGCTCTTGTCGGGTGCTTGGGCGACGGCTCACATGCACCTCCCCTGGAGAGAGAGCCCATGGGGAGGGGAGATCCGGGGTGGGGGTGGCGGTCTTCGATCCAGCTGTTGACTGGGTCGATCAACTCGACGCGTATCCGTCCCTACCCCAGAGAGCTCCTGCACCAGCAGGCCTATCGAAGCTCTCGGGGTAGGGATGTGATACGCACAGTGAAGATTGGACCAGTGAGGCAGAGCACGGCTGTGCGCAGGGACGGCGATCACACCGCCCGGGTTGCAAGGCGAGCCACCCCCGCCCCGGATCAGGACGAGAACATAACCTATCGGGGACGAGGTCATCATCCCCATTCCTCAAAGAGCTGACGCGCCCCTTCTTCGTCGAAATAGTACTCGTACACGTCTTCACTCGAGCTCACCAGCTCCACCAGGTGAGCCGCCCTGGCCCCGAGCGCTTCGTCGCGGAGCACGCTCTCGAGGTCCCGGATGAAGGAGATCTGGCGTCCGGGCACGATCTCGACGAGCCGGCGCTCGGTGAGCAGCCCATAGAAGCGCTCAGCCTCCTGCTCCGGATCGCCGGCCGGCCCTGGGGCGCTGGTCGTGTCGGCCCTGCGCTGGCGCCGACGCTCTGAGTTGAGCCAGATCACCTGCCCCGCCCGGGTCGTCACCTTGAGCTTCGGTGCGGGCCGCTGACCGGCCTGGGGAGCCCGGCCGGCCCGAGCCGCAGGGCTCGGAGAGCCTGAAGGATCGGGCGCCTTAGCCTCGATCAGATCACCGACGCCTCGCTCGTGGGCCAGGCGCAGAGCCAGGATGTGTTCGCAGGGACCCCTGCGGAGCTTGTTGTTGAAGTGGTAGCGGCACCCACAGCTCCCGTCGATCAGCCGACGATCGGGGTTGAGCACCAGCGAGGGGCGTTGTCTGCCCACGGAGCCCTGGAGCACGGTGTTGCCCCGGGCATCCACCCGGGCGTGGCGGTGGGTGACCTGGCGCTGCTGCACCAGCCTCGCCGCGCTCTCCTCGCGCTCGTTGGACCACCGCAGCTTGCTCATGTCCAAGGGCTCCCGAGAGAGCTCCCGGATCCGGAACACTGAGCCGTTGAGATCGTACATCACCCGTCCGGCCTGGGTGTACTGCTGCAGCGCGGATCGCACCGTGGCCCGATCGAGCCCGAGCCTGCCCGACAGGGCCTCGGCTGTCCCGAGCCACCCGGTCTTGAGCGTGTCGAACACGAGCTTTGCGGTCTCGGTGTCGACCTCGGCCCTCGGAGCGAGCAGATCGAAGTTGCCCGAGGCCGACCAGTCGTTGCTGGTCCAGCCCGACAGGCCGAGGGTGAACGAGATGTCGCCGCAGTCGGCGATCCAGAACGAGGGCATGCCGGTGCCGAGCAGCACCACCCGGAAGCTGCGGGCCACAGGCACGAGGCGCTCGAGCAGGTGCAGGCGACGACGCCCCCAGATCCGGATCTCCTGGGCCTCAGGCCCGGTGAACACCGATCGGGGGCACACGATCGTGTGGTCCCAGGGCTCGAAGGTGGCCCGGACCGGCTGGCCCGGATCGAGGTGGAAGCGGATCGAGCGTGGAGACCTCCGCTCCTTGTGGCGACGGAGCCACAGGCAGAAGTTGTGTACGTCCATGGGGTGGAGCACAAAGCTCGTGCCCGGCAGGGTCATCGCGGAGCTGACCTGCAGGAACCCACGCACCCACGACTCGGGGAGATCGATCTTCACCTCCCGGTAGGCCACCTCAGCGGTGGTCTGGACCTCGAACCCCCGGGGATCGACGACCAGCGAGGTCTCCTTGTAGTCGCGGATCTTCTGGAACTCGTCGTACAGCTTGCTAGAGTAGTCGATGTTGGTCGTGCCACACCCGAACTCCCCCATGTCCTGGAAGACCTCGTAGGAGCACCCTACCCGGCCATAGCTCGACTCGTCCTGGCTGAAGCACTCGAAGAAGACCTCGTCGGGATGCACCGTGATCACCGGGTCGAGCACAAACCAGTAATCCAGGTTCTTCTTGTACAACCAGCTGAAGTACCGCTTCTGAGCCCGGAGGTAGCCCGAGCGCCGGCCGTGGTGCCTGCCCCTGAGCTTCTGTAGCTCTTGCTGAGCTGCGACCAGCTGCTCCCGGGTCTGTTTGCGATGGGCCATGACCTCAGCGAGATCGACCTGCTCCTGCTGCTCCAACCAGGCGAAGTACTCGGTGCGATCCTTTGGCTTGAACCGTAGATCGCTGACCACCACGTGGTGGAGCGCGCTGATACACTCGCGAAAGGCAAGCTTTTGGCGAAGCTTCCCAGTGAAGTAGGTCGGATCGCGGCTGGTGTCGGGGGCGAACGACATGCCCGTCGATGAGATCCCCGAGTCCACCGCCGTGTTGCCGAAGTATCGGTACTCAAACAGCATCGCGTGGCTCCCGCCCCGATCGACATCGGGGGGATCGGACGATCAGGGGGCTGTCCAGCTCGGGATAGCGCTCCTGGATGTCGACGAGGACGGCGATCGCCGCAGCGCGGTAGGTCACCGAGGCGGTCGCGGCCAGATCGGTGAGGATTTTGGCGATGATCCGAGCGCTGGCCTCGCTGCGCTTCGCCTCTCCCTCGAGGAAGTCCATCACCCGGGCCTTGGCGATCCGCCCCTGGCTAGGGCGGGTCATCACCCCCACCAGGTAGGGCACGAGCTGCCGTAGCCTCGCAGGCTCCCCGCTGGCGTGCACCTCGAGCCAGGCGCTGGCGAACTGCTGCATCTCGATCGAGGGATGCTGGGAGAGCTTCAGCAGGTAGGTCGGGCCCGCGCTCGAGCCAAACATCCGGGTGACGGTGCGCCGCCCGAAGGCCTGGACATCAGGCCGGACGCTGTCGCAGATCGCGATGGCGAGCTCCGGGGACAGCACCTCGGGGCCCAGGAGCTGATCCACGAGGTGGAACGCGAACGCCCTCGAGTCTTCCCAGGACGCGTCGAGCACCCTCAGCAACACCTCGGGCTGTTGCCTCACCTCCTCGAGCCGGGACTCCAGCATCGACCAGCTCGCCTGGCGGATCGTGTAGATCTCTGAGGACGACAGCTCACCGATCTGCGACAGCGACAGGGAGGCAGGATCGACGTGCTCCCGGAGCAGATCCCCACCCAGCTCCTGGACCGTGCCCTCGGTGGCGCGCAGCAGCGACACGATCGCGTCGGTGCCGAGGGTGGCGGTGAACGGTGCGAGCTCCCCCCGGAGCAGCGCGACCACGTCGGCGTGCATGCCCTCCGGGCCGGTGGTGCAGATCGCTGGGATCAGCGCCGCGGTCACGGCCCTGGCGAAGGTAGGGTTCTTGGCCGCGAGCCTGGCGATCAACGGCCGGGCCGCGTGGCGGACGTCGGGGTGGCGGTTGGTGAGCAGATCGCACAGCACCCGGAACCGCTCAGCCAGCACCGAATCCGGCAGCTCCCCGTACAGGCGGATCCCGATCCCCCGCGCCACCGCGAACGGGCTGGTCATCACCGCAGCGAGGAGATCGTCGGGTAGATCCGGGGGCCGGATGTCGTGCCCGAGCAGGAGCTTCGCCCCCAGCTCGGCCACGCCCTCGGCAGGGTGGGCCACCAGCTGAGCGACGACGTCGAGCGAGACCGTGCGCAGCTCGGGGCTGAAGGACGACAGCAGCACCCCGGTGGCGTCCCTGAGGATCGAGGTGGCGTCTCCGTCCCCGGGATCGACCTGCAGGGCGTGGGCGATGACCGCCTCCACCACGATCCGGGCGTGGCCCGCCACCATGGTGGTCGCCCCGAGGACATCCAGCGCCGCACGTCGGGTGTCGACCTGGCGGTTGAGCACGATCCCGACGACGAAGTCGACGTCTGCCAAAAACACGTGGGGATCGGCACGGATCCACCCCAGCGCGGTCTCCCGGGCCCGCGCGTGGGGGCTGCCGGCCAGCGCCAACACCAGCTCGAGATCGGGGTTCTGCCGATCGTACCTCGAGATCGCGATCTCGGCGGCGAGCTCGGCGGTCGAGGCGTAGGGCGAGGAAAACATCTCCAGGAGATCGGCGGTCGGGACCTTGGGCCAGGCGTCGGGGTTGTCGCGGAACGCCCGGGTGGCGAAGGCCTGGACCTCGGCACACCGGCTCCGCCGCAGCAACAGGACCAACACCTCGGGGGCCTGATCCCACAGCTCGGGGAAGGCCTCGGTGCGCGCTCCATCGTCCGCGTCCGGCGAGCGCCCCGGGGCGAGACGGAACGTCAGGCTCCGGTTGTTCTCGATGTGCTGGGGGCTGTGGTGGAACAAGATCTTGTTGAACGCCCACAGGTGGCCAAACCGGGGGACCCACCACACGATCTCTTGCCGTGCGTACCAGTCGTAGACGCTCGAGCGCCGTGGCGACCGGGCGTCGTCGTCGGAGACGGCGAGGAGCACCCCCGCGGCCAGGTGGGCGTAGTCGGAGGCCATGCCCGCGTCGCCCAGGCGATGCAGCGTGCGCCAGCCCCGGCGCACCATGTAGATGCGGGTCGACGCCAGGAAGCCCACCCTGGGATCGGTTCGCTCCACCCGCCCGATCCGGGGCAGGTAGACGTACCGCCCCCAGGCCCGACCGGTGGCTCGGGCGGTCTGGATCCGGTACACCAGCAAGCCGTAGACCTCGAGATCCCCGCTAGCCTCTGCGGCCTTGAAGATCCGACGGAGCGGACGCCAGAGGGGCGGGCGCACCGGGACCCTGCGCAGCAGCGCCAGGAGCCTGCTGCGCTGTGGCTCCCCGCGACAGCACAGGTGCAGCAGCTCCAGCTGCTCGGGGACGATCTCAAGCAAGCTCAGCAGCTCGTCGTAGGACTCCTCCCCGAAGGCGGCGAGGATGTCGGGATCGATCGACGAGCGGTTTTGCTCCAGGAACCGGGCCCCCTCCTCGGGGGGAGCCAGCGCCACGATCGCATGAGCGGCCAGATGCCGCACGTGGCCTGCGTGCCCGGCCCCCTCCCAGATGGAGAACAGCGAGGGCAGGATCGAGCTGTCGCCACAGCGCATCCACACCCGGATCACGTTCCAGATCCGCTTGTCGCTCGCACCCCGTGCCAGCTCCGCGATCTGAGCGGAGATTCCCTCGATCCGGAGCTCTCCAGCCCGAAACAGGATCCGATCGAGGTTTTGGGTCCACCCCCTCTTTGAGCCCTGGAGCAGGGTGCGGATCCTCGCGTGCCGGGGATCGGTGGCCACGACCGGGGGTGCCGCGATCACCACGGGGGCAGGGCCCGGGCGTGGGATCCCGGTGTTCGTGTCGACGTAGCCCTTCTTCCGCTTGTCTCTGACGAGCTTGTCGAAGATCCGCTCAGCCTCGGTGAGCTGGACCGGCAGCGGGGTCTTGCTGCCGTCCTTGAGGATGCCCCCGTGGCGTCCATAGCGGAAGTTGACCACATACCGATCGGCCACTACCTCGCACAGGTCGACCTCGTAGACCTTGTCTGAGGTGCCTTGTTGGTAGCGGAGGCGGACTTGGCGGACGAGCTTCATCGGTCGGACGGTTCTAGCGTCGCTAGGTCGAGGGGGTCAAGCCACGGAACTGTCCGCCTCTCATGGCCCCGGCTGTGATATACGCGCGCCCTCCAGGGAGGGAGGCCCCCCCGGGGCCCCACGCACACCACGATCCCCTCGATCTCCACCGGCTCCGTCCTGTCGCTGCTCTAGCGCGGGTGGTCCCTACCCGATCCCCCCCTGCTGTGTTTTCCGGCGCCGGGCCCGGCGTCGGGGCCGACCGCGACGCAGGCGCAGATGTGGGCTGGTCCGGCGGCACATCCCGGGCCGTCGGGGCGGGCGGCCGGCAGCGGGCCCCCGCCGATCGTGGGGGGGGGTGGACGGAGGCGGACGAGGGGTGGGCGGAGCCACGAGGGGCTACACTCAGGGTATGTACTGGCTGCTCGCTGGCGTCTCCGTCGCCGCTGACTTCGATCAGCTCCTGTCCCCCTCCGGCTGGACCTCCGTGGGGGAGGTCCAGCACGAGCTGCTGGGCACGGTCTCGATCGCCCTGAAGACCGTCGAGGGGGAGCGCTGCCTCCGGGGTCGAGCCATCTCCCCCCCGTCCCCGGAGATCCTGTACGACGTGGTCACCGACATCCCCGCAGCCAAGCGCTTCTCCCGCGAGAAGCTGCTCGCCTCCGAGGTGCTCGACACCGAGGGAGACACGGTGCACTACTACCAACACCTCGACGTCCCGGGCTGGACCCTGGCCGCCGATCGCTACTGGGTGCTCGAGGGTCGATCCGCCTCGTCGGGCAGCGCCCGGGCGTTCCGCTGGCGTCGCTTCGACTGGCGTCCGCGCTACCCCGAGCTGGCGGCCCGGATCCAGCGGGATCACCCAAACGCGGTGGAGCCCGATCCCAACTGGGGGAGCTGGGTGTTCGAGCCCACGGAGGGGGGCACGCAGATGCGCTACTACATCTGCAGCGATCCGGGGGGCTCCATCCCCGGGTGGGTCGAGCGCACCGCGGCGACCCGCTCCCTGCCCAACACCATGGCCGACGTGGCGAGGGAGGCGATCCGCCGCACAGGTCCCTGAGCCCCGGGCTCGCTCCAGGAGCGCCCCCGCAGCGGCCCCCGCAGCGGCCCCCGCAGAGCCCGTGCTGCCCTGGCTCCGGTGCACAGTCCGCCGAGCCAGGCGGACAGCGCTCGGCGAACGTGTGAACATGGGCGGGGGGATCATCGGGGCGATGTGGGTGTGGCTGGCGTTGTCTGGGTGTGGGAGCATCGGCTCGCGGCTCGCGGGTCCGCCGCCCTCCCCTCCCCGCCTCGCGCTGCCGCCTCCCGTGGTGGAGGGGCCGGTGTGGACGGCGGTCGTCACCACCACCCCCCACGCGGCACCTCCCCGCTTCTCAGCAGGGCTCCCTCCGGATCTCGCCACCTGGAGCGCCGATCCAGGGGCGTGGCCACCGCCGGGCCACCTGGCCAGCGCGGTCTGCACCGACACGTCCCTGCGGGAGGCGCTGTGGAGCCGGATCGAGGCTGAGCCCTCCGAGCGCTGGGGGGCGCTGCTCGAGGGGTGTGGTACCCCCGAGGCCTGCGGCTGGATCCTCGAGAAGCTGTCTGTGGCCTCCGCCCCCGAAGCCCGGGTGCTGTGGTCGAGCCTGCTCGACTGCCCCGACGCAGCGTCCGCCATCGCCAGCCCCGAGGCCCCCGACTCCGTGGTGATCCTGTGGTCCTTCGAGCACGGCAACCCGGACACCTCGCGCGTCGCGGGCGCGGTGGAGCGCTCGCTGCAGGTCCCGGAGGAGCCCTACCCGGGGATCCTCGGGCTGTATGTGCTGGGTCAGCACCCCGACGAGGCCGCGGGTCGGGCCCTGGCCCGGCTCCATGGCTCGGTCCATCCGATCTTCCGGGATCGCGTCGCACACGCCATGTGGGGCCGAGACGATCCCGAGCTGATCCAACGCCACCGTGCCGCCTGTCGGCGCGTCCCGGATCCACAGTGCGAGCTGCACCGGCTCGAGCCCCCCGACGATCTGTACGCGGCCCTCCGGGGGCACCAGATCGATCCCGAAGAGCTGCTGGCCCGCTTCCCCGATCACGCCCGGGACGTCGGCGACGCGCTGGAGGGCTGTGCCCGGGAGCAGCGCTTCGACGATCCTCTCCGCGCGAGCCGCTGCCTGGAGGCCCTGGGGCGCGCCGATCCCGAGCGCGCCCGGCGCCTCGCCGCCTCCAGCGGGGCCTCCACCCTGCTCCGCCACGTGGTGCGTAGCGTCGAGCTGGGGCCCGAAGCGCTGGTGGATCGCCTCGTCGAGCTGGGCCTCGGCCCCTTCGGGGAGCCCGACGAGGGCCCGGTGCTCGCGCTGGACTGGCTGCGCTCGAGCGGCGACGCGGGGCCGATCGGCCGGCTAGACGAGCCGCTGGAGCTGGAGCAGAGCCTCCGCCGGCTGGCGCTCCTCGCCGAGTCACCGGGGCTCCTGTTCCAGGAGATCGGCCCCGATCGAGGGGGCACTCAGCCGGGGCGTCAGGCCTACACCACGCTCTATGTTTGGGCCGATGATCTGCGCTTCCGGACCCTCGCCGACGATCAGGGCCCCTGGTGGGGCCTCGAGCACGCCGTCGGGCTGATCAACGCTGTGCTCGAGCACCGAGGGGCCCCGGATCGGATCGCGATCACCGCCGAGGAGGAGGTGTTGTTTGCTGTCGCAGCCCCACCCGAGGTCCTCGCCGCCCTCGGAGAGGAGGAGCTGATCTGGTGGGCCCCCCTGCCCGGGCCCCCCGGGCCCCCCGGGCCCCCCGGGCCCCCCGCCCTCGACACCGGCGTCTGGAGGTAGCGATGCCCATCACCCACAGACGGGTCTTCGCCACGCTGACCGCGGTCCCTGCAGCGGGGACACCGGGCGTCGGCGCCACCGCCCACCGCCGGCGAGGACGACCGGATCATCGTCTGGGGTCCCCGGACGAGCCATGACCTCGCGCTGTGTGCCGCCCACCCGATGGCCAGCTGCAGGATGGGGCTCGATCCCGAGACCTCAGTGATCGGCCTGGGTGGGGGCCCCGCCGCCTGCTGGGTTTGTTCTTGGCCGACAGCTCGAGCTTCCCGACCTCCCTCGGCGTCGAACCCCCAGCTGACACCACGACGGTGGCCACCGCGCTGGGACGTGGCCTGGTGGCCCGCCGAGGGATCAGAACCGGATCGTGAACCCGTTGGCGTGCACGATCACGCCCCCGACCCCGACCCCGAGCGCCCCCGCGAGGCTCATCCCGCTGGCCAGCACCAGCAGGTTGGCCTGAGTCCGGGTCCGGGTCAGCGCGCCGGCGCTCGTCTGCTCCCCGAGGCTCCGGGCGGTGGAGTCGGCCAGCAGGTAGGTCACTCCGCTGGCGATGGCCAGCGCGCCGCTGCCGACGACGGTGCCCCAGGGCAGCGGCTCTCCGCCCCCGGCCCGCCCCCCGCCGCGCTCGGGGGTCCCGAAGGTGCAGTTGGTGGTGGCGTCTCGGCCCTCAGTCCACCAGGCGGGGGCCTCGAGCTCCTTCGGGCGCTCGGTGAGGACCGCGTCGGGGAACACGGTCCCGTCCTGCCACCAGCCGTCGATCGGGCAGCCGCTCTTGTCGAAGCTCTGGAGCAGGTAGGGCAGCTCGGTGTAGGCCTCGGCGGTGAGCAGCAGATCTCCGCTGAGGAACAGCGCTCCCCCCTTCTCGGGCTGCAGCCCTGCGGTCTCGGGGGATCCCCGGCTCGGCATGGACGCGCCCTCCACCAGCTCCCGGAAGGGGTGGCCCACAGGGAAGTCCTCGTCGTTCCAGCGCAGATCTGGATCGGCGAGGCGGCTCGCGAGGCCCCAGCGCCGGGCGGCCTCCTCGTCCTGGGCGTAGAAGTAGGCGGTGGCCATGTACCGGGCGAACTTACCGAACAGACGCTTGTCGAGGACCTCCTCGAGGCAGGGTAGCCGATCGGCGATCTCGTCGAGTCGATCGCGCGCGTCGAGGAGATCTTCGTCGGCGAAGGCGTCGGTCACCTGCCCGATGGCTGCACCGAACTGGATCCGGCTGTAGGGCTCGGTGCAGACCTCGGTCTGGGCCATCGCCGACAGGGCGAGCCAGGCGATCATCCTTCCTCTCCACAGGATCTTGGCAGGGCATCCGGGTAGTCCGGATCGATGCCCGAGCAGACGTCGGTGCGTTGGCTGTCGAGCCCATCACAGTCGTGATCGATCCCGTCTCCAGGCACCTCGAACCGACTACAGGGGTAGATCTCCGGATCCGAGGGCCCACAGTCAGCGGCGTCGGGCCAGTCATCCCCATCTTCATCGGGCTCCCGACCGCAGTCGGTGTCACACCCGTCCCCCCGGGGATCTGGAGCACCTGGGTAGATCCCGGAGTCGTTGGGCGCACAGTCCTCGCCGATGGGGAAGCCATCTCTGTCGCTGTCCCACTCATCGAGGAACTCTTCCCGGGTGACGTAGGCACAGCCAGACAGGCCGACCAACACCAACAACACACAGCCTCGCACAGGGCCTCCCGCGGCCATCTTACAACCACCGCGCCCTCACAGCGAGATCGGAACCGCGAGCCAGTCGGTCAGGCTCGCCAGGACACCTCCCGCTGCGATGACCGGGCCCGCGATCAACATCGTGGCCTCGGGTCTCTCTCCTGCATCCTGCCCCATGGCCCGGCGGGCGGACCACCTCGCTGCGGCCACCAGGTTGCCCAGCCGCCCCCGCGCTGCGAGCACGAGCAGCCCGATGGGCAGGTACAGCAGCGCCCACCACGCGGTGGTCTCGAGCATCTCTGCCCACCCCACGCACGCCCCGACCCCCATCATGAGCTTGGCGTCTCCGGCCTTCTCGATCCCCAGGGCGAACAACAGAAAGTGCAGCACAAACGCTGCGCCACAGCCGATCACCCCCAGCAGCGGCTCAGATCCAACGAGGATGTGGGTGCCCACCCCCATGGCGATCATGGGGAAGGTCAGCGCGTTGGGGATGCGGCCGTTGCGCAGATCGGTCAGCGCCGCGATCAACAGTCCGAGCCACAGGACGACAACGTGGGGAGGTGTGCTCACGAGGGCTCCACAAGCGCTGGTGTGTAGACGTAGACAGGGTGTACCCTCGACGCCTGCGGTAGGCTGCACCTCAACACACTCTACCTGCTCGCCCTCAAGAGCCTGTGGTGAACGTGGCCAACCCGACCATCCAATCCTTCGGCAAGTACCAGATCCTCGAGCGCATCGCCACGGGGGGCATGGCGGAGATCTACAAGGCCCGCCTCGAGGGGATCGGTGGCTTTCAGCGCACCTTCGCGATCAAGCGTATCCTGCCCAACCTCTCGCAGAACAGCGAGTACATCGGGATGCTGGTCGACGAGGCCAAGGTCGCGGGCCTGCTGTCCCATGCGAACATCGTGCAGATCCTTGATCTGGGCCAGGTCGACGGGATCTGGTACATCGCGATGGAGTACGTCGAGGGGCGCGATCTCGGCGCCATCCTCCGCCGGGCTCAGCGCAAGGGGCTGTGTCTACCGGTGCCCCACACCGTGTTCATCACCATCGAGCTGCTCAAGGGGCTGGAGTATGCCCACCAGCGCCAGGTGATGAAGGGGGGCCGCGCCGTCGCGCTGAACATCATCCACCGCGACGTGTCTCCCCCCAACGTGCTCTTGTCGTTCCAGGGGGAGGTCAAGCTCACCGACTTCGGGATCGCCCGGGCGAGCCTCAAGGCCATGGAGACCGTCAGCGGCGTGGTGAAGGGGCGGTTCGACTACATGAGCCCCGAGCAGGCCCGGGGCGCACGCGATCTTGATCAGCGCTCGGATCTGTTCACCGTCGGGGTGCTGCTGTACGAGATGCTCACCGGCAAGCACCCGTTCCGCACCGACAACGAGCTCGACACGATCACCCGGGTGAAGTCGGGCCGGTACGTCCCGGTGAGCCAGCGCAACGCCGAGGTCCCCTTCACCCTTGAGAACATCGTCGACACCGCCCTGGCGGTGGATCGAGACGATCGCTATGTCTCGGCCACGGCCTTCAAGGAGGCCCTGGACCAGTTCTTCCACGACGCGGGGTTCATCTTCACCCACGCCACCCTCGCGTCCTACGTCCGGGGCCTGTTCCCCGAGACCGATCCCCGGACTGGCCGGGCGCAGGAGGCTGATCGGGGCTCGGATCACCACCTCGACGGCCCGACGAACCTCCACACCAACCCTGACGCCCTGCGCTCCCCCCTTGAGCAGGGCTCCCCCACCGGAGGGGGGCTGCAGGATCAGGGGGCCCTGAGGCGACGCTCGTTCGAGGATCTACACGACGAGCAGGATCAGGAGACCCTGATCCGAAAGATGCCCGAGGGCTGGGACCTCGACGCCCTCGCCGGTGGAGCCGAGGAGCCCCGGCCGGTGATGCGCCGGAGCATCGGCTTCGACGAGGAGCAGCCCTTCGTCCCCACCGACGCAGGCACGAACACCGCCTCGGGCCGGCGCACCACCACCGGCGCGCGCCGTCGCCAGAGGCGTCGCTCCAGCGCCATCCCCTGGGTCATGTCGGTGGCGGCCCTGCTCACCGGCCTGGCCGTCGGGGCCACCTCCACCGCGGTGATCGCGCTGATCGCTGGCTTTCGTTTCGCGGGCACCGATCCGACCCTGACCGACCCTCGGATCCAGGTGGTGGCTCCCCCCGGCACCCAGATCCGGATCGATGGAGACGTGGTGGGCAAGCAGACCGAGGTGGCCCCCGGCGCCCCACACCGGGTGGAGGTCACGCTCCAGGGTGAGGCCCCCTGGGCCGACGAGGTGGTGCTCAACCGGGGGGAGCAGCGCGTCATCATCATCGGCCCCCCGTGAGGCTCACCGCGCCGGGGAGCGATCCCCGACGCACATGATCGAGGTGGCGACCGCGCTGTGGGCGGCTAATGTGGGGGACCCCCTGGAGATGGCGTGACACAGCCCCTCGCCCCACCTACCCCCCTCTCGATCGTGTCGGCGGCGGTCAAGCAGCTCCGACCCAAGCAGTGGCTCAAGAACGTCTTCATGCTCCCCGCGGTGATCTTCAGCGGGAAGTTCCTCGAGATCGAGCCGGTCCTGGCGAC
>DRPG01000039.1 GCA_011376105.1 Deltaproteobacteria bacterium
GACGATCCGGAAGTGGTCCCCTGGCCGGAGGTTCTGCAGGGCCCGACGCATGAACCGCTTGCTCGCGTCCATCGGGAAGCCCCGCATGCTGCCGCTGGTGTCCAGCACGAACACCACCTCCCGCGGGGTCAGCGAGCCAGGCTTCACCAGGGTCGGGGGCTCGATCCGCAGCGCCACCACCCCACGCCCCTCCTCAGCCCAGGCATAGCTCCCCACCGCCAGCTGCTCGGGGGTCAACGTGTAGTTCAGGACGAAGTCCCGGTTGTCGATGGTTCGGCCCTTCGCCAGCGACACCGTCCGCTGTGCGCCCTCACCGCCGAGGATCACCTGGTGGCTGGGGCTGGAGAGCTCCTGGATCGGCAGCCCGCCGTCGAGCACGATCTCGATCTTCACCCGCTCGCTGTCGATCTTCTCCGGAGCGGCGGCGGCGGTGGCGCCCACCGCCCACTGCCCCAGCTTCGGCGCTGTGGGATCGGCGTCGGCGGGCTGGAACCGGGGCCCGACCACCAGCGGTGCGACAAACGCATAGCGCCCGTCTTCGCGGGGGATCTGCTGGGCGTAGGACAGCTCGACCGACAGGGTCTCGCCGGGCCCGAGGTTGGCCACCTTCTGCTCGAAGACGTTGGGCCGGTGCTGGTGCAACACCGCCGCCTGCTTGCCCGCGCGGGCGGCCTGCTGAAAGCGCGCCTCCGCCTCCTCCCTGCGGGCGATCTCTGCGGTGACGACCGTCGTGGAGGTGCGCAGGGTCATCGCATACACCGCCGCGTCCTCGGGCAGCGGGAACACATAGCGGGGGGAGATCGGCTCGTCGTCGGGGTTGGTGAAGGTCTGGATCAGCCTCACGGTCGCGATGTCACCGTCGATGTGGGCCCGGAGATCGGTCTCGAGCGCAGGCAGCTCGACGGTGAGGCCGTCGATCTCGGCCTGGAGCAGGGCGCCGGGTGAGACCGTCGCCAGGGCCAGCGATGTCGTCCACAGGATCATGGGGTCCTCCAGGAGGCAAGCGCAGGGCCCATGTCCAGGGCGCTGTGCAGAGTTCGTTCGAGGTCTGCGCAGCGGGCCGGATCGGCCTCGCACAGCGCAAAGGGGGAGATCCGCTCGATCAAGGTCCAGGTGGTGTCGGGCTGCCACAGCCAGCGCCAGGCGACCTCGGACGCGCTCTCGGCGACCTCGCCCCGATCCGAGACGAAGCTGACCTCGATCCGCCAGGTGTTCCCCTGGGGATCGGTGGTCCGCCACACCGTGGTCGGCACCGCCCCGTGCCGGACCCCGAGACGCTCCAGCTCGTGGCCCGCGCCCCGTAGGCAAGCGGCGGGGCGGTGGAGGTGCCGCAGGGGGCTGGTGGTCCGCAGCATGAGCACGGTGTGGCCCGAGGTGTACCTCCGGCGCTCGATCTGCCCCCCGAAGCGACCGAAGTAGGCGCTCTCTTGCTCGGTCAGCGGCTCGATCTCAGAGGCGTGGGGCCCGAGGAAGGCGGGCAGCCCCGGTGCGTCGATCCGGGCCGAGACGTCCACCGGGTGGGCGGGCACCCCCACGATCACCGCAGCGAGCCCGGTGAACCCGAGCCCCATGGCCGCATGGAGCCAGGCGTGCGCCGGGGCGCCCCCAAGGAACGGGGTGGAGGGGCTGGACGGAGCCGGGCTGGACGGAGCCGGGCTGGACGCACTGGGGCGGGAGGTCCGGGGCGACAGGCTGTGGGCCAGCGCCAGCGCGGGCACGGCCCCGAGGCCGATCCCGACCAGCCCCACCAGGCCGTGCCAGGGCTCGACCAGCAGCGCCTCGGTGGGACCGATCAGCAGCAGCACCAGCCGGGAGACGTTGGCCACCAGCGCCCCGAGCAAGACGCTGGCTGTGCCCTGGGCCAGGACCTTCAGATCCACCCGCCGTCGGCAGGCCACCGCCACCGCGAAGGTGACGAGGACGGTCAGCCCCACCGCCCCGCTGCAGGGCAGATCCACCGACAGGGTCGCGCCGGGCTGCACCAACAGCGTTCCCTGGCGGCTTAGCTCCGGCAGCACCGGCCGCAGCAGCGCCTCGGTGATCGCCGCTGAGGACAGGCGCATCGGGTAGGCGACCAGTCGCTGCAGCACCTGCTCCACCGGCAGGCTCAGGGCGAACAGGGCAGCCCACCAGCCGATCCCCACCGCCCAGGGGCGGCGGTGCAGCGCCAGCAGAAGCCCCAGGGCCGCGACGTCGGAGACCAGGGCCAGGGCCGAGAGGTGGGCGATGCCCAGCCGGGCCCCCGCCAGCCGGACGCTGGAGGTCAGGACCAGCAGCCCCAGCGCGACGCGGCGATCGATCGCGGTGGGGCGGGCGGGCCCCGATCCCACGCTGCGCACCGCCAGGGCCACGACCAGGGCTGCGACAAGCGCCCCACCGCCGCCGTGGCTTGGATCGCGCCAGCTGCGGAGGAGCCAGGTCGCGGGCTCCAGCAGGAGCAGACACAGGCCGGGGATCCAGAGCAGGTACGTCATCTCTGCAGTGGAACACATTTACCGCAGACCCGATCAGGCGAGATCGTGCCGGGGGCCCATCACGGGTGTGCAGGATCCGTGCAGCTGAGGCTACCCGCGCGGAGGCTTCTCGGTGTTGCGATCGAGGGGGCAGCTGATCTGGGTGTTGGCCATGAACTCGTCGGCATAGATCGCCGAGTCGGCCAGGCCGTCGATCACCAGGTTGGCGTAGATGTCGTCGCCGATCCCCACGACGCTGATCGAGGACCAGTAGGGCAGCCAGCCGATGGTGCCGCTGTCGCGCTGGATCAGCACGTCGAGGCCAAACAGCTGATCCCAGCTGCTGTTGCCGCCGTCGCCCTCACCGACCTCCTCGATCCACATGCGCTGAAGCATCACCTCGGAGATGTTGCCGTCTTCGTCTGCGATGTCGAAGACCCGGTAGGTGACGAACTGATCGTACCAGACCTTGGCCAGCGCGTTCTCCTTGCGGACCTCCTGGGTGGCCTCGAGGCGATCACAGGAGCCATCCCCGAAGCAGTCTGCGCCCGAGACGATGGTGCGCTCAGCCCAGACCGTGGTGGAAGACTCGATGCAGATCCGGTTGGGCTCCAGCGCCAGCTCGCGGTTGGACGCGATGGTGTGAGGGCTCTCCCGGGCCAGGGCCACCGGGACCTGGCTGGACGCCTCGACCCCGGCGGGGATCGACAGCCCCCCCAGGGCGGCACCCTCGAGGATCGGCATGGTGACCGCCCGATCCTTTGGATCCAGGCTGAAGTCCTCGGACTCGATGAACGGGATCAGGTTGTTTAGGCCCGCCTCGAGCTCAGCGAGGTCCTCGTCCTCGAAGTGCTCAAACAGAAACAGGCCGATCGCCCCGAGCTCAGCGGGGGCCTCCACCGGAGCCTTTGCACACCCGACCAGCCCCACCATCAACCAAACAATCGTGCTCCGCACTTGGCCTCCTCGCCTTCCCTCCCGCAGAGTCGGGAGCCGGACTGATTTATGCGCCCGTCGAGGGCTTGTCAACGTGCAGAGCCCCCGGGATCTGCACAGGATCTGCACGCGCGGGACGCAGCTCGGGGGTTGAGTCGAGCCCCGCGGAGGCGAAGATCTGTCTGGTATGTGGCTGTCACTCCTGCTCGCGTGTACCTCTGCTCCCTCCATCCTGCAGGGGCTGGGGTCTGGTGCCCCCGATCCACGCTGGCCCGAAGCCGGCGCGCCGCTGCACCACCCCGTGCTGGAGGTCCCCGAGGGCTTCGGACGCTACGGCGTCTTCGTAGTGGCGGGGCATGGCACGGGCTCGAACGTGGGCAACCTCGGGTGTCGCTGCATCCAGGAGGAGCACTTCACCCTGGAGGCGGCCTCGGATCTGGCTGCTCGGCTCGAGATCACCGGCCTGTTCGAGATCATCGAGGCCCGCAGCGACACGGCGCGCCCGAGCTACCCTGCGAGGCTGCGGCACCTGGCTCGCTCCGGCGCAGACGTGCTGATCGAGCTCCACAGCGACGCGAGGGGCGCGAGGGTGGCGGAGGCCAGCGGCTCGGTGGGGGACGAGATCTGCCGCTGCACCGACGTCGATCCTGGCCTGTCGGTGCTGGTCTCCGACGAAGGCGGCGAGGCGCTCGACGCCGCTCGTCTGGCCCTGGCACGGCACGTCGCCGACGCCCTGGGCCGAGCCGGCTTCCCCCTGTACGACGGAGGGCGGTACGGAGCTCAGTATGAGCGTGACACCACCGAGGGGGTGTTCCTCGATCGCCGGGGGCTGATGATGCTGCGCAGGCCCAAGGTCCCCTCGATCATCATCGAGACCCACAACGCCCTCGATCCCCAGGAGGCGGATCGATGGGAGGAGCCCCGCACCCGGGACGCCTTCGCCCGCGCGGTGCTCGGTGCCCTGATCGCCTACTTCTCCGAGGAACGGAGCTGATCTGTGCCCGCGCCCTACCGCGACACGATCACATCCCCCGTAGCGGCCGAGCCCCCGCGCCTGATCCGAGCGACGGGCCAGATCAGCTGATCCCAGAGCGACTCGGCCGGCCCCTCCCCCGGCACCCCGAAGTCGTCGGCCTCGGCCTCGGGGAGATGGAAGGTACCAAGGCATAGGTCCCAGAGGGGAAACAGGCCCGCGAAGTTGCAGCCGCCCTCGGGGGCTCCAGACCTGGCGTGGTGCCAGCGGTGGAAGGAGGGGGTAGCGATCAGGTAGACCAGCGGCCCCAGGCGCAGAGCGACGTTGGCGTGCAGCCCGATCCCCCACAGCCCCAGGATCGGCCCCGCCGCCGCGACCGTCCGGAGATCGAAGCCCAGCAGGATCACCACCAGCAGCCCCGGCGCACGCTGCATCCAGGCGTTGAAGGGGTGGACCCGGACGCTGGCGAGCCAGTCGAGGTGCTCTGAGCTGTGGTGGATCGCGTGGGTGTCCCACAGCACCGAGCGGTGGTGCAGCCGGTGCATCCAGTAGCCGATCCCGTCGATCAGCAGCAAGACCCCGAAGAGCTGCATCCACCAGGGCAAGCCGGCCAGCGGGCCGTGGCCCTGCACCAGCGCCTCCCCCCGGGGTAACCTCAGCGCGAGGATCACCGGCGCGAGCGACAGCAGCACCACCACCTGCCCCAGCGGACGCGCCACCAAGGGGGTGAAGAACCACCACGCCAGATCGGTGCGCCACCGTGTCCGGAGCCGCGGGACCGCGGTCAGGCTCGACTCCAGGATCTCGAAGCACACCCCGAGCAGCAACAGCGCCACCACCGGTCCGATCAGCCAGCCCATGGATCCTCCTGTCGGTTGGACCCGCGAGGGAGCCGATCACGACAAGTTGGTCTCCGCTACCTCGTGCGGTGGACGTCGTGGGCGGGCTGAGCTCGTCCGGGCAGGCCGACGGGGCGAAGTGCCCAGCCACGTCCGCAGCGTCCGAGCGTTTGCTGGCACAAGCGTGTGTTACCCGAAGAATGTTCGGCACATACGAGATATTTACGCAAAATATGCGCTATATACTTGATATTTCCGAACAATATCCGTCTTCGAAGGAAGGGTCCCGGGGCTACCGATGGAGCGCAGGCGCCCCGCGAGACGTCGTGCGCGCTTAGGTTTTGGCTGTTTTTGCGTGCTTCGGCCCGGGGCATTGTGGTGGCGCGGGCGGTCTCTCAGCGTGCGTTTGGGCGCTGCGGACACGGCTTGGCGGGCTCCCAGGGAGCTGCGAGCCCCACAGCCCTCTCTCCTGGTTCGGCTCGAGCCCCGGGCCCCCACCCCTTCATCATAGTAGGGGCTCTTTGAGTTGGGGCGGGCGTGTTGAGGGTCCCTACGAAGTGCCCCTTGGGTCGTCGAGCCTCACGGCGACGGGGCGGGGCTCCCGGGGCTGACGACGAAGCGCATGAGTCGGGACGAAGCGCCGTACGCCCAGCGTCTGCAGCCCTCGTCCCCCCAGCGTCTGCAGCCCTCGCCCCTGCACGGAGGTCATCCGCCAGCCGCTCCCGCCCGCCTGCCCAGCGACTCCAGCGCTCGCCCCTCCGCAGCCGCGTCGCCCCTCCCCGAACGCTCCGCCCAGCCCGGCCTCCGCCCCTCCGCCGGCGCTTCGCCCCTCCTCGAGCGCTCCGCCGAGCCCGTCGGTCGCCCCGAGCAGGGCTGTGCCCTCCCGGACGCCTCGGTGAGACGTGCCGCTTCGTGAGGTTGTCGCGGGGATAGCGGTCGAGCGAGCCCGGCCACGCCCGACCCTCCCCAGTCGCTCGTGCAGACCGCGTAGGGCTCCCAGACAACCGAGCA
>DRPG01000040.1 GCA_011376105.1 Deltaproteobacteria bacterium
CCCACCGATCTCGATCACCTGATCGCGGACGTGATCGCGGACGTGCGCCCCCTGGCGAGGCGTCGGCGCAACCGGATCGACACCTCGGGCCCCACCATCGGCTGGCTGCACATCGATCCGGTCCGGACGCGCCAGTGCCTGTACAACCTGCTGGCGAACGCGGCACGCTACACCGACGGGGGACAGATCGAGGTGATCGTCGAGCTCCACGGTGAGACGTTCTCCATCGCGGTGCGGGACACGGGCACCGGGATCGACAGCTCAGCGCTGGCCACCCTGTTCGATCCCTTCCAGCAGGCCCCACACAGCCGCGGCGGGACGGGCCTGGGGCTGGCCCTGGTGCGTTCCATCAGCAAGCTCCTCGGGGGACGGTGCGAGGTGCAGAGCACCCTGGGCGTCGGCTCCACGTTCACCCTCGTCCTGCCCCTGGAGCGCTGCGCTCCGGATCAGCACCCGCCCCCCGATCAGTCAGGTGTGGTGAGCGAGCGCGGGGCCCCTGACACCACCACCCTCCCCCGCTGATCCTCAGGGCTCGAGGAAGGCCGGCCGAAAGACGAGGACCATGGCGGGCAGCAACATCAACGCTCCGATCAGGCACGCGCTGATGCTCACCACCACGAGGAAGCCAAAGAACTGCACCGGCAGGAAGTTGCTGATCAGCAGCACCGCGAAGCCGACGATCACCGACAAGGCGTTGAAGACGATCCCTCGGCCGGAGGTGATCAGGGTGCGCAGGACCGCATCGTCGGGGGCCAGGCCCGCGTGACGCTCGGCGCGGTAGCGCCAGAGGAAGTGCAGGGTGTAGTCGACCCCCACCCCCACCATGATGGAGCTCAGCATCGCGGTCACCACGTTGAGCTCGATGCCGAGGTGGCCCATCAGGCCAAAGAGCACCGGCATCGCCAGCACCAGCGGCACCACCGCATACAGCCCCGCCCCGATGGATCGAAACGTCAGGGTCACCAGCAAAAACACCAGCACCAGCGACAGCCCGAGGCTGGTCAGCTGGCCCTCCACCACCGCCGCCACCAGGTCGGCGAACACCACCCCGAAGCCACCGACCAGCACGTTGCTGTCGTCGGCCACCAGCTCCTGGGCGCGCGCCACCACCGCCGAGGTCTTCTCGGTGGACAGGGTGTTGATCCGGGCCGTCAGCAGGGCGTGCTCGTACTCGAAGTCGACCATCCGCTCGAAGTCGTCTGGCTCACCGCCCATGCTGTAGAGCAGGAACAGCTGGGCGATGGCCTCCCGGCTGTCGGGCAGCGCGTCCTCACCGCCGCTGACCGCTGCGTTCATCATCCGCACCACCCCCGCGATGCTCGAGGTGAACCCCACATCCTCGCTGGCACGCAGCTCCCGCTCTAGGGCGTCGATCCGGGCCAACACCTCGGGCTCCTGGATGTCGCCCTCCCACAGGATCGACAGCTCGGTGGAGCCCCCGAAGTGCTGGTTGATCAGCGCGCTGGTCCGGGCGACGGGGGCGTTTGCGTCGTAGTAGTTGATCGGGTTGGTGTCGACGGACAGCCGGAGCATCCCGGTGGCGGCCAGCAGGGCGAAGGCGCAGATCCCGATGATGATCGGCCAGGGGTTGCGCACGACCCAGCCCGCCACCGACTGCAGCAGCCGCTCCAGCCCGCTGGGCCCCTCGGGACCCGACAGCGAGGCCAGGGGCTTGGGCACCGGCAGCACCGCCAGCACCGCGGGGATGAAGCCCAGGCTACACAGCAGCGCGAACCCCACCCCGGCCGCGGCCAGGATCCCCAGCTGGCGCGCGGGCACCACGATGTGGGTGGTCAGGCACAGCAGGCCCGCCATGGTGGTGATCCCCGCCGCGATCACCGGAGGGCCCAGATCCTCGAGCACGACCCGGGCGAGGAACCGGCTGTCGCGCACCTTGCCCTCGACGTTCTCCTCCTGGAACTTCGCCATCAGGTGGATGCCGTAGTCGTTGGCGATGGCGAGCAGGATCACGGGGAGGGTGACGGTGAGCATCTGCACCTTCCACCCCATCATCGGGATCAGGCCCATCGCGACGATCACCGACATGACGACGACGAAGAACGGCAGCAACACGCCACGCAGCTGCCGGAAGCAGGCGTAGAGGAAGCCCAGCACCACCAGCAGCCCCACCGGCAGGAACCTGCGGAAGTCACCGCGGATGTCCTCGGAGAGGTGGGTCCGCACGTCCGGGGCGCCGCCGATCACCACCTCGCCGGGCCCGGGGTTGTCGTCGATGACCTGCTGGACCGCGGCCATGGTCTCGGTGTCGGTGGCGTCGCTGCCCAACATCGCGATGGCGCTGATGGCGCTGAAGTCCCGGGCCACGACGTTGCCGTACACCAGCGGGTTGCTCGCCAGCGCCTCCGCCAGCGCCCCGCGCTCCTCGGGCGTGCTGGGCAGGTGGGTGGCGTCGATGGCGGGCTCCACCGTCATCATCCCCCCCTCGTCCGAGTCGATGCGTGTCAGGGTGAACGGGGTCAGCACCCGATCGACGAACGGTAGATCCGACAGATCCGATCCGATCCGATCGAGGCGCTGCAGGACGGTGGCGTCGAGGACGTCGGGGGCAGAGACGACCACCAGCAGCATCTCAGAGCCCCCGAAGTGCTCCTCGATGGTCCGCAGGTTCACCCGCGCCGGCATGTCCTCCGGCAGCTGGTTCTTCACCTCGGGATCGATCTGAAGCCCGGGGAGCTGAGTCGCGAACCCCAGCGTGACGCCGAGGAAGAGCACGATGAAGAGCCACGGGGCGCGGACGATGATGTTGGCGGCTGTTCGCATGGGAGGTGCTAACGGCTCCACCGCAGGCTGTGCGTCAGATTGACGCCAACAACGCAGGGTCGCAAGGAACATCGGACGAGCACGCAGCTCCAGCCTCAGCCCGGCCAGCAACCCCGGGGCGCCATCGCCCGATCCACCGGCCCGACGGTGTCGCTCCCCTCGTCTCCGCGCTGGCCCGGATCCGGTCGGTGCCCCCCACAGGAGGTGACGCTCCGCGAGCCCTATCTCGGCGACGATGCCGGATCAGCAGCCACATCCAGGGTGATCGACAGCAACCGCCGCAGCCCCTCCCCCACCTGCTCGATCGGGACCCGCTCGTCGTGGCCGTGCATCGTCCCGGCCACCTCAGCTGAGAGCTCGAACGGCACATAGCCATAGGCGATCGCTCCGACCGGACGCAGCAGCAGGGAGTCGGTGAAGCCCACCGACAGGAACGGGCCAGCGACCGCCCAGGGACGATCCTCCACCGCATAGTGGGCGATCGCCTCGTACAGGGGATCATCGATCGACGAGCCGTTCGATGGATCCTGGCTGAGCACCTCGAAGTGGATCCCCTCGATCCCGCGGGTGAGGATCTTCAGCCGTGCCAGCTGCCGATCAGGCTCGGTGCCGGGCAGCAGCCGACAGTCGTAGGTCGCCGACGCCTGTGACGGGACTACGTTGGGGGACCCGCTGATCTGCGCTGAGACGCCGGTGAGGTGGATCGTGTCGTGCAGGGCGGCCCGCATGGTGGGCTCGGCCTTGAGGCGGGACCAGGCCAGGGTGCGGACCAGCCAGCGGGTCTGGAGGATCCGGCCGGTGAGCCCGCCCCTGTGGGCGCCGACGTTGCGCAGCAGCTGGGCGATATCGTCGTCGAGGCGGTAGCGGGGCCGGTGGCGCTGCACCGCGGCCATGGCCTCCAGCAGGCGGCTGGGGGCCTCGTCGGGGTGGGGCACCGAGCCATGGCCCGCGCGCCCCTCAGCGTGCATCCGCACCCACAAGATCCCCTTCTCAGCGGTGGAGATCGCATGCACCGACTGCCCGTCGAACAGCGCATCGCGGATCCCCAGCCCGCCCTCGTTGATCACATGGCTGCAGCCGATCTCGCCCCAGCGCTCAGCCAGCTGGCGTGCGCCCAGGTTGTCGACCTCCTCGTCGGCCAGGGCCACCAGCACGACGTCGCGCTGGAGCGGGACCTCCAGGCGGGCGAGCCAGATCAGGGTCATCAGCTCCAGCGCGCCCATGCCCTTCATGTCTAGCGCGCCCCGACCCCAGACGTGCCCGTCGACCACCGCCCCCGACAGCGGACCCCGCTGGAGCGGATCCGACCAGCGCTCGGTCTCGGAGGGGACCACGTCGATGTGGTGCACCAGGCACAGCCCGTCCCCGGCCCCTGGCTCCCCCCCGGTGGCCTCGATCCGTGCGATCAGGGAGCTCCGACCAGGAGACAGCTCGAGCTCGGACCATGCGATCCCCTCGCGATCGAGCACCGCCCCAAGCCAGGCCACGCCCCTCGCCTCGTGGCCCGGGGGGTTGACGGTGTCGATCGCCAGGTACTCAGACAGCGTCGTCACCACCTCGTCCCGCGCGGCCCCCCAGTCGACGGCGTCGCGCCAGGCCACGACGTGCCCAGGCGTCGGGCGGGGGGCCTCGGGGCGGGCGAAGGCGAGCGAGCCAAGGAGGCCAGCGATCACAGGGAGAAGCCCGTCGCGCAGCTCTCGGCGGTCTCGTCGTCCCAGTCGAGCAGCCCGTTGAGCAGCAGCCGCTGGCTGCCCTCGTCCTCCATGCTGATCCCCGCGCCGTACTCCGCCTGGCGCCACATGCCGTAGGCATGCAGCACGCGATCCCCGCCCCGCTCCCAGTAGATCTCTAGCTGGTAGTCCTGATCCATCCGCTTGCCGCTGCTGCCTCCAAAGTCAGCAGGGGTCGGCAGCACCACCCGCTGCACGACGGCCCGCCCCCAGGGCACGAGCGCCTCGCCCCCGGGGACCCGCCGCAGGGCCCCCAGGGTCGAGGCGGAGTACTCGACGCCGAGCAGCTTCGCGGTGTAGTCGACCCGATAGGTCAGCGTCCCCCCGGGGGCGCCCAGCCAGTCGGCACGGGGGGTGTCGAAGCGCCGGCTGTAGGCGGAGTAGATGCCGCCGTGCAGCTCCTCCTGGGCCGGGTAGGACAGCAGCGCCTCGAGGGTGTCGAAGCCACAGTCAAAGGTGTTGACCAGGAACACCCCCGGCGCTGCGGCTGGATCCCGATCGGAGACCCCGACGGCGGCGACCTGCTCGGGATCCAGCCTCGAGAGGGAGCCATCGAAGGCCTCGACCAGCCCACCACCACCCACCGCGGCGTCCAGGTTCACGATCGCCTCGGCGAGCTGCTCGTCGGTGCCCTCGTCGTACCGATCCCAGACATAGTGGAGCAGCGCGTCGAGCTCAGCGGGGGCGGGATCGACGCCCTTGCAGGCGAGGGCGAGGGCGGGGGTGAGCCATGGCATCAGGAGGCCTCCTGTCCTGGACTCTACCCGGCCCGGGGCTCCGGGGCCCGGCCGGCGACCCGCGCCAGCAGGGGGCGCCACAGCGTGGACATCGGGGTCGCGGGGCCGGGCAGGGCCGAGGTGCCCACCGTTCCAAGGGCGACGTCCAGCGGATAGACGGGCTGGCCCCCGGTGGTCAGCCGGCCGGTCATCAGCCGGCCGGGCACCCCCTGATCGGTGCCCACCAGCCCGGCCGCGAGCCAGGCGTCCGCGATCGCCTCGAGGTAGCACACCTGGCGGAAGCCCCCCAGCAGGTGCACCCGGGACAGCAGCCGCAGAGCCCCGAACACCGGCACCAGGCCCGGACACACCGCGCCGGACGCCAGCCCGTCGGCCAGAGCCTCGGGACAGCGCCGCAGGGTGGTGACCTTCTCCCGCTTGCCCGGACGACGGGTGTAGAACCAGGACAGATCTGAGACCGCCGCCAGGGGACCCTCGGGATCAGCGCGCACCAGCCTGGAGATCGGATGATCCGGCTCGGCCAGGACCTCCAGCAGGTAGCGGGTGGCGACCTCGTTCAGATCGATGTACCACAGGTCGTCACGGCCGAGCATCCGCCGCTGGATCGCAGTCGCGGTGCGGATCGACCACGCGGGGTAGCTCTCCCCGGCCAGCGGCCGGGGCACCAGCGCCGCCAGCTGGGCTGAGGCGCTGCCCAGCACCTCGTCGACGCTGTCGGGCATGGGGCAGCGGTACAGCAGCCTGTCGCGCAGCCTCGACGGCACCAGGTTCAGCCGCCCCTCAGTGACGCCGTCACGGCTACGATCCCGGATCGAGCGGCGGTGCCGGGCCAGGGCGGCGCTGCCCTCCTGCAGCAGATCCCCGGGCTGAGCCACCGCGTAGCACAGGGCGCCGGACACAGCGCTGTTGCTGATCGGGACCCCCGACCAGGCGAGGACCAGGATCGGACCGGGGTGCCCCAGGGCCGACAGCACATCGATCGCGCCAAAGGTGGGGCCCGGCGTCGGGCACACATGGTGGGGCGTGAGCACCACCCCGTTGGCCTCGATCGAGTCCAGCAGGGCCTCGCTCCCTGGACCCGCGCTCACCGCGAGCTGTGCAGCCAGGGCCCGCCGCAGCGCAGGCTCAAAGCGTGGGGACTCGGGCGGAGCCCACTGCGCCGCAGCCCACCGGGCGGCGGGGGTGTCCCACCCCGCGGAGAACCGCCGGGCCAGCTCGGGCTGGGTCTGGGCGAGGGTGTCGAGGGCGGGGTCCGCCAGCGGTCGATCCATGCTGTGAGGGTAGACCATGGCGCCCCCCCCACGTCGGGGCCCTCAGCAAAAACAGGGGACAGAGCAACGGGATCCATCTTTTCTTCCCAGGGCTTTCCTGGAACCAGGCCTCGCGGGTCCGACGGGTAGACACAGGAGGACCCATGCGAACCCTACCCCCCATCAGCATCCTCGTCCCCAGCCTGATCGGGCTCACCGGCTGTGACGTGCCCCCCGACGCCTACCGCGACGTGCTCCCCGACGATCGGCTCCTCGTCGAGTTCCCCGACGGCGCCCAGGGGCTGCGATCCGTCGGAGAGCCGAGCGCCCACTACCAGATCACCCACGATCTGACGGTCGAGACCAACACCGGCCTGAAGGAGGTGCTCACCCTGATCGAGCTGATCACGAGCTTCCCCCCAACCTGGTCCGCGGAGGACGAGCAGACCGCCCTGTGGGGGCCCTGGATCGACAACGGCACCTACGGCCAGCTGTGGGTCGCTGAGGAAGAGGGCGGCTCCTACGCCTGGGCGATCGAGCTGCGCCCCGGTGAGGAGGGGCCGTGGACCCCCGTGCTGGCCGGCGAGGTGGACGCGGGCTCAGACGCGACGGCGTCCTCGGGCCGCTTCGGGATGGACTTCACCACGATCGAGGCGCTGGGCTCCGGCGACGGCACGGTCGGCGAGATCGCCGTCGAGTACGAGCTGTTCGAGGGTGGCGCGTCCACCACCGTGCTGTTCGGCGACTTCGCCGAGGATGGCTCGATCCCGGCCAACGCCGGCACCCACTTCGAGCACGAGCGCGGGGTGGGTGGCCTGATGGACGTGATCATCGAGGGGGATCTGACCGAGCCCCCGAACGGCAGCGAGGAGGTGATGATCCTGCGCTCCCGCTGGGACAGCGAGGGGGCGGGCCGCACCGACGCCTACCTCACCGAGGGGGACTTCGGTCAGCTGACCTACACCGAGACCGAGTGCTGGAGCCCTGCCCACACCGTGGTGTACTTCGAGAACAACTTCGAGCTGTTCAGCGATGGAGACGTCAGCGACTGCGCCTTCACCGAGGCGAGCTTCAACGACTAGGGCGGACGCTACCAGATCGCGTCGTCGTCGGCCACCACCACCAGACTCCAGTCCAGGGAGGGGAGGTACCGGTACAGGGCGATCCGCCCCCCGGCCTCCACCCAGCCGTCCTTCCCCCAGTCGATCCCCTGGGCCAGCGCCGGGTAGGGAAGCTCCTCGGCCTTCCACGAGCTCATCTTCCGGGCGTTCATCCCCGACCAGGCCATCAGCCGCCCCTTGCGATCGACCAGCCAGGTGCCCTCAGCCCCCGCGGGGGGCTCCAGCAGCTCGGCGAAGGTGTCGAGCCCCACGTCCACCGCGACCACGCCCCGTAGCGCATTGTTTCCCCGCAACCTGGAGGTCCGGGCCGGCAGCGAGGCGGTGACGATCGCCCCCATGCCCTCAGGATCGATCCGGGGTCCGGTCCACACCGGGCTCGAGGCCTCCTTGGCCGCCTGGTACCAAGCAGCCTTGGTCTCGTCCTCGCCCCGATCGATCTCGCCGACGCCGGGCAGCCGGGCGGAGATCCCGTTGGCGGTGGTGACCCGGGCCCAGAGGATCGGTACCCCCCGGCTGGCCACCAACTTGCGCCGCGCCTGGGGCTTGTCCAGCAGCTGGTACTTGCCCGCTGAGTCCGCCAAGACCCGGAACATCTGGTAGGCCGAGTAGGCGAGGAAGTACACCTCGTTCTCGTCGGGCCTCTTGAGATCCCTGGCGTAGGTGAAGCTCGGGTACTCCACCGAGACCTTGCGGCCGTAGACCTTGGAGGACTCGAACTCCGGGAGAGCGTCGGTGAGTGGATCGTAGTTCAGCTTCTCGATGCGCTTGTTGAGCTGCCGGTTCAGGGCACGCTCCGCGACAAAGGACAGCCCGGTGAGCAGGCCCTCGAACCGACCTAGCTGCGCCTCGATCTCGGAGCTGCGCTCGGCGATCTGGCCCGTCCAGTGCTCGAGCCCCTCCTCCCGGTGGGCCGCGACCCAGCGACGGTACTCGTGGGCGGCCATGCCCGCCGCCATCAGGGAGCTGCCGATCACCACCGTGGCGGTCATCGACACCATCAACATCATCAGCATCAGCCCACGGTGGCGCCCCACCCAGCGGTGCAGCCGCTGGGTGAGGGTGTCGGGCCTCGCCTCGACGGCCTCGTCGCGCAGGTAGCGCCGCACGTCCGCGGCGAGCTCCGCCACCGAGGCGTAGCGCCTGTCGGGCTCGAGCTCGGTGGCCTTGTCGATGATCCCGGCCAGCTCCCGGGGCACGCGGCCCCTGCGGTGAAGGTGCTTGAGCTTGGACTTCCGCCCGCTACGGGCCCACTCGAGGCAGGTCTCGAGATCGAGGTGCTCGTCGACCGCGGGCCTCAAGGTGACGATCTCAGCCAGGATCAGCCCCAGGGAGTACTGATCCGATCGGGCGTCCATCGTGTCGGTCTTGCCCGAGGCCTGCTCCGGCGACATGTACCGGGGCGTGCCCATCACCGTGCCCACCCGGGTGCCATGGATCTTGGCGTGGATCTGGTGGTGACCGGTCTCAGGCAGGATCTCCTCGCTGCCCTCATCGAGCAGCTTGGCGATCCCCCAGTCCATCACGATGACCTGGCCAAACGTCCCCACCATGATGTTCTCAGGCTTGAGATCCCGGTGGAGCACACCTCGATCGTGGGCATAGGCGATGGCCTCACAGACGTGGAGGAACAGCTCGAGCCGGGACGGCAGCACATGCCGGCTGTCGACCTTGAGCCCGGCGACCCACTGCCGACGCGCCTCGTCGAGGAAGTCCTCCAGGGTCTCGCCCCGCACCAGCTTCATCGAGTAGGCCAGCGCCCCGTCGGTCGCCACCAGCCCATAGATCGGCACGATGCTCGGGTGATCGAGCTGCGCCGTGACCTGGGCCTCCTTGTAGAAGCGCTGCAGCACCCGGGGTCGATCCGCTAGCTCGGCGTGTAGCCGCTTGATCGCCACCACCCGGCTCAGACCCTCGTCCTTGCCGATCAGCACCTCCCCCATCGCCCCCGAGCCGAGGGGGCCGAGGATCGTGGGCTCGACAGCACCGGGGGGCTCGAGGCGCACCCGCTCGATGCGCATCGAGCTCTCCATCGCCACCACCACCTCCCGAAACTGATCATCGGAGAGGATGCCACGCCGGTGGAGCTCGGTCACGACCTCGCGGGGATCGGGGATCTCCTGCTCCTCGAGCTCGTGGTACACTCGCTCGGCGGTGTCCCGGATCTCGGGGGGCAAGGTAGAGAGGAGGGAGTCCCGTGCAGACATGCTGCTCCGGTATTCCGATCGCCAGATCCTGACCGCTGAAGGCAGCGCACCTGCCCGGGCATGGTCTCGTGCTCACCGCGATCAGGACGTGACATGGGACGATGGATGGGGCATGGTGGGGCGCTGGAGGGAGCCATGGTTCTGGCGCTGGCCCTGGCGGCCTGCACCCACGAAGACGACAACCCGACGAGCCCCACAGGGGACACAGGCGAAGATCTGCGGGTGGAGGACGTGTTCGTCCAGACCATCCTCGATCCCGTCGACATCCTGTGGGTCCTCGATCCAACCTGGCCCGATGGGACCGATGCGCTGAAGGAGGCGATGGAGGTCGGTTACACCACCCTGCTGATGGCGGATCCCTCCTGGCGGATCGGGGTGATGTCGTCCGACGCTGGGACCCAACAAAACCGAGGCCTGATCCGAGGAGTCCACGAGACCTGGCCCGCACAGCCCGGCGCATACGATGTCCTGGGCAGCGGGCCGTCGAAGGTCCGCCTCGGGATCAAGACCGCGTTCGATGATCGCTGGTCCCGAAACCAGGACTTCCTCCGCCCAGAGGCCGATCTCTACATCATCGTCGCCACCAACAAGCCCGATCAAACCACCGACAACGATCTGACCAACGACGACTTCCTCGCCTGGCTGCGGGATCTCGAACACACCCAGAGCACTCGGATCAGCGCGATCACCATCTCGGCCCCCAACGTCTACAACCACTGGGCGGATCTGGCCGCCGAGACCGGCGGCGTGGTGTTCAGCGTGGGCTCCTTCCAGCGCGGCATCGAGACCCTGTTCCTCGACGCGATCGGTCAGAAAAAGGAGTTCGTGCTCTCCGAGATCCCCGCCGAGCGCCCCGAAGAGGTGACGGTGGTCTACCGAGAACACCCCACCCTGTACACGATCGACGACGACTTCGAGTACATCGCCAGCACCAACTCGATCCGCTTCCTCGGAGAAGCCCCGAGGGTCGACGCTCAGATCCGGATCGCCTACGAGCGCCTCCCTGACGCCCCCGCTGAGGAGACCTCCCCGGAGGAGACGGAGGGCAGCACAGAGCGCTGATCGAGCGCGCTACCGCCCACCTGCGGTATCCTGTGCCATGTTGTGGATCAGCCTGGCCCTCGCCGCACCCCCGACGTGTGCTCCCGACTGCCAGGGCGCGGCGCTGTCGTCGCTCGATCTCCGACGGCTCGATCTCCGACGGGCCAATCTGTCCGCAGCTCACCTCGATCACGCCGATCTCAGGGGCGCCGATCTCAGGGGCGCCGATCTCAGGGGCGCCGATCTGTCCGGGGCCCGGCTCAAGGGCGCCGATCTGTCCGAGGCCCTCGCCGATCCCCACACCCGATGGCCCCACGCACCCCCCCGCCGGGTGTGGGTGCTCAAGCCCGGCGCGTGGCTGGTCGGCGCCGATCTGAGCGATCGGGATCTCGCGGGGATCGATCTGCGCGGTGCTCGCCTCGACCGGGCCTCCCTGTCGCGCTCGGATCTCCGGGGCGCCAACCTGGCCGGGGCCACCCTCGAGGGCCTACGGGTCGACGAAGCCCTGCTCGATCCAACCACCACCTGGCCGGGGGACCTCCCCCCCGAGATCCAGCTGATCGGACCAGGATCAGATCTGGCCGGAGCCCTGCTCGAGGGGCTCGATCTGGCCGGCGCTGACCTCGCCGGTGCAGACCTGTCGCGGGCTAGCCTGGCCGGCGCTGACCTCGCCGGCGCTGACCTCGCCGGTGCAGACCTCGCCGGTGCAGATCTCCAGGGAGCGCTCCTCCGCGACGCCTCGCTTCAGCACGCCTCGCTCTCAGCAGCTCGCCTAGCCGACGCGGATCTGCGGGGAGCCGACCTCGCCGGCGCCGATCTGCGCTCGATCTCGGCCCCGGGCGCCCGGCTCGATCAGCTCGACTGTCGGGGCTGCCTGCTGGATCACGCCGATCTACGGAGCGCGTCGCTGGCCGGCGCCGATCTGTCCGGGGCTCGGATCCTCGGGATCTCCCTGTCCCGCGCCGATCTGTCGGGGGCGGTGCTCCCTCTCGAGGTCTCAGGGCTCCTGATCGGATCCAACCTGCGTGGCGCCGATCTGACCCACACCAACCTCGGCTCGAGCAACCTCGCCGGCGCAGACCTCGCCGGCGCATGGATCAGCGATCACACCCGCTGGCCCTCGACCCTCGAGCCCCCATCGGATCTGGTGTGGTGGGGCCCGGGCGCAGACCTCGCCGGCGCAGACCTCGCCGGAGCCTCGCTGATGGATCTGGATCTGGCCGGCGCAGACCTCGCCGGCGCAGACCTCTCCGGAGCCTCGCTGGTGGCTCTGGATCTGGCCGGCGCAGACCTCTCCGGCGCAGACCTCTCCGGGGCGATCTTGTCAGAGGTACGTCTCGATCAGCCCGTGCTGTCGGGCACCCGACTGCACGAGGTCACCCTTGAGCGCTCCCACCTGATCCGGCTCGAGCTCTCCAGTGCCTCGCTGGTGAGCGTCCGGATCAGGGGCTGCAGGATCGAGCAGACCCCGCTGCTAGACCCCGCCCTCACCCTGGAGGAGCGCTCTGTGGTGCTGGGGGGGCGCCTGGATCGGGCCCGGGTGGCCGAGGGGGGCGCGCTGATCAGCTCGAGCACCGTGCTGAGCGGAGGTGGGTCCCTCCCCATGGTGGGCCCCGGCGCCCTGCTGGCGGGGTTCGATCTGTCTAGAGCCCTGCTGGCGGGGCTCGATCTCTCCGGCGCAGACCTCTCCAGCGCAGACCTCTCCAGCGCAGACCTCTCCAGCGC